>NZ_JAAHFZ010000019.1:0-127346 GCF_010672795.1 Moorena sp. SIO1G6
GATAACAATCCGATTTAATGAGGTACCAATGACAATGGTTCCTATGATGAGGAGCCGGATGAAGGGAAACTTTCACGTCCGGTTTTGAAGACGAGTCGGTGAGGCGACTCACCGGCTTAGTTTAATCAATATTTTGCGTAAAGTAGCGACACAGCTAGGGATTTCCCTAGCCGAGGTCGGTAGGGCAGCTTTGAACCTGCCACGACGGTACAAACTAGACTCATTATCTAAATCGTATCGTGAAGCGTCATGGAGCGCGGTTTTAACCCGCGAAGTGACATCAGCTTAGAATCCACGCGGTTTCAACCCGTGGAGAGTTCAAGAATTTTAAATCTGTTTTAGCTTAGCTCATACCTAATCGCTCATACCTCATAACGGATGGTACAAATTAATAAATTTAAATTTAGAAATAGTATTCGTTGGCGGCTGTTGTGGGCCCCCTGGCAGGACTTAGACTGGCAACTATTATTCCTGACTGTGGGGCTAACCATCTTTGGGGCAGTGATGATTCGCTCTGCAGCCATCGACAATGGTGGAAACTATTGGGTCTCCCACTTGCTCATTGGTAGTATTGGATTGTTCATCGCTCTATTCATCGCGCGATCGCGCTATCATTCCCTGATCCAATGGCATTGGGTAATTTACGCCATCACCAATCTGTCCTTAATTGCTGTAATGATGATCGGTGCCAGTGCTAAGGGGGCTCAGCGTTGGGTTACCATTGGAGGGTTTAATGTTCAACCCTCAGAATTTGCCAAGATCGGGTTGATTATTACTCTAGCTGCCATCTTGCACAAACGGCCCGCTACTACCATTCCAGCAGTAATAGCAGCTTTAGCAGTAACTATATTACCTTGGGCATTAGTGTTTGGGCAGCCTGATCTGGGAACATCCTTGGTGTTTGGGGCAATTACCTTGAGTATGCTTTACTGGGCAAATGCCAATCCCGCCTGGTTGCTCGTGTTGATTTCCCCTCTGGTGTCAGCCATTGTCTTCAGTCTATCTTCACCTGCATGGTATACCTGGGCTGCTGTAATCACACTGATTGCTTTCCTCAGTCTCCCTTGGCGCTGGTTGGGAGCCTTGGGTACCCTGGTTATTAACCTAGTTGTCGGACCGTTAGGAAAAGTCTTCTGGAATCTGTTGAAGGACTATCAAAAAGACCGATTAACGCTCTTTTTGAACCCCGATCTAGACCCTCTTGGAGGAGGATATCACCTAATTCAGTCTCGGATTGGGATCGGTGCTGGTCAACTTTGGGGAAGGGGACTAAACCAGGGAACTCAAACTCAACTCCACTTTATCCCGGAACAGCATACTGACTTCATTTTCTCAGCCATTGGTGAAGAACTAGGCTTTGTAGGTTGCTTGTGTATTTTATTAGCCCTGTGGTGGTTGTGCCTACGCTTGGTGCTGATTGCTCAGAATGCTAAAGACAACTTTGGCTCTCTGGTAACAATTGGCGTGCTCTCAATGATTGTGTTTCAAACCGTGATCAACATTGGGATGACTATTGGCTTAGCTCCCATCACAGGAATTCCTCTACCTTTACTCAGTTACGGTCGTTCAGCCCTACTAACCAACTTTCTTGGTCTAGGGTTGGCTCAAGCAGTGGCCAATTATCGACAGCGATTGAAGTTTCAATGAGTTATGGGTTATAAGATACTGGGTCAATAACCCCACCCTAAGAGGATGGGGCTTGGTAGACAACCAACTACCGTGATTGACTAGACCATTGAGCCGAATCCTGGTAAGAACTTCCAGATGCTTCCCCAGTCTGGATCTCTTTAAAACTGTGTTGTCAGTTGCTGCTTTGGGCAGGACATCTTGGATTCGGTGGTCAAGGGGACAGGGTAACCTAAATACTTTTCTCGTGAGGTTTATCACCATGTTACGAGTTCCAGTAATTTCACCTGATGGCAAACCATTAATGCCGACAAAAGCTTCTCGCGCTCGCCGCTGGCTGCTATGCGGTCTTGCCGTTGTTTATCCAAACGATCTAAATGTTTTTGCTGTTCAGCTAGTTAATCAACCATCTGGAAATCAAACCCAGGATATTGCCATTGGTATTGACCCCGGAAAGATGTTTTCTGGTATGGCTGTTCAGTCAAGTAAAATCACTCTTTGGACAGGACATCTGATCTTGCCTGACAAGAAAGTTCGAGAACGCATGGATACTCGGCGAATGATGCGAAAAACTCGTAGAAGTCGTCGAATAGATCGCAAGGTTGCTTACTCACAAAGGTCTCATCGGCAAAAACGATTCTCAAACCGTAGAGTAAAAAGGGTTCCCCCTTCAATTAGGGCAAACCGTCAACTAGAAAATCGGGTAACAAAAGAGCTTTGTTTTTTGTATCCAGTAAATGTCATCGTCTATGAAGTGGTCAAGGCAAGAGGGAGCAAAGGGTTTTCTCCTGTGATGGTAGGCCAGTATTGGGCAATCTCTCAGTTGGAGCAAATAGCCCCAGTAATTCAAAAACAAGGCTGGGAGACCGCTTTAAAAAGAGAGGCATTAGGACTAATAAAAGACAAAACTGACAAAAGTCAGCAAACAGTTAATACCCATGCAGTAGATGGAATAGCCCTAGCTGCTACTCATTTTTTTCGACGCCAAAATTATTATCACCGCAACGGAAAACTGAGTGTTCCAAAAAACTGTGATGTAACTAATGCTGTGTTTTCAGTCATTAGACGTGCCCCCATAAGTCGTCGCCAGTTGCATCTATTGCAGTTTTCTAAGGGTGGGAAACGACGTAAATACGGTGGGACAACCACTAGCCATGGTTTTCGCAAAGGAGACTATGTTGAGGCGGTTAAGGCTGGGATAACCTATCGAGGTTGGGTGAGCGGTGAGACAGTAAGGCAAGTTTCTGTTAGCGATGTTAACTGGAAAAGAATTGGACAATTTACTGCCCGAAAAGTCCGACTTCTAAAACGTTCAACGGGATTAATTGTAAACCACTAATTGGAGGCGCGGCTTTCCTCCCCACTTTAAGAAGGATGGGGTATCCAGCCGCGAAGATTTAATGACTAATAAGTCCAATATCTCCTATCCTAGTAAAGGAAATCTAAGTTTTGAGGCAATCATGATTTTTCCAGGTTCTATAGTTCGCGTAATCAATGTTGACGATACCTATTATCGCTTTGAGGGGCTAGTACAGAGGGTTAGTGATGGTAAAGCAGCTGTGCTGTTTGAAGGAGGTAACTGGGATAAATTAGTGACGTTTCAGCTGTCGGAAATCGAAGAGGTGAAACCAAAAATTGGTAAAAAGGGTTAGTGGACAGGCATAGATCAAAGAGATCAATAATTAATGACTAATGACTAATCATGACTAATCGCTAAACCATGCGCCTTCCCTTACCCCAGTTTACTCCCAGCAATCGCTCAGAAAATCACCTTGCTGAGGTGATTGAAACAGCAACTACAGAATTTCTCGCTCAATGTTTAGAGCCAGAAGATCTAAGCTTTCCAGTCATGCCTCCCTTTGGCAGCTGGGTAAAATCTGTAGATGATGAGTCAGGTAATCAAATTTTTGCTGTAGTTTATTATGCTACCACTAGCCCCATTGACTCGGTTCATCGAGCAACAGCTTTAGGATTGTCACTGGCAGAATTACGTGAGCAGCAGCCTCAGATTTTCGCCATGCTCAAAACTGAGTTCCGTGCTGCCATCGTTGGATTTATGTCTTCCGAAGAGGGTGTTAATGGTTTTAGCAACCATCACGGTCGAGTCTATCAGTATCTTCCACCCCGTCCCCCGCAAATTCATCAACCTGTCTACCAGTGTGAACCATCAGAGGTTATTCACTTTAGTGAACAGTTGGATTTTTTGCGAACACTTTTGGAAGTGAATGGTGCCCCAGTAGACCCCCTGACAGCAGCTGTGATTAGAGAAGTTTATCGTCTTCGTCAGACTGACCGTGACTGGTTAGTCAAGGCCGGACGAACCTTGAGTGTCTTACTTAAGGATGATTATGACCGCTTGCGGTATATTTTGAGTCAAATTCATTGGTAGTAACCTCATCCCTCGTTATCCCTTACGGGGATAATGGGGGTAGACTACGAATTACTTGACAAATTACTTTTTTAGTTTCCTGGTTACTTCCAACAGGAATTTCGACCCACACCTCCCTCTGTTTCCCTATTCCCTATTCCCTATTCCCTATTCCCTATTCCCTTTACTCATTACCGGCTTGATCAATTTTAGCCTGCAATTGAGCTACCTTTTGCTCCAGCTGTTTCTTCTCCAATTTCAAGTTTTCTGCTAAGGCTTCAATTTTTTCGCGACGTGCTTCTACTTCTAAATCGCGGATATCTAACCCTTGGCTTTTCAAGGTTAGCTCTTGCCGCCATTGTTCAGCCCGTTTCATTTCTTCCTCTAAAAAGGTAGACTTAACCTCAGCTGTTAAATACTTCTTGACTAAATCTAACACCCAATCGGTGGCAGATTGAATAGAGATTACCTCTTGAGTTTCAGCCAGATCGATTAAGACTAAGCAACCTTCTTTTAAAGCTTGGGAATTAGTAAACGCGACAGGTCTTGGCTCAATGACTTCCCAGAATTGATCAGAGTTTTGGCGGGCAAGTAGTTGCAATTGGAGCCCGCCAAAATCGTTATTGTCTTGAACTTGAGCTAGGTGTAGCATTACCGGTTTGATTGAAATATGATTAAAGTCTATTTAAGCGATCGCGTAAAATAGACTCTTGCTTTTTAGCCTCAGCTAATGCCTCTTGAGCACCCTTAACCACTGCTTCTGGAGCTTTACTCACAAAGTTCTTATTACCCAGACGCCCAGACAAGGATTTGACTTCCGCCTCCACTTTACCTAAATTCTTTTCTAACTTAGCCCGTAGAGCATCCACATCCACCACACCAGTTAGGGGAATTAGCACCTGGACTGTGCCGACTACACCCGCCATGGTATTTTTTACCTCTTTCTCCAAGGCTGGAGTGATGGTTAATTGATTGACCTTACCTATGTCTTTGATATAGGCTTGACCCGCTTCCAAAATTTGACGTTCGTCACTGTTGCTGCTTTGCAGAATAACAGGTGCGGTCACCCCTGGTTTAATCTCTGCTTCAGCCCGGAGGTTGCGGATAGTACGGATTGTACCGATCAGCAGCTCAAACCTTTGCTCTAGTTCTGAGTCAATTAGAGAACTTGGGGATATAGAAGAGTGGGTATTGCCTATGGGCGGAACGTCATGGTCTATTCTAACCTGCCCCTCTTCTATATCTTTGATATCTTCTATATCTTTAATATCTTCTCCCTGTTGTATATTTCCATCAATCATCCCCATTTTGGACTCAATTTTACTCAATTCCGAGGATTGCTGACTGTCTTCCTTACCAACAATTTCTGCTTTGATGGATTTAATTTTTTCCGATAACTCTTGACGATTCTCAGCCTTGAGCACATAACGGGAAACAAACCAAATGGCATATCCTAGACCAATCAGTTCTAAACTAGTTGAGACTAAGGAAATGCGATTGAGCGCACCCACGAAGGCTGTGAGGATATTCAGGGCAATAATTACTCCCACAACCAACCCTGCTGCGATTATCGGTTCTTTGTAGTCCTCGAACAACTTCCTAGAAATTTCTGGCACTTTAAACAATACAGCTACACTTTGCTTAGAGATTTCCTTTTCCTTAGACAAAGATGTTCCTGACCTCGGTGATTGGGCATCAGGATAATCGGATGTATTATCGGTTAGCAGTTCGCTCTCCGTTGTCTGTAGTTCCTCTTCCCCAGTTTGACCATCTAGGTACTCTATAGGATAAGGTTGTAGCGCCAACACCTCCCCAGATTTATGGGTCAAGGTGTGCCAGATTTCTTCAGTAATATGGGGCATGAAGGGATGGAGGAGCTTTAGGATACCCTCTAAAACGTAAGCTAGAGTTTGCTGTGCCACAACCCGCGACGGAGAATTGGCATCCTGACGCAGCCTAGGTTTTACCAGTTCAATGTACCAATCACAAAAATCACCCCAGATGAACTCATAAAGTCCCTTAGCCGCTTCTCCCAAGCCATAAGCATCTAGATCATCCCTAGTTTGACGCACCACTTGATGAAAACGGGAAAGAATCCAGCGATCGCATAATTCCAATGCCTCTACTGTTGGTTGACCCAACTCTTCGGGAGTCTTACCATCAAGGTTTAGCATTACAAACCGGGCTGCATTCCACAGTTTATTGGCAAAATTGCGGGATGCTTCTACAGAAGCTGACTCATCCGTCTTGCGGTCATACTCTAATCGGATATCTTGACCTGCACCTGCCACTTCCCGAACCAAGGTATAGCGCACGGCATCCGTACCATACTTGTCAATCAGGATTAAGGGGTCAATACCATTGTTAGCGGACTTAGACATTTTCTTATTGTTCTCATCCCGCACTAGCCCGTGGATGTAAACACTCTTAAACGGCATCTGACCCGTAAAATGTCTTGCCATCATGGTCATGCGGGCAACCCAGAAGAAAATGATGTCAAAACCTGTTACCAGGGTGGTAGTGGGATAGTAAGTCTTCAAATCCTTGGTCTGATCAGGCCACCCCATAGTAGAGAAGGGCCACAATCCTGAAGAAAACCAGGTATCCAGCACATCTGGGTCTTGCTCTAGCTTGACATTTTCTCCAAATTTTGCTATGGCTTTTTTCTTAGCCTCTGCTTCATGGTGAGCCACAATAAACGGAGTCTCGCTAGTGATTGTGCCATTGGTTTCACTCACCACATACCAAGCCGGAATTTGGTGTCCCCACCAGAGTTGGCGGGAAATGCACCAGTCTTTTAATTTCACCAGCCAATCTCGGTAGACCTTTGTCCAACGTTCCGGGATAAATACTGGTGAATGGTGCTGGTCAAGAGACTCTAGGGCTCTGTCAGCTAGGGGGCGAATTTTGACAAACCATTGCGTTGAGATTAGGGGTTCAACAGGAACCTTTCCGCGATCGCTATAGGGTACCGTATGTTTGTAGTCCTCTACCTTAAGCAACAGCTCTTCTGCTTCGAGCTGCTTCACCACATTTTTCCGGGCTTCAAACCGGTCTTGTCCTTGGAAAGGGCCAGCCTTTTCATTTAAGGTGCCATTCTTATTCATGATGTTAATGAATGGCAGACTATGACGCTGACCCATTTGAAAGTCATTAGGGTCATGGGCAGGAGTTACCTTGACACAACCGGTGCCAAACCCTGGATCAACCAACTCATCAGCAATAATCGGAATTTCTCGTCCCATAATTGGCAAGGTTACAGTTTTACCAATTAAATCCTGGTAGCGTTCATCATCAGGATTAACTGCAACCGCCGTATCCCCCAACATAGTTTCTGGTCTAGTGGTAGCTACTTCCACAAAACCATTGCTATCAGTCAGGGGATATCGAAAATGCCACAAATGCCCATCAACTTCCTTATTTTCCACTTCCAAATCTGATACAGCCGACTCCGAGGCTGGACACCAGTTGACCATATATTCGCCCCGATAAATCAGTCCCTGATCATAAAGTTGGACAAAGGCTTCAATTACCGCTTTCGATAAGCCTTCATCCATCGTGAAGCGTTCCCGCGACCAATCCACCGAGACTCCCAAACGCCTCAGCTGGTTAACGATGGTGCCACCTGATTCTTCCTTCCACACCCAAGCCCGTTCAAGAAACTTTTCCCGTCCCAAGTCATAGCGGGTTTTGCCTTCAGCTTCTAGCTGTCTATCGAGAATGGTTTGTACAGCAATACTAGCGTGGTCAGTTCCCGGTAGCCACAGGGTATTGCGTCCTGTCATCCGGTGGTAACGCACGAGGGTGTCAATCAGGGCACTCTCGAAGGCATGACCCATGTGCAACTTCCCAGTAACGTTAGGTGGGGGGATAACAACGCAGTAGGGTTCACCCTGGTGATTTGGGTCAGCTTTGAAGACTTGGTTTTCTTCCCAGTATTTTTGCCACTTGGCTTCGGTGGTTTTGGGTTCGTATTTGGTTGCCAGGGTGGGTGTGGTTGCGGTCATGCTGGGAATGGTGAATAGATGGGCTTACCTCAATTTTGCCACAGGCTCAAGGTATAGTTAAGGGAATGAACTGCAAAGACGGGAAGGATGCGTGCGGCATAAAAGCAGGGGAGCATGAGTTGGTGGGCAGTCACCAAATACCTGTGCAGCTAATATATCGATAAGTATAGAAAAGCGAGTCGTCTTCGCGGTTGATCAATCGAGATCAACACTTGAGAGTTACCCTATCAGCATTTACAAAAATTTCCACATCCACAGTCAGATAAAGTGTCATGCTTATCATATAACAAATGAATAGCAGAACAACTGAGGAGTTAGGAGCTTGAAAAAAGTAGAAGCCATCATCCGGCCATTTAAGCTGGACGAAGTCAAAATCGCCCTAGTCAACGCTGGCATTGTAGGAATGACAGTGTCTGAGGTCCGAGGCTTTGGACGCCAGAAAGGTCAGACTGAACGTTATCGCGGTTCAGAGTACACTGTGGAATTCCTACAAAAACTCAAAGTAGAAATCGTCGTAGAAGATGAACAAGTCGATATGGTCGTAGACAAAGTGATCGCTGCAGCTCGCACCGGTGAAATTGGCGACGGTAAAATTTTCATTAGCCCCGTCGATCAGGTGGTCAGAATTCGTACTGGGGAAAAAAATCTAGAAGCCGTCTAAATATCCTATATACCAATATACCAAGGGAGCTGAGGGATACTCTTAAACCGGTATAAGTTGGGATAAACCCAGATAATCCGGTCAAGGTGCAATTTATTGTTGTCCAAGTGAGGAGTGGTCGTACAGTAATTGGAGTTGAACCTCCCACTCGTCTATTTGGACGTTCCTGGCATCCCGGTCAGGAGTTGCTTGAAAGCCTGAGTTTTGCTATGTTTGGAGTCAAGCCAGCCAAGCTCAACTGCATCTAGCAAGCTCAGTCCCATACCTTTCAAGAAACGCGCGGTACGACGCAACAACACTGCCTGAACCTCAGCCCTAGAAGAGAACCGAGAAATTTCCTTGTCCGCACCCCTAGCAAGGATGTTCTTGGCGGCATTGTGGTCAGCCTGTAACACGACCCCATCAAATCCGGTAAAGTTATCCCCAGTCCTTTTCCCTAATAGGGTTCCATTCCTGGAGTCAACTTGCGACGTGTAACTAGGCTGAACTTCCGTGACAACCGAGCCAGTCCAATTCGCCCATTTATGCAAGGAGTCCCGCATAACTCCAATCATCCAACTATTGAGTTTGCGGGACATAGCCTTAGACTGACGCTTATTCTTAAACGGTTGTGTTAAATCTTCTGCAAATACTTTTAAGGATTTTTCATCAAAAAGAGACTTTGAGGCAGCTCCTATTATTGCCTTTAGTTCTGATTGGTTTCTCCTGTATCGTTTATTCTCGGTCTTTCTGCTCAGATTGTTTCTTAGTATTCTAGCAGACTTGGCTGAGTCTATCTTTTCTAGTTTCCGGTGAATAGCCCACAGCTTTCCTCTGTTTCGATTTTTTTTACATATTCTATCTGATTTTATTGTAGCTACTTTACCTAGTCCTTTCCCGTGTCCCTGACCTTCTGAGTCATAGAATGCTTCAGTGTATCCCTTGTCTACTCCAATACTCTGACGGTCGGCAGGTATTTCTGAAGTGCCATGGTTTACTAAGAAGTGAATTTCAAATCTTTGCTGAAGTTTGTTGTAGATCAACCTAATCTGTCCTTTGATTTTTCGATTAGATCTGACCACTATCCTGTTCCTCTTCCCTCTCCTTAATCCCGCCAATTCCAGTTGATAGGTATTACGAGAGAGTTGCTGGCAGCTATAACCTCCTTGTTGATAAACTATCTGGTTCCTAACCCAAGAATGTCCTTTTTGGAACTCTTTTCTTACGAGTCTGTGCAGCAATGAACTTTCTAGGAAAGTCAAGGTTTTTAGTTGTTGACAAAGCTCTTTTCTGGTTTTTTTATTCTTATCTCCAGGAAATTTACGATAGACCTTCTTTATTACTACCTCTATACAGGCCGCCTGGCTCGCTGTAATGGCCTTGGCTACATCGCTAACCGTCCATTCCATCAATTTAGAGGGTAGTCCCAATGATTCGGGAGGTCTAAAACTTCTAACTTCTGGGTAAGCTTTCTTCCAGTCAAGTCCCCAATAGCTAATGCTACCTAGCTTGTTGTAAGACTCAGACCTAACTACCCCCAGCTTTTTCATAGTAGACAGCAACTCAATTTCAACCGATCCAGTCATCCCCACTACTGGGACAACTTGAGTTGATATCTTTTTTGTTGCTCCTACTTTCTTTGGCATTATCAACAGCTAAGTCCTATACCTTGATTATACACTAGCGCTATAAAAATATCCATGTCCATTTCATGCTGTTAAATACTGATTTATCCCTATTTTTAGGGGTTTAATTGCGAGGCACAGTTTACCGAGTTAGCGTGCCTCAGTTGATTTTTATAGGGAATTGACGGTTTAAGAGTATCCCACGCTAGTTAACCTAAATGTTTCAACTGAGGCAGTAGTAATTCAAAAGCCTTGCCACGATGAGAGCAGGATCGCTTGATCTCAGGCTCCATCTCAGCAAAGGTCAACCCCTGCTCTGGAACAAAAAAAATTGGGTCGTAGCCAAAGCCACCAGTTCCCCGAGGAGCTGGCAAAATTTCCCCCCGACAAATCCCTTCAGCTTGAAAAGCGATCGCACCATCTGGACGAGCAATCGCCACTACACAAACAAACTGGGCTTGCCGATTCACTTCCAAACCTAGCTCCCCCAGTAGCCGCTCAATTCGCTCTTGGTCGGTTTTGCAATAGCGTCCAGAATAAATCCCTGGAGCACCATCTAGGGCATCAACTTGCAAACCAGAATCATCAGCAATTGCCCATTTTCCAGTTGTCTGGGCTACTACTGATGCCTTCAGACAAGCATTGGCAGCAAATGTATCCCCAGTTTCTTCAATCTCTAGCTCTGGTGGCTTTAACTGCAATTCCCAGTCCAAAGAATCTAGGTATGTCTGCATCTCCCGCAGCTTACCAGGATTGCCTGTAGCTACAACCAGCAATTTTGGCAGCAAATTTGGGGTTTGATGTTGGGATTTTGGATTACTCAAAGCAACAAGGTCAGATTGTTTGATCAAAGGTTAACTGGCAATCAGAGTCAATTCGATACAGTTCAAGCAGCGTTTAATGCCCGATTGTGATCTTACTTAACCATTGCCCAGATTTTCAATATCGCACCCAAAACCAGCTAACCCAAAATCCAACACTAATCCAACATTTCAACTCTAAAACTGACTGGCCCAATCTTTAGCCCAGTTCAAGGTTTGAGTTACCTGTTCAAGGGTAGCTGCTTCACAGTAGAGTCGCAATAAGGGTTCAGTGCCACTAAAACGAATCAGCAACCAGCTGTCGTTAGCTAAACGGAATTTGTACCCATCGGTGGTTTGGCAATCCACCACTGCCTGACCATTAATTTCTTGGAGAGGCTGAGTTTGTAATTGTTCTTGTATACGCGATCGCACTTCCATCCCCGATAGATGTAAATCGATCCGGTCATAGGCAGAAGCATAGCCAGTTTGCTCTTGGAGACTCTTGTAGAGTTCACTTAAGTCTTTTCCAGATTTAGCGATCGCTTCTAATATGTACAGTGCTGATAATAAAGCATCTCGCTCAGGAATATGGTTGCCATAGCCAATGCCTCCGGATTCCTCACCCCCTAGCAAAGCAGGAGTGGATAACATCCGGTCAGCAATATACTTGTAACCGATAGCAGTCTCATAAACTGGCAAATTATACAGTGCTGCCACTCTAGGAATTAGGTCAGAACCACTAAGGGTTTTGACCACTTCACCACTAAAGTTACGTCGTGATGCTAGATGTTCAATCAGGATGGGAATCAGGATTTGGGGGCTAAGGAAATTGCCCTGAGCATCAGCCGCTGCAATGCGATCGCTATCCCCATCAAATGCCAACCCAACCGCTAATTCAACACCCGGTTCGCGGTGGTGACTCTGGAGCGCTTCAAATAGCTCAGACAGATAACCGGGTAAAGGTTCTGGGGATTTGCCACCAAATAAGGGATCCCGTTCGGCCTTAATTTCGATAATAGGTACCCCAAGAATCTTGTTCAAGCCTCCTGCTGCTGCACCATTCATCACATGGGCAAAGACAGTCAGTTTACCCTGACTAATCAGCTGTTGAATCAGGGCAATATCAACCTTTTGTCTTAAGGCATCACAGTAACTTGACCATGGGTCAAAGGTCTTGATACTACCCTCTTTCTTAGGTGTAGCTGGTGCTTGAGAAAGTTTGGCTTCAATCTGTTTAGTTATTTCTAGAGGAACTGATCCACCAAACGCTCCTTTGACTTTTAAGCCTAGGTAATTGCCAGGATTATGACTAGCAGTAATTACCAAAGCTCCCAAAGCATTTTGGGACTTGGCTGCCCAACTGAAGGCTGGTGTAGGAGCATAACTGTTAGAGAGTAAGACATCAAAACCAGCAGATTGAACCACCTCTGCAGTTTTTTTGGCAAAGTCTTCTGCCATGAAGCGTCGGTCATGACCCACTATAATCGTTTGGCTACCCGTGGTTTCCCCATAAGCATCTGCCAGAACTTGAGCAGCAACAGGGGCAACTATTGCCAAGCGCTCGAAGGTAAAATCGGCGGCAATGATACCTCGCCAGCCGTCTGTCCCAAATTTAATTGAATCTCCGGCAATCGCCATAATAGTAGTATATACTTACTTAAATTTTAATACTCTGACGGCAAAATCCTAGCATTGGAAAGAGTTAGTGTCTTGCTGACCCGCCAAAGCTTGATCTGGCTTGTCTCGCTATTTTGTCGTCATCTAGTAGTACTGATAGTAGTTACTTAACTTAAGTCACTCTGTCGGGATTTTGTCCAGTGGGTGTATTGGCTCCCACCATTGACGTTGGGCTATTGCCTAGCACCGATGACTTGCTCAGCAAGCAAGGTTTTTCCTAAATTTAAGCGGGATATAGTCTGGTTTTCACGCTCTTCCGGACTCTTCGGTCTGTTCTAAATCTCTATCAATCATCCCAGGACTTGGGCAACAGTTTCCTAGTGGTCGTCAGTGATACCCTGCTTAGATCGGGCTGACTCAGGCAGCTTATTAAGTACAGAGATTAGATTCATGCGTTCAATATAGGGCCAACCACCCTTTTCTTCAATATCCTTTAGAAAATCATATAGTTTCTGGCGAGTATCCGGCAATGAGGCTTGAAATAACCCGTCTCGAATCTCGCCATGGACTTCCTCTAAACCCCTGAGTATAGCCAACAGCGCTAAGTTATCATCTTGGTAATTCTTTGCCAAAGAACGAAGATCAGCGCTAATCTCTAGTAATTTAGCCTGTAATTGCTCTGAATCCAAATCTTTATCCCGATCCATTCCATCAAATAACTGTCGCAGTAAAGGCGGCTCTTCCCGTGTACAATGCTCTAAAGAACAGCTGAGGCTCACGGAATCGGTGCCATTTTTGCATGCCCTATGCCCAAATGGCAGTAGTTCAACCAAATAACAAGCTTCCCGATAGTTTGTGTGTAGCCCGACTTATAACATGGGTGTGGTGTGAATTGTGGATCATACTGGTCAATGCCTAGAGGGCAGCAGCTGTTTAACTCCTATGGCACCAGCAACCCAATTCCAGAACCAACCTAACATACATTTTTAGATCTGATTATTGACGATTGAGATTGACTATGAAGTATCGTGCTTTGATTTGTGCCTTCCTCGCGTTATGTCTGGGGGTCTTTACAGCTTCCTGTTCTCCAGATGTAGCCAGCTTGGAAAGTATCGAAGGACTTACCTATGACCAGATTAAAAACACTGGTTTAGCCAATAACTGTCCACAGCTGTCAGAAATGACTCGGGGTGCTATTCCTGTAGACCCTGACCAGTCCTATGAGATTGTCGATATATGCGTACAGCCAACCAACTTCTTTGTCAAGGAAGAAGGAACTAAGCGCAAAGAGGCAGAATATCTTCCCGGCAAATTATTGACCCGTTATACCTCTAGCCTGGTTCAAGTGCGAGGAGACTTAGTTTTTCAAGAAGATGGTAGTCTGAAGTTTTTGGAAAAGGATGGTATAGATTTCCAACCCATCACTATTCAGTTGCCTGGAGGTGAGCAAGTCCCATTCCTGTTTACCATTAAAAAATTGGTTGCCACAACTGAGCCTGGTTTGGAGAGCATCAATGCTTCCACCGACTTTGTTGGTGATTTCTACGTCCCCTCTTATCGGGGTGCTGTTTTCCTAGATCCCAAAGGTCGAGGTCTGGCTAGTGGTTATGATAATTCGGTTGCTCTGCCATCTCAAGCGGATAGCCAAGAGTTTGCCAATGTTAAGAGCGCAGATGTGGGAGAAGGCACCATTGAGCTGCGCATAGCTCAAGTAGATAGCGAGAGTGGCGAAATTGCTGGTACATTCATAAGTGAACAACCCTCAGATACTGACTTAGGTGCTGATGAGCCAGAAGAAGTGAAAGTTCAGGGAATATTTTACGGTCGCATTCAACCAAAACAAGCATAGCTGACCTTGGTTTGAGTCTTGGAAGCCACTGACTCCCAGCATGGGAAATTGGCAAAAACGTTAATTGCTAAGGGGCGTATGCCCCTTTTTTGATCGGAATGTGGCGTTTTCGTTATCCTGTATGTATTATTAATAAACTTTCATCGTTTCTAATTCGGGATTCGGGTGAAATTACTGTTTTAATAAACTTAATGGTAAATCTACAATTAAAGCAATAACACTATGACCAGGGCGGTGCTTTTGGAGATTAATAAACTAAATTAACTAAATCACCTATGTTATCAAACAAAACTTTAGCATAAACCCACGCCAATAAAACTGAACCCCTTGATCGAAAAGGAATGCAACATAAGATCTTCCGGGGATTGGATCCGGGAAATCGTCAATCGGGAATCCGACAACCATTACCAATTCAACCTGACCCATTAGCAAAAGGGAGTAAAAATTTGTTGCAGCCATCCAGGATAATTGGCACGAGTTAGCGGTCTCATAGCCGATTGTGATCTAATTGTGATCTACTTGTAATCTACCACCTTCAACTTTGTTATGGCGACTAACCTTAACCATAAACTTAAGTATCAAAGCTTAACATTATTACAAAAGTACCAGCAATATCCTGACCCTGAACTTCGCAATCAGCTAGTTGCTCTCAATTTAGGACTAGTGAGGAGAGAAGCTCATCATTGGGTCAAGCAGTGTAATGAAAGCTACGAAGACTTACTTCAGGTTGGCTGTATTGGCTTAATTGTTGCCATAGAACGATTTGATTCCACCAAGGGCATAGCATTTAGTTCCTTCGCTATCCCCTACATTCGTGGTGAAATTCAGCACTATTTACGAGATCGGGGTTATTCAATTCGCATTCCTCGACGCTGGCTAGCCCTACGGCAAAAATCTGTGGAAATTACTCAAAATTTACGAGCAACGTTAAACCGGCAACCGACAGAAGAAGAAATAGCAGCAGCATTAAACATTTCCCTAGAAGAATGGCAAGAAATTACCCTAGCTCATCAAAATCGGGAACCTCTGAGCTTAGATACACCAGTGGGAGATTCAGAGGACAGAAACACCAGCTTGGGTGAGTTAGTGCCAGATCCTCGCTATCGCAGTTTTCAGCTGGCACAGGAAGACCAAATCCGCATTCAACAAGCCCTAGCTCATTTGGAAAAGCGCACTCGTGAAGTGCTGGAATTTGTTTTTTTACATGACTTGACCCAAAAAGAGGTAGCACAGCGCTTAGACATCAGTGTAGTAACGGTATCCCGCCGCGTTAAAAAAGGCTTGGAAGCTTTGCAAAAGTTAATGACACCGACACAAGATTAAGATTAATTTTCACTACATACATTATTATAAATATAATATAAAATTATCTAGAATCCTATACAGCTGGCAAAGTAACTGGACTCTAGTTGAGGTGCTTTTGGATAAAATAAGCTGACCACTGACGGCTGTTCGCATTCGCGCAGCGTAGCCTTTGGCCAAGGGTGAGCCTTTGGCAAAAGGCTGACGGCTGACCTGCCCACAGCCTTTTGCTTAGAGTCTCCAGTTTTGGAAATTTGCCAAAAAAATCCTATCTTCAAAGAAGTTGGTGCCACAGATCGATAACTTCAAGGGTATGCTCGGATAAAGCGTTATTTTTAGGTGGTCATGGGTAAAGTATCATGCATCGTATGGGTGAGTGTGCTGGCTCTGCTTATAGGAGGCTGTCAACCGGGGAGAAAGGCTGATCAAGTGGAGCCGACTACCCCTAAACCTACTCCGGTGGCTTCCCCGGATAGCACCAAACCTTCTCCTCCTGTAGCTGAATTTGCTCCTAAATCCCCGGAAAAACCGGAGCAGGAAAAGGTAATACCAATACCACCGTTGATCACAACCTTGCCAAGCAATGAAGTAAGAAATCGGATTGATAAGGGACGTCTTGACCCGTTTGCAGCAATTTCAGTGCAACCAGAGGTGGAGATTTTGCCCAATCCTGGCAGACCAAGTAGTTCCCCTACGAGGGTACAGCCTCTGATTCCTACACCACCAAGACCGGCTTGGCGTCCGCGTCCTGGGACAGGAAGTAGTGTAGCAGTAAAACCCACCAGCCCCTCAAGAGCTAGCAGGCCGACCAGCCCTTCAAGAGCTAGCAGGCCGACCAGCCCTTCAAGAGCTAGCAAGCCCGACCGTAAGGCTCCAAGCTCATCAATCCCTAGAAAGTCTCCTGGCTCATCAAGAGGAAATGTTTTGCCACGGCCCCAGAAAACTCAGCCTACACAGACGAGCAAAGCTAAGCCTGGTTCAAAACCAGACAATAGCTCTGTTGTCAAGGATGGTATCCCCCCTATCCCTCCTGAATTTGATCTGCAACTGCCAATCCTACCAGAACCAGAACTGGCATATAAGATCAGTGTCACAGGGGTAGTTGACAATGGTAGGGGTGTCTATTACGCTATCCTAGATGTCCCTAATGAGCCTAGTCGTAGCGTTCAAGCTGGACAGTTTCTATTAGGTGGACAAGTGCTAGTCAAGCGGATTGAAATGTATAGAGGCTTAGATCCAGTGGTGATTCTGGAAGAAAACGGTGTTGAAGTCTCTAGACGAGTTGGAGAAACCTCAACATCAGCTTCTTGAGGTAACCTTAGGGCACGGTGTTAGGTGTTAGGTAAGCATTCAGCTATCAGCCGTCAGCCATCAGCCATTCCCGTACCGTGGCCCAAAAGCCTTTGGCCTTGGCTGACGCTACTAATTGTGCTGATTTTATGAAAAAGTATTAGTAGCGTACGCTATGGGCATAAACTGTTGCAGTAGCGTTGCCACAGACCTTTGGCTGATAGCTGATACGCGACACGCTGATAGCTAAAGGTGTTAGAAATTGGGTTAATGGTTCTGCTACTTAATCCCTAATACAAGGTACCCTAGGATCATGGAGCAGTGTAAACTATTGCGTTATCAAATTAGTTGTCCTGGTTTACCCTTGGCAGTATATCGAGAGGTAGCTGCCCATTTACGGCAAGTGACAGGGGTAGACGCTGATTTACTACCCCAAACATCCCAGCAGTTTGATTACAATCAGAGCCAAGTTGGTGGATTGTGGATTGAGTATGCCGAGACTGCTGATAAATTAGAAACAGAACGGGTCAAGCAAATTTTGTCCTATTATCAAAATCGCTATGGTGCCTGGGAAGAAGACACTTCCGATGGTGGACAGCAGCTCACATGATGGGGAAGCAAAAGGTTAATGGGTTTAATCCAGGCTTTACGAGGAACACGGGATATCCTGCCAGACGAAGTGGGATATTGGCAGCAAGTAGAAGCGATCGCACAACAGATTCTCAATAGAGCGGCTTATCGAGAAATTCGTCCTCCCATTTTTGAGCGCACTGAACTGTTTGAACGGGGGATTGGGGAAGCTACTGATGTGGTGGGGAAGGAAATGTATACCTTCAACGACCGGGCAACCCCTCCTCGTTCGGTGACACTACGTCCAGAAGGGACAGCGGGAGTAGTGCGAGCTTATATTCAAAATAGCCTCTATGCTGCTGGTGGAGTACAACGGCTCTGGTATACCGGTCCGATGTTTCGCTATGAAAATCCCCAAGCTGGACGACAGCGACAGTTTCATCAATTGGGGGTAGAGGTGATTGGTTCTCGTGATCCGAGGGCAGATGCAGAAGTAATTGCGATCGCAATCGATATCCTAAATACCTTGGGTCTAGTTAACCTGAAACTTGACCTGAATTCTGTCGGTAGTACCGAAGACCGTCAACAGTATCGACAGGCTCTGGTAGATTACCTCACTCCTTACAAAGATGAGTTGGACGAAGATTCTCAAGACCGTTTAACTCGCAATCCCCTCAGGATTTTAGATAGTAAAGACAAACGTACTCAAGAGATTGCTCAGGATGCTCCGAGCATTTTAGACTACCTCAGTTCAGAGTCCCAAAGTCATTTTGATCAGGTAAAGCAGTTGTTGCAGGATAATGGGATTAGTTACCAGCTCAATCCTCGCTTGGTGCGGGGGTTGGATTACTACACCCACACTGCCTTTGAAATTATCTCTGATGACTTAGGCGCTCAAGCAACAGTTTGTGGTGGTGGTCGCTATGACGGATTAGTCCATGAATTGGGGGGAAATAAAACTCCAGCCGTTGGTTGGGCCATTGGTTTGGAGCGTTTAGTGATTTTGCTGCAACAACTGCAAGCATCACCAACCCTAGCGCTAGATTTTTATCTAGTATCCAGAGGTGAAGTAGCTCAAGCTCAAGGGTTGAAACTGGCTCAACAACTGCGCCAAGCTGGGTTGGCTGTAGAACTGGACTTGAGTGGAAGTGCTTTTGGTAAACAGTTTAAGCGAGCTGACCGCAGTGGTGCGGTGGCTTGTTTAGTGATCGGAGATGCTGAAGCTCAGAGCAACACAGTGAATTTGAAATGGCTGGCCTCTGGGGAACAAGAAACTATGACCCAAGCTGATTTATTGGATAAAACTGACCAGTTAAAAGGGCAGATAGAACAATTGCGTTGAGTGTTGAGTGTTGAGTGTTGAGTTGCTTAGGGTGCGTTAGGGGGGCCTTCATATTTCGCCTCGTAGCCAGGGTTAGGTTGTTGCCCGTAACGCACCTTCGTATGGGTAGGGTGTGTTAGGGGGGCCTTGATATTTGGCCTCGTAGCCAGGGTGAGGTTGTTGCCCGTAACGCACCACTGCTGGGTCAAACTGTTAGGAGATGCACCCTTGACTATTCAGTGTTAACACTCAATAACCTCCTATTATTTCGTAGTTAAATATCAATGGTTTGAGATAAGTCTGGGTATGCTTAGGTTATAAAGAAATGGGTTATCATCCTGAGGATGCTGCGCTACCATTTCACCTATAGAGTTCCCCAGCTGCTGCTATGCTACCAATACCTGATTACTTAATTGCCCTGACTGTAGTACTGGTGGTAATCCCATCAGTATTCGTAATTTTACTACGTTTTGCTCTCCATACCCATCTTTTATCCCTAGGGAAGCGAGTAAGAAGACTAATCCATGGACAGCCTCGTGGGAAAAAACCCAGAATTGTAGAGGAGCTAGAAAGACGGTTCTCAGATGCTAGCCGACATTTAGAGCAGGTCAATACAGGCGCATTAATTGACCAAGCCTACAGCCACGAGAAAGTTGTTGGCATCTCTTGTGACCAAATTGATTACATTGGTCGGATTATGCCTAGCTTACTGTTATCCTTTGGCTTACTAGGTACCTTTATCGGCATCACCATCAATTTGTTAGCACTGAGTCAAACAATCAGTCAGTCTGATGCTACCGATATCAATACTTTAGTTAACCAATTACAGCAACCCCTAGAAGGGATGGGGATTGCTTTTACCACTAGCTTAACTGCGATCTTTTTTAGTGCTGTCTTAACCGTAGTTAATGTCGCCTTCAATACAGGGCTAGCCAAAAATAATCTAATTAGTTACTTAGAAGACTACTTGGATAATATTTATCAGCCGACTTTAGTAGGGCAAACACGCCTGGATGTATTGGTTCAGGGGATGTCCAATATCTTTGACAACTTTTTGGCGAAATTTGGTCAGACTGTTCGAGAAGCAGTGGAATCCTCACTACGAGAAAAAGTTCAAGAAATTGCTGATGCTAACACTCAAGTGCTTAAAATAGCAGAAAATTCTTACAATAGATTCTTCCAAGCTGCTAGTACTATCGCCAGAAGTGCTGAGGAATTTCAGTTAGCTGCTGCTCAATTTACCCAAGTGGCTCAAACCTTCGAGCATAGCCAGTTTCCTCAAAAATTATCTAAGGCTACAGTAGATTTAACTAGAACCCAAAGCAGTTTCTCTGAGTCAGCCAGTATGCTATCCCAATCAGTCCAAGCTATGGGAGTAGCAATGGCTGAACTTCAACTTCATGGGGTTAAGTTGGTAAAATTGGCAGAAGAAATCAGTGCCCTCAGACAATCTTCTATAGATGTAGTGAAGCAGCATCATCACAGTCAACAAGCCTTAGGGAAGATTATCCCCCAACTTCAGCAAGGAGCACAGGGATTTCAGTCAGCGATCGCTAGGCTTGATCAATTAGAGCAACGGATTGTTTCTCGAAGCGATAGCTTGAGTGACGTTCAGGCTGAATTGGCTAAGTTAGTGTCAAATGTGAAAAGCTATACCGAAGGAGTAAGTCTGGGCATTCAGGCTTTAGGCGATCGCCTTGATCAAAGTCTTACTCAGCAAGCTAATACTGACCAGCATAATTATGAAATTATGCGACACAATCTTGAAAAAGTTGTCAATCATCTCAATAACACTAATCAGGAAATTGCTAAGATTAGCAAAAAAATGATTGAGTCCAATCAAGTCGATGGTTCAACTCGCATAACCCAAGATATGACTGTAGGAGAGCTAGTCAGGCGTTTGAGCAGTGAACGATAAACCTGGCAAATGACAAATAATCACGTAAGCTATCAGCTATCAGCTATCAGCTTTGTGGCACAGGCTTCGACGCTGGAACCTAACTCAAATTAAACGAATGCTTAGCTCTTTTCTTGATGCAAAGCGCGAGTGGGTAGGGGCTGCATCGCTTATTCAAAAGCACCATTAGTAGCGTGCGCTATGGGCATAAGCTGACGGCTGACGGCTGACGGCTGAATACTTACATAATAACTATAAAATTGACAGGAAATTGATAAAATGCGTCGTTCACGAAATAATGATTGGAATGAAGAGATAAATCTCTGGCCAGCCTTTACAGACTTAATGTCTAATGCCTTCATGATCCTGATCTTATTTTTGTTGCTGTCTATTTTGAAGTCTGTGCTGGCACAAACTGCCTTGGAATCAACCATTGATGATCTCACCAGAAGTGAAGATGAAGTGGTGCAATTAGCAAGGGAGAATGCGGAATTACGAGCTAAGGCAGTTCGGGTTGATCAACTTGAGCGTGGCGTAGCGATTTGGAGAGCTAGGGCAAAGCGCTCAACTGACCGCCAAAAGGCACTAGAACAGCAGGTTAGGGCTTTGCAGGTACAGATTGCTGCAGCACCAAAACCACCAGATACACCTCCAATTATTGTAATCAAAGATCAGGGGGCTTACCGATTTGATTCCGGCAGTGCGGAAATTCCCTCAGCGATGAAAGACTATATTCGGCAGCAAATTGTCCCTGCGATTGAAAGCAATGCCAAGGACTATGAAATTAATGTAGTAGAACTGATTGGTCACACCGATGGTCAACCTAATCTTGGTGCTGGCAATATCGACCAGACCATTGGGAATGTAGTTAATAAAAATTCCTCTATCAGTCAACTTAGACCAGGATCTAATGCTGATTTAGGACTGATGCGAGCTTTGGCAGTTGTGCAATTACTCCGTGAGATTCAATCTAAGGAAGGGCGGCTGAAGGGGTTGCAATTTCGGGCTTATTCTGCAGCCCAGTTAATTTTACCTAATGGAAAAATTGCTCCGATTAGTTTAAAGGATGATCAAACTAGGCGCAGGATTGAAATTCGCTTTACTCGTCTCGGTAAGGTAACAAATGTTCAATAGCTGAAGAGGACATAATCTCGCTAATCTGGTAAGGAAAGATGCGTCAGCTGTTAGCCGTCAGCTGTCAGCCCTCAGCTGTCAGCTGAATGGTTACAAAGATGGTAGTCAGGAAGTTTGCGATCGCAAACTCCATGATTAGGCTTTCTATGGTGAACAAGGAATAATCGCCATGACCTATGTCGTAGATAAACAAACAGACCAACGGCTAGTCCACTCCGGGGTAAGTTGGCATAACTTCAAATCAATTCAAGCGGGGTTCGTCAACTCCCCAGGAATTCGACTGTTCTACTACAGGGGTGAGGTAGAAATATTGGCAGTTTCCCAAGACCATGAAGTCTTCAGTGGTGTCATAGCACTGTTGCTGGGTACTTATTTTGTTGAAAAACAAATTGAGTTCACTCCAACCGGTAGCTTTACCCAAGAGAAGGAAGGGGAAGCATCTGCACAAGCAGACCAATCTTACCTAATTGGTAGAGCGTCAGGAGTGATTGCAGACCTCTCTATTGAAGTTGTCTTTACCAGTGGTAATCAGAGCAAACTAAGTCGTTACCAATCATTAGGAGTACCCGAAGTTTGGTTTTGGGAGGATGGTGTCTTTGCTTTGTATCACTTGCGCTCTGATGGTTACGAAAAAATTTCCCAGAGTGAAGTCTTGCCAGATTTGGATATTGACTTATTGTCTCGGTGTCTGATGATGGCTTCCAAAGTTGAAGCTATTAGGCACTTCAGACAAGCTATCTCTGAGGCTTAGAAAAATCCTTAAGATTAGTCGAGTAGGGTGCCTTAGGGGAGCCTTCATGTTCCTCCTCGTAGCCAGAATTGGGACAGCCCGCCCCGTTCCACCCACGGGCAAGATGCCCGTTCCACCCACCGGATCAAACAGCATGCATTGAGATTTACCCCCTACGGTTTTATAGCATTTGTATTTGAGATGTAAACTGAAAAGGTCTTTTTTAAGTTTGCTATAAAACTCTATAGCTCTTTTACCTCTTGCCTTTTGCCTCTTGTCTCTTGCCTTTTTCTAGAATCTATAAATTTACAAATCGTTTGAAAACGCTATTATCTATTTTAATTCAGCAATGCCTTAAATTTATACACAATAAATATTAAGTAATTTTAAGTTTTCAAAAAACATCTTATTTTTATTGATTATTCTTAATAATCAATAAAAATAAGATGTTATAAAATTAGTTAACAAGAGATAAGGAGGAATCACGATGTTAAAGAAATTAAGCATTTTATCTGTTGCAACTATTGTAAGTATGACCCTAAACCAAGGATTAGCTAATGCAATAAGCGCAAATGGAGGTAGTACAGGTTGGCATTCCGTTAGTAGTGGGAGTGAGACAAGCTGTAACAAGAAAGGTATAGAAAAAATGAATATTCTTGTCAATGGAGGAGAAATCGAAAAAACTGAATTTCACCCATGGCGCTATAAAAGAGGAAATAACGTTATTTTTAATCTTGTATGTGCTCCCAAAGGTGATTATGTCAGGGTAGATGTTATTTGTGTGAATCCTTGTGACCGGAACACTTATCGTATTCGCACTGTAATAGATGAACTGATGAATTGGTAAATTCTAGCTTTCGAATCAGCAACACTTTAGGCAGGAGATCTCTCAGGCTTAGAATAATCCTTAAGGTCAGCATTCAGCCGTCAGCTGTCAGCCGTCAGCCCTAAGCCATTCCCGTAACATGGCTACAAGCCTTCGGTTCATAGCTGATAGCTGATAGCTGAATGCTTACTTCTTAAGATTAGCCCTAAAATTTAGTATCAACAAGCACATCTTAAAGGTTAATTTTGTGGTATTGCTTTCTTATCCCCTTAAACAGAGTAGATGTCAGTCACTCTGTCGAATCCGGTGGTTGACAAATCCCGAGGGTGGGGATAAGCAAAATACTCGACTTAAAGTGTAAGCTAATTGGAAAAGCAATCAAGTCCATTAGCAGGTCTTTGGGTCATAGATATCGACAATGGCTAAGAAGTACTGGGAATTTCTACTACAGAAAGAGGGGGAGCGCTCCTGGAAGCCAATCAAGTCTTCTGAGATGGAGATAGAATCCGGTCGGTATCGGATAGTGGCTCGTTCCAACCGGCCCAATACTGATGTAGAAATTTGCGTCAGCTATGATAGCACAGAGCAAGTGCCACCCAAACGCAAGTCCCAGAAACGATGGCGTCGCACCAACTCAGAAGGGTTAATGGTGGTTATTCCTTTCACCAAGCTTAAACCTGGTCTGTGGAAGTTACGTTGCAGTAACGATATCATGGACGATTTTCTGGGTGAGTCCTGGCGAAAATCTTTAGCGCTACAAGTCATACCCAAAGTCAAAGATGTAGAGACACCCCCGAAAACCTCTGTATCCTCATCAGTAGCAGAATCCACGCCAGTAGAATCTACCCCAGTAGAATCTACCCCAGTAGAATCCACCCCAGTAGAAGCCACCCCAGTAGAAGTCACCGAAACTGATACTCAGCCGCCTCAACTAGACAATTCCCTGAGTACACCTGAGCTAGCTGTTGATTCTCCCTCCACCAATACTATTGCTAATGACCTGAAAGCAACAGATGCTAGCTCAGATACTAGATCAGAATTATCTAACCCTCAGGAGTACGAGAGTCAGATAACACCACCAGAGCAACAACCCATAACCATTGCTGCACCAGAGTTACCTGTTGACCAAGCCCAAGCACCAATTGGGGTTAGCCCAGAGGAATCTAGTCCTAGCCCAGAGACAGTTTTGGAAGAGGTAGAAGAGGTTTACCCAGAGGCACCGGTTAATTCTGAGACCAACCAACAACTAACAGCAACTATCTCGGAAGACTTACCACTCCAATCGACTGTTGAGAATTCCATCATGGAGGAATCTCTGGAAACTTTGGAGCAACTACTACAACAGGTGCTTCAGCCAGTATTGGATGAGTTGGAAGATAGGGAATCTGAAGATAACCAACAGCTAAGAAAAACCTCTGATTCAGATTGGGTTTCAGATACAGATGTTAATCAGTACGGTTTAACCCTAAGACTAGATAAGGAAATTTTCCTGGCAAAGCGAGGAGAGTCGTTGACTATCAAAGGAGCATTGGTAGTAGATAATGATAAAATTAATAATAATGGTGATAGTATAACAGTTAGTGTTTTAGATAGTGTTTTAGAAAACTTATTCCCTGCTACTCTACGCTATCAATTGCGGTTTCCTCAAACAGGAAAACGTTTGTTAGATATTGAGTACTCACTATCTCAAGAGGAGTTATTTTTAGGATTTAGCCATAGTCTAGATATTCCGACGGATTGCCAAAGTGGTCTAATTTTAGGAAAAATCACCCTTTATAATTCACAGTCAACTCCTTTAGCAACTCAACAATTTACTGTTACAGCTAATGTAGAGGATTTATTAGAAGTAATTGTGCCAGGGAATCAGGGGATGCCCATGGAAACCATGGTAGTACTTGCTAATCGCATCGCTCAATCTGCCAAACCTGATCAACCTGATCAAGACCTTCTATTATTAGATGAATACCCCTTAGAGGAGACTACGCTGGATCTGGTTGAGCTACCCCAAAACCATCCATCTCTGTTCTTGCAACCTATCTCTGGACGGTCTTTACCACCAAAACTTTACCAGCATCAGCCGAGTGACATAACTGTTAAATCCCTCGAATTGCCCAATTTGCCTACAATGCAGTCGGTGGCTGACCCTGAGGCAAAGCACGAAGATGTCCAAGATCAGTCTAAAGGATCTGATTCCGTTTCCCTAGATGATCAAGAATCCTCGACTACAGCCAATCCAGAACTAAATAATCGAGAGCAAGATACTGGGTCAGAGTTACAGCCTCAAGACACAGTAGTTCAAGACACAGTAGTTCAAGACACAGTAGTTCAAGACACATTAGTTCAAGACACATTAGTTCAAGACACAGTAGAACAGTCCAAAGATAGTACTAAAAATACTACTGAAGATAGTAACTTAGAGATAAATTCTGAGGTCTCATCTAATTCTAATGATGCTTCTGAAGTGCTGATTAATTCCCTAACGGAATCTGAGGCAATCCAAACTATTGAGATTAGTGAGATTGATCAATCTCAGACAGATGTTCAGTTAGAGGATTCAGAATCCCTTGATACCCAGTTCAAGAATTCCAAGCTAAACCAATTATTGAATACTACTCGGTGGGAGACTCCAGATTCTGTACAAGATCCTGAGTCAATCGCTTTAGAAGATGCTTTCCGAGCCTTAAACATGGAAGAGCGTTTTTGGTCACGGTTGAGTGCTTTAGCGGAAGATGATGAATTGATGGAATTGCTGAGGTTAGAATTATCCCCAGAGAGTAATCCTGCTGGGCAAGATCACTCAGCAGTGGAAGATGAACAGAGGAATCAAACGGCTAGCAACCAAGAAGAGGTTAGGGAATTTCCAGAAAAGGTCTTGGAGTCAATGACAGAATCTGAGGATTTGTCGCTAGTTAGTTCAGAATTAGCAATGCCAGAAACACCCCCTAAAGTTGGTATTACTAGTCACGATTGGAGCACTCAGGAAATTGTAGTAGACGATATAGAAATAGCCCCACAAGCTACAAAAGCTACTGCAACTAAGCAACATGACGTTAAGGCGAAACTGGAGAATCTTTCATCCCTAGAGTTGGATGCGACCTTAACAGCACCCACTTTATCAATACCGACTACTAGGGAGTTGGTTGCTGGAGAAAAGGTAATGGTTACCATAAAACTTCCTCCTAGTCAATCTCGTCTATGTATTAAATTGTGGGTTAAAGACGTGCAAACTCGCTCTCTGCTCCAGGAAACCCGTTCTATTATAGATTTACTCCCCAATGCGGCTGGGGAGCTGGAGGCAATGACTCAATTAGTTATACCCGAAGGCACGACTCAAATCAGAATTGAAGCGATCGCAATTAATTTGGAGAACCAGCAGGAGAGTCACAAGGCGGAGTTGGAGTGTGTAGTTGTTCCTACTGATTTATCGAGTACGGTTGAAGGATGAAGTATTTTACATAGCATTTCTCAATTGGTTGAGGTACAACTTCCTAAGTTTTAGGAAGCAGGGAGCAGGGAGCAGGGAATAGGGAAAAAATCCTGTGTACCTCATAAGTATGAAAAACGCTAGACTGAGGCAATACCGTTTTGTTCCATATAATTCAGTAACCAGTTTGCTGCGGTAGCTCGGCGAGTTTGTCGAGGACCAAATTCCCCGATTTTGTAACCTTTGAAACCTAATTTTTCTTTCAATAGCTGTTTATTTTCTTTGGGTATTGAACGGGTTAGTTTTACCGTAGCAGGGCGGCTTTCTAGGAAATTGGGTGGCTCGGGATAGTCTTCTTGCCATTCAGGATTAACCTCAGTTATATCCCACTGCCCGGTAGTTGAGTTATAACGATAACCTAGATAGTACCAGAGTAGTTTATTAACGGTATCGTCATCAATTTATTCGTTTAAAATTGACCAAATTGTATTAGTATTGAGTGGCGGTAGTTCAAACATAGTTTAAATTCTAAATTAGAAATTATCAAGGATTAAGTAGACTTCTTCACTTCTCACCTGGTACCTCTGGCGGAATAATGGTAATGGTTGGGGATTGAAGCTGTATGGCTATGAAAATTATAAAGCAGCCGCTGCGGTGGCAGGTGGGATTGGTTTTCTTGGCTGGTGTGTTGGCGATTTCGACATCAGCTATTTTTGTGCGATTAGCGATCGCATCGGCTGGGGTGAGTGGGGTAGGGTTTAGCCTGTTCGTGGCTGGGTCTCGCCTTACTATTGCGTCTATGCTACTGTTACCAGCTTGGCGCAATTTCAGGCAAGCTCAGCTAGGTCCAGGTGCATTACTCTATGCCAGTGGGGCTGGTATTTGTTTAGCGCTACACTTTGTGACTTGGATTACTTCCTTGTCTTTTACTTCCATTGCGGCATCTACTACCTTAGTTACCACAACTCCGATTTGGGTTGCTCTAGTTTCTTGGCTGTGGTTCAAGGAAAAACTAACTAGGCTGACGGTTTTGGGGATTGGTGTAGCCTTTGTAGGTGCTGTGCTGATTAGTTTGGGGGATGGGGGTGCTATTAGTGGTGGGAGTAATCCTCTGTTGGGGAATTCTCTAGCATTGATGGCAGCAGTGATAGCAAGTTTGTATGTACTTTGGGGACGTGAAGCACAGCAGCGGGGTTTGAGTATCGGTAGCTATAGTGCTGTCGCCTACAGTATGGGGGCTTTGGTGTTGTTACTGTTATCCTTACTCTGGGGTGTCAGTTATCTCAATTATCCGGTAGGAGTTTACCTCTACATCTTGTTATTGGCACTTTTCCCCCAAATGGTGGGACATACCAGTTTTAACTGGTTGGTACGCTGGATTAATCCTACCCTGGTGACCCTGGCTATTTTGTTTGAACCGGTTGGTGCTTGTTTTTTGGGCTATCTGATTTTTCAGGAAGTGCCGGGGGTATTGGTCTTGGTAGGTGCCGTGGTATTGTTAGTTGGGGTTGCAGTGGCAGTTTATGGAGCGAATGTGAAAATAGGTTGAAGGTTAATCGGTTGAAGGTTACTGGCGCACGGAATAAGAATATAATGATTTATTTGCAGCGAGTGGTTTTAAACTCGAACAACTCGTTTATACTGATAAAATGAGAAAAGTCCAACAGTGCTCGAGTTTAGCCTTCAATAAAGATTTTTTTGACCTCAACTATTAGGTTTTACACCTCAACTTTCAGGTAGAAAACGTAGTAGTGTTAAAAAATTAGTTAATTGACTACAGTCGGCCAAAAGTAGGAGAAGCAAAAAAGAAATGAAAAAAATGATCAAAACTTGTTTTGTAACGTTATTAACCTGTATGCTAGTGCTAACAATCAATGGGATGAATGCCCTGGCGAGTAGTGAAACTGAGATGGAAATATGTGACTTAACTCTACATTCATTTTGTGACCGTGATCTGTTGCCGACGCAATATGTGGAACTTATTGCTCCCCCTAACCATATCTCATTTCTTCTTTTGAAAAATGATGCTCCAGGAGATAGAAACGGTCAAATAGAAAATGATGATGATTATGTTACTTACAGCGCTAGCGAAATAACAACTTACTTAGCCACGTTTTCCAATAGTGAAGACATCACAAAAAGGCTGAAAATATCCAACACTGACGCTATAACAGAGTCTCCGCAGCATTGGACATTTTATCATAGACCTGCACAAGTGGTCAAATTGGTTAACGTATTTGCTGCCAATAAAAATTAATCAATTCGGGAGCATACTATTTTGGTAAATATCTCTTATTCTATAGGCATTAACATCACGTTAATACAGCTTAATGTGGTATGTTTATTCCAAATTTGGATGCTCCCAGAAAGTCTGTAATGACTCATAAAGCTTGAAAAATAAATTGTTTTCGGCCTATTTATTACATCTTTATAAGTCTGACAAAATCTGGCAAAGTGGTATAGCAGAAGTCAAAAGTCAGAAGTCAGAAGTCAGAAGTCAAACTCTTGCGCTTACAAAGGGTGTGAGACTTTTGTCATGTCCTAACTGCCCTGTCTTGATGCAGTCGCTCATGGTTTGAAGTTACCGTAAGACAGTTGAGCCTTAATCAATAAGTTTTAACCCTTTTTTGCATAACCTACCAACCATAAAGGCTCAACGTAATCAGGTTTCGTCTCCGGGGGAAACCACGGCAGTCGCTCATGGGGGGGACCCCCAAGACCGCGCTGCCTCCCCAAGACCGCGCTGCATCGCTGGCGACTGCTATATTTTAAAAATATACTTAGTAATGTAAAAAATAAGTCGTCATAACAAGTAATTTAAATATGATTAGCTAGAAAGGGGGATTAAGTTAAAAGCCAATTATTTTTCATTTTCCGTTTCCCCAATGAATAGTAAACTACTTCAACAAGTCCGGGTTTTAGACCCAGTTTCTGGAATTGACCAAGTCGCTGATGTGCTGATTACTGATGGTGTAATCACGGCAGTAGAAACTCACATCAAGGAAATCTCTGGCGATACAGTGGTGCAAGATTGTCAGGGACACATTTTAGGACCAGGACTAGTAGACCTCTACAGCCATTCTGGTGCACCAGGACATGAGCAACGGGAAACCTGGTCTTCACTACTGGCAGCAGCGGCAAATGGAGGCTTTACTCGCTTAGCCATTTTGCCTGACACTAAACCCCCCCTAGACAATTCTGCTGTTTTAGCACAACGGCAAGAACTCCAAAACTCTCCCTATCTAAGCCTCCCCCCTTGCTCACCTCAACTCTATCACTGGGGTGCCTTCACCATCGGGTTAGAAGGACAGCAAATGACTGAATTAGCTGAACTAGCTTTAGGGGGAGTAGTGGGCTTTACCGATGAAGGTCCTTTATGTAATTTAGCACTAGTTCGACGGTTGTTGGAATACCTACAATCCTTGGGTAAACCAGTGGCACTTTGGGCTTGTGACCCTAAGTTGGCAAATGGGGGAGTGATGCGAGAAGGTATCCAGTCAATTGCTTTGGGTTTGCCAGGGAATCCTGCGATCGCAGAATCATCCGCTATCGCTGCCTTATTAGAAGTGGTAGCAACCACTGGCACGCCAGTCCATCTCATGCGTATCTCCACCAGTCGTGCTGTCCAATTGATTGAATCAGCCAAAGCAGCGGGGTTGCCAGTAACAGCCAGTACCACTTGGATGCATCTATTGCTCAATACGGAAGACTTATGCAGTTACAACTCCAATTTGCGCTTGGAACCGCCGTTGGGAAACCCAGTTGACCAAGCCGCACTGATCCGAGGTGTTCGGGAGGGGATTATTGATGCGATCGCAATTGACCACGCTCCCTACACTTATGAAGAAAAAACCGTTGCCTTTGCTGAAGCACCACCAGGAGTGATTGGTTTAGAGCTAGCCCTACCCCTGCTCTGGCATACTCTAGTCGAGACAGGGGATTGGTCAGCTTTAGAACTTTGGAAAAGTCTTAGCACAAATCCTGCTATTTGTCTACAGCAAGACCCCCCTAGCACTGCTACTGGTCAATCCGCTGAGTTAGTCTTATTCAATCCTCAATCCCCTTGGATTGTTCACCAAAAAAACCTCAAATCCCTTTCTAGTAATACCCCCTGGCTAGGGCAAGAATTAATTGGTCGTGTCGTGCAAACTTGGTGTCCAGCGAGCGAAGCGAGTGTAAAATATGAATAATGAAGTACTTAGACTTCATAAGTCAGTTGACTGATTTAATCCTTCAGGATAAATCGGATTTGGTTTCAATTTCCCCATTCGATTTAACGGCCAAAACCGCACTACAGCACGACCGATAATTTTGTCACGAGGGACAAAGCCCCAGTGGTGAGAGTCGTAACTATTGTTACGGTTATCTCCCAGTACTAGGTATTGGTCTGGTGGTACTGTTTGTGGTCCAAAATCGTACTGTGGTGCTTCTTCGATATACTTTTCCTCTATTTCTTTATCATTGATATAAACTCGCCCATTTTTCACCAAAACCTTGTCACCGGGTAAACCAATTACACGCTTGATAAAAGCATCTTTAAAGTTTTGCTCTTTCAGCCTTTCAGTGGGAGCAAATACCACAATTTCTCCTCGTTGTGGGTCTTGGAAAAAGCGATAACTTATCTTATCAATAATCAAGCGGTCGTTAATCTGTAGTGTCGGTAGCATCGATCCCGATGGGATGTATCGCGCTTCAGCCACAAACGTGCGAATCCCAAAGGCAAGAACAGCACTCAAGCTAATCGTTTTGATTCCTTCTACCCAAGCATTGTCTTTAGAAGGCTGTGTAGGTTTTTTTTCTGGTCTTTTATCTGGTACACGACTCATATCCATTCAACTACTACCGATACACAAGTTTGAGGAAATTTAAACAAATAGCTGATTGGGAAATTATCAGCAAGTTTAACAGCAAATTTAACAGCAAATTTAAACCTCTGGGGTTTTCTAGCTAGATCTTAAAAATTTAAAGTTAGTAGGGGAGCCTAAATCAAGATTATGTAAAGTTTTGTGAATAAAGTCAATTTGGCAGGACAACCCTGTTTGTTTGTGCCATGGTGGTAGGTTAGCTGCGGTTGTCTGTATTTAGCTATATATCAGGTTTGTATCTACTGTATCTACCTAGACACCGAGCAGGGAAACTGTCAAATTCTAACATCCTCCTATGTTGTCTGACTTTTGCTTGTTTATCCGCCATGCTCGTATTCTATTGCCCTCTGGTGAATTTTTACTGGGGGATATCCACACCTGCGGTCGAAGGATTGTTCAGGTTGCCCCAGAAATCCCAGTGCCAACGGACGTTACGGCATATAAAGAAATAGACGCTCAAGGCTTAACTTTGTTGCCAGGGGTAATTGATCCCCAAGTCCATTTTCGGGAACCAGGTCTAGAACATAAAGAAGACTTATTTACTGCCAGTTGTGCCTGTGCCAAGGGTGGAGTGACGTCCTTTTTAGAGATGCCGAATACTCGTCCGACGACGACGACCCAAGCCCCACTGGATGACAAGCTCAAGCGAGCGGCAGATAAGTGTTTAGTTAATTATGGCTTTTTTATCGGCGCAACACCAGCAAATCAGCCAGATTTGCACAATGCCCAGCCGACTTGTGGGATTAAGATATTCATGGGTTCAGCTCATGGTGCACTATTGGTAGATCATGAAGCAGTGATAGAACCAATTTTTGCTCAAGGTTTTAGCGAAGGTTCTCGGAAGTACAATCGCTTAATTGCAGTACACGCTGAAGACCAAGCTAGAATTAATCAGCGGCGTAAGGAATTTGCTGGAATTACTGACCCTGCTGTTCACTCTAAGATTCAGGACAATCAAGCTGCCCTTAATGCCACCAAGTTAGCCCTGAAGTTGTCTAAAAAATATCAGCGGCGCTTGCATATTTTGCACCTATCCACAGCGGAAGAAGCTGAATTGCTTAGGGAAGACAAACCTAGCTGGGTGACGGCGGAAGTCACTCCCCAGCACTTATTACTAAATACCGATGCCTATGCAGAGATTGGTACCCTGGCACAGATGAATCCGCCTTTGCGCTCCTGCCACGACAACGAAGTTCTTTGGCAAGCTCTACTCGATGGCGTGATCGATTTTATCGCTACAGACCATGCTCCTCATACCTTGGAGGAAAAAGCCAAAGGGTACCCCCACACTCCTTCGGGAATGCCTGGAGTAGAAACATCTCTGCCACTGATGCTGACTCAAGCCATAGAGGGACGGTGTAGTGTGGCTCAAGTATCTGACTGGATGTCTACAGCAGTTGCTAAGGCTTATGGAATTCCCAACAAAGGTGCGATCGCTCCTGGCTATGATGCGGATTTGGTACTGGTAGATTTGGAAAATTACCACCCAGTGTTACGGGAAGAACTTTTAACGAAATGCGGCTGGAGTCCTTTTGAAGGTTGGAACTTAACCGGATGGCCAGTGATGACCATTGTTGGTGGTCAAGTAGTCTACGACAGAGGAAAATTGAACACAGATGTGCGAGGTGAAGCTTTAACTTTTACCAGTTAAACACTATCGGATTTAACTATAGGATTTAATAATAGGATTTAAGCGCAAGTGGGAAAAAATTAAAGTTGACCGAAATTTTTGGTCAACCTCAATCCGACTAACCTTTAACCTACTCTACACTGGACGCCAAGGGCGAACAACCAGATAACCTATCCAACAGCCAAGCTAAATCAAACTGACCGTTACAGGTGAATTGTGCCTGACGTCCACCGTCCTGGGAATAGGTTAGTGTCAGATGTAGATAACTGGGTGGCAAATAGTGTAGGCGCTCAGCCCACTCGATGGCCACAATCCCCGGAGCAACCTCAATTGCCTCCCAGTAGTGTTCTGGGTTTAATGACTCTACTTCTGAGGTGGATAACCGGTACAAATCGAGGTGATACAGGGGGAGACGTCCCTCTGTGTACTCATTGATCAGAGTAAAGGTGGGACTAACAATGGCATCAGTAATTCCTAGTCCCTCACCAATACCCTGAACTAGGGTTGTTTTGCCAGCCCCTAAGTCTCCCTCCAGCAAAATGATGCTACTAGCTGGCAGAGATTTCCCCAATTCCACACCTAGCGATCGCGTTGCTTGAGCATTAGCTATAAAAATTTTGGTCATTACTTATTAGCAATAGATTACCTCGAATAATGGTTATTCGGAGTTGAAATTTGAGCTTTTATTTTCCTTTAAAAATTTTCATCGCACTCACGTTATCTAAGCATGCGCTCGACTATACCATCGTAATAAAACCCTTGCAAGCCTTTCGGAATTGTGCCGCACTAAATGAGTTTCCTCATCTTCATACATTACATTTGTCACCACAATCCGACGCCCTAATTTAGCAGTTTCTTCTCGATCTAGAAATACTGGATGAGACTTAACTTGAGCATACTTAATCAGTGACCCAGCTGAGGGGTATTTGCGATTCACCAGTACTGCGTTAAATAGCCTTTTACCACAAGATTTATCAATAGCTTTGATATGGTCAGAGACACTATATCCATCAGTTTCCCCTGGCTGGGTCATGATATTACAAACGTAGATGCGGGGTATCAAGCGAGCTGCGATCGCATCGGTAATTTCTGGCACCAACAGATTGGGAATAATGCTGGTATAGAGGCTACCGGGTCCTATTATAATATAATCTGCTTCCTGAATTGCCTTGAGTGCTGCTGGTAAAGCAGGTGGATGTTCGGGAGTACAACCAATTTTTTTGATCACTCCCCGAGCATCAGTAATATTAGACTCTCCTTCAATCCGACGTCCATCAGCTAATTCAGCCCAAAGGCTGACATCAGTTAGGGTAGCTGGCAACACTCTTCCTCGCACTGCTAATACCTGAGAACTAGCAGCAACAGCTTGTTCTAGATCCCCAGTAATATCACTCATTGCGGTCAGGAAAAGGTTTCCAAAACTGTGACCGACTAAACCACTACCAGCTCGAAAACGGTATTCAAACAGTTCGGTTAACAACTTTTCTTGGTCTGCCAGTGCCGTTAAACAGTGACGAATATCCCCCGGTGGTAGCACTCCAATTTCCCGTCGCAGCCGTCCACTGGAACCGCCATCATCAGCTACCGTAACAATAGCAGTGATATTAGCACTATAAACCTTTAGTCCTCTAAGTAAGCTAGAAAGACCAGTGCCACCCCCAATGACTACAATTTTCGGTCCCCGGTTTAACCGACGATGATCCATCAGCACATCAATCAGTTTTCGATCGTGGTCGGGTTTTAAAACTTCCGTAATTGATCCTACCGTCCGGGTTTGCCCCCAGAAGATGAAAACCAGACCCAAGATCAGCGCAATTGGACCAGACACATGGTTAGGAATAATGGTGGTAATTTTCTCTAAAACTTGGGCTGTGAATTTAATGATGTAAAAAACTGGGGTCAGCTTTACCCAAATCGCTAATCCCAAACTTGTTAGCACTACACCACCAGCACTTAAAAGTATCCAACGCTTCACCAGTAATCCAGGGGCTAACCACTTAAACCAACGGTTGACCCGCTGAGGAATTCGACCTCTCGATTCATTTTGTAGGGTACGTAGAGCTCTTTTGAAAAGACTGATTGAGGACATAACTACACTCAGTATGGTAAATACAAAAGCTGGATAGACATTGCTGGTCGAACTCCAGCACTTGACAAGGAGGCGATGCATGTAGTGAGGAACGGCTAAGGCTCCGGAAGTGCCTGTCAGATTGGTACTTTCTTTGCCTAATCAAACATTCGTGTGAAAAGCGCGTGATTCACATAGCCGCTCACCCTTCAGGTATAGCGGTTTTCATTGATATTACTGATAAAGGTGCGCGCCTCCAAGGGCGCGAGGGATTGCTCGCGCCCTTGGGTCGCACCTCAATGGTGAATTCACCATGAAGCTGGTACTGATCACCACAGTTTCAGATAATTAGGCTAAGGTGTGATTAATACAATATCCGGTACCTAAACGTTATGATCAGAATTTACCCGTGGATATGCCGAAAGTGGTGAGGTCGATTGAGTTGCCATTTAGGGTATGAGAGTAGTAGCGTAACCCCAAAAAATACGGGGTGAAACAGAATAATCCCAAGTAGTCAGCTACCCCAGACTTCTTTGATTCCCGTTAAGGTGTGGCTGCTTAGAGGTCATGACTTAATGCCGAACGCTACAGGTACTAGGGATCATAGCACTAGGTAATAGGGATGATAGCACTAACACCATTAACCTAATTTAGTGATTACACTCGAAAGGGATTAACTGCAGTGAGCCAGATGGAAAAGCGAATTTTGGGAATTGACCCAGGACTAGCTACTTTAGGTTTTGGCGCAATTAGTTGCCAAACCACCAAAATTAGTAAGTCAGCAAACACAAAAGGCTCCTTAGGAGTGGCCAAGCCTTCTAGGCAGTCACTAATACAGGCAACCCTTGAACCATTGCAGTTGCTAGATTTTGGCATCATCCAAACCCCTGCCAAGACTGATTACGGCTCACGACTGTGTACGATTTACGAGGATTTACACACCCTGCTTGAACACTGCCAACCGGATCTGGTGGCGATTGAAAAACTTTTTTTCTACCGTATGAGTACTACGATCTCCGTAGCTCAGGCACGGGGTGTTGTGGTGTTAGTAACAGCACAACATCAAGTTCCAATGGTAGAGTTTACACCGGGTCAGATTAAACAGGCAATGACCGGATATGGTAATGCGGATAAATATGAGGTTCAGCAGGCTGTTATGCGGGAGTTAAACTTAGACACCATCCCCAAACCAGATGATTTAGCAGATGCCTTGGCAGTCGCATTGACCGCCTGGTTTCATATGTCTTGAACACTTTACTATATCTGTGAACTATATCTTTGAACTATATATTATATTTGTGAACTATATCTGTGAACTATATCTGTGAACTATATCTGTGAACTATATCTGTGAACTATATCTGTGAACTATATCTGTGAACTATATCTGTGAACTATATATCTGTGAACTATATCTGTGAACTATATCTGTGAACTATATCTGTGAACTATATCTGTGAACTATATCTGTGAACTATATCTGTGAACTATATCTGTGAACTATATATCTGTGAACTATATATCTGTGAACTATATATCTGTGAACTATATCTGTGAACTATATCTGTGAACTATATAGGGCGGTTTGCATAACTATCAGGTACACAGGATTGTTGTCCCTGTTCCCAGATCCGCTGTTCTCTGTTCCCTAAAAACCCAGAACTTTGTACCTAACTGAATTGCAAACCGCCGTATCTGTGAACTATATTTATCAACTATATTTATTAACTATATTTGTTAACTATATTTGTTAACTATATTTGTTAACTATATCTGTCAACTATATTTGTCAACTATACCGATAGCAAACCAATACACTTAATCATATTCATATATGTAATATTAAAAACCACTGTCAGCTGTCGGTGTTGCCAGTTTCACCTGAATTTTATCTAGGTATTAAGTTAAGTTAACCCATGACAAGCAACGGTGTATTCAACCCTTGAGCAAAAATATCGACGTCTTCGCCAAGAGCTGATTGCCGGTGCGATCACTCTCGGGGGTGTATTTCTGATTGGAACTCTGTGGTATCGGGTGGTTGAAGGCTGGGGCTGGTTGGAGTCAGCCTACATGACGGTAATCACCCTTTCGACAGTGGGCTATCAAGAAGTACGGCCGATGGGAGATCGGGCAAAACTATTTAGCATTTGTCTGATTTTTATGGGCATTATTAGTATCGGTTACATTGTTAACCGGTTTACAGAAGCCCTAATTCAAGGCTACTTTCAAGATGGAATTCGCATGAGGCAACAGAAGCGCTTGCTAGATAGTTTGACGAAACACTACATTTTGTGTGGGTTTGGACGGACTGGGCGTCAGATTGCTCTGGAATTTAAGGCTGAGGGCATCCCATTTGTAACAATTGACTCCCGATTGGAACAGGTTCAGGCTGTCCAGGATATGGGTTGTATTTCTGTACACGGAGATGCCACCTTGGATGAAACTCTGCTAAATGTGGGGATTGAACGGGCAATTTGTCTGGTGGCTGCCCTGCCCTCAGATGCTGAAAATCTCTATATTATCTTGTCTGCCAAAACCCTCAATCCTCGAATTCGAGCCATCGCTCGTGCTAGCTCCGAAGAAGCTGTTCAAAAGTTGCAGCGAGCTGGTGCAGATGCTGTAGTCTCTCCCTACATCACTGGTGGTAGACGCTTGGCAGCTGCAGCCCTTAGACCCCAAGTCATGGATTTTGTGGATGGGATTCTAACCGGAACTGATAGCTCTTTTTATATGGAAGAGTTTCTGCTAGACCCCGAAACCTGTCCTTGCGTGGGCAAAACCCTCAGGGAAGCCCGACTGCGATCGCAAACTGGTGCTTTGGTTTTAGCAATTCGCCGGGATTCCGGTCGTCTGATTGCTGGACCAGACGGTGACACTAAACTCATACCAGGAGACCTGCTGATTTGTATGGGGACAGCTGATCAATTGCGTGAGCTAAACCGCATTCTCGGTCCAATCCGTTCCAATTTGCTACGACTGCCCAAGCCAAAATAGATCTTAGGCTGAGAATGTGGCGTTGCTGATTCTCAGTATGGTTTCGCCCCCCTAGCCCCCCAAGCGAGGGATTGCTCGCTTGGGGGGAAAAACTCTCAAAGTCCCCCAGAATTGGGGGATTTAGGGGGCTTTAATAAAACTAGATGATCGCGCATTCATTCCTTAATTCAGCAACGCCGAGAATGTAGAATGCGCGAATGTAGAATGCAGAATGTAGAATGCAGAATGCGCGAATGTAGAATGCAGAATGTAGAATGTAGAATGTAGAATGTAGAATGAATGTAGAATGCAGAATGTAGAATGTAGAATGAATGTAGAATGTAGAATGAATGTAGAATTCTCAATTCTTCATTCTCAATTCTCAATTCTCAATTCTTCATTCTCAATTCTCAATTCTACATTCTACATTCTAATTAAGTTTCAAGGTATTCACCGGCACTTCATCCCAAGACTTAACTGTGCGTAATCGGGCAACCCAACCCGCTGCTTTTTGCTGATCAGTCAAGTTCTCCTGAAACGACTCGTGGCAATCCTTAGCCTGCTCTTCGTTGCAAGTGGCAATACAAGAGTAGAGAAGACCCGATGGATCAATCTGCTCGTTTACCCAAATAGTCATTTGTGATTTTTTTTATATCAACCAATATGTAAATTACCCTATGTCCTTTTTGCAGTTTACCTGCAACTAGGGGTTTAGAGTCGCAGCTGCATATACTTCCTAGTATAGCATTTAAGCAACATTAGTCAGTCGTTGCCGGATCAGTATACTCAGCTAGCTGATTGAGACCTATCCCAGTCACTCGACAAATTCTCCAGTCTGGCAATACTGCTGCTCCCATACGTTCATAAAATGCGATGGCAGGTTCATTCCAATCCAGTACACTCCATTCTAAACGCCCATAGCCACGGTCCACTGCTAGCTGAGCCAGGTAACTGAGTATAGCTTTACCGATGCCTTGGCGGCGAAATTCCGGTAATACAAATAAATCTTCTAGATAAATTCCTGGCTTAGTTAGAAATGTGGAATAGTTGTTAAAAAACAGTGCAAATCCCACTCCTTGACCACCCTGTTCAACGATAATCGCCTCTACGTAGGGTTTAGCGCCGAACAGGTGTTCTTTCAGGTCATCAACATTGCCAGTGACAGCTTCGGAGAGTTTCTCATACTCTGCTAGAGCCTTAATCAAATTAAACAGAATCGCTACATCAGCTTCTGTGGCTGGTCTTAAGGTAAAGTTACCCATAGTGCTGGCAAAGGGACATTGAACCTCCCCATCCTAAGAGGAATGGGGATTCCCAGGCACAACCTAGTTGGTTGTTATCTCCATGGGCGTAACTTTCCCTGGCCTATGGCCACGCTACGCGAACGCACCGAGGGTAGCTGAGTAGGGTCAATACCCAGTTTTTTTGAGACCCTTACTTTTTATATTAACACTATTTGAGAGGAAAAATTCATCCCCGACCTAAGAGGACGGGGTATTCTTTTCCCTCTCAAACTCTCCCACTCTGATAAAAAAGACAATTTGATTAATTATCATATCCCTTCTCTGGTAATGGGTAACTAATTAACTGGAATTACCTGATTTCGACATAACCTTTATCGTAAGCATATGCGCTACGCCCAGGCTACGCCAACAGCCGTCAGCCGTCAGCCGTCAGCTTATTTTATTCATCAGCCGTCAGTTTATTTTATTCAAAAGCTGTTCGGTGTAGCTTTGGCTATGGGCATAAACTGTTCCGGTAGCGTGGCTACAGCGCTGATAGCACCTCAAGTAGCACCATCTGTAGCGCTAATCGCTGTTCGCTGATACGCGACACGCTGATACGCGACACGCTGATAGCTTACCCTTTATCTATAAGTCAAGAGCTGACCTAAGACCTGCTGCACTAGGTCAACCAGTCTCTAAGCCGTCGAGCCACTTGGGGACGGCGTAGCTTACGCATGGCTTTGCTTTGAATCTGACGCACCCGTTCCCGAGAGAGATTGAACATGCCTCCTACTTCTTCTAGGGTGTAGGGTTCACTGCTGGCTAAACCATAGCGTAGAGAAATCACATCTTTTTCCCGCTCAGTCAGAACATCACTGAGAACCTCCCAAATCTCCTGGCGCATCATGGATTCATTCATCTTATCTTCGGGCAATCGTAGATCATTGTCTTCGAGCAAATCCATCAGTTCTGTGTCTTCCCCTTTACCAACTCTGTGATTCAAAGAAAGGGAGCGCCTACGCAGTTCTAGCAACTGACGCAAATGGGAGAGGGAAATTTCTAGCGCTTGAGCAAGTTCTAGTTCATTAGGATTGCGCTGCAGTTTTTGTTTAAGTTCCCGCTGAGCTTTTTTAAGTTTATTTAGCTTTTCGACAATGTGGATTGGTAGACGAATAGTTCGGGCATCATTGGCAATAGTACGAGTAATGGCCTGACGAATCCACCAATAAGCATAGGTAGAAAACTTGTAACCCTTATCTGGGTCAAACTTTTCCGCTGCTCGGTTTAAGCCCAACGCACCTTCTTGAATCAAATCTAGAAATGGTACACCCCGATTTATATATCGTTTAGCAATTGAAACCACTAAGCGCAAGTTCGAGCGAATCATCTTGCGTTTTGCCACACGACCACGATATAAATTCCCCTCCAACTGACGTTCTGTCATCTCGACCGCTGCAGCTACCTCAGCCTTAGTTGGTTTACGGTCTAATTTTTCCTGTAAGCTGTTGTGGAGATGGTCTATTTCTACTAGGAACTTAACCCGACGGGCTAAATCTACCTCTTCGTCTGGCTTGAGCAATGGGTAACGAGCCATCTCCTTAAAGAACGCACCCACCGTGTCATCAGAGCCGCTTTTCCGGAAATTATGGGAAGTAGAGACCACTAGTTCATCGTCTTCGGTGAATTCGACGGCTACACGCTGTAAATCTGTTTCCTCTGGCTCAATGTGGTCAGTAACATAAAAATCTTTCTCTTCCGTAGAAGGCATTGTATGAGTCTGGTTTAATTCTGTAATATTCATAGGGATGTGTGAGTTGCAAGTGTATTTTAAGTTTGTTAAAACCGTTGCCCTGAGGGATTGAGGCTGTTTGTTGCTGAAAATTGGCCTTTAATGAGAAATCTGTTCTAAAAAATTGGTGTTGCTGGTTTCACAAAGAAGTTAATACTCTAGACAGAGCAGCTAAAACACGCTCCATACCCTCAAAGCTCAGTGACCCAACCTGCTTCAAGTAGTTAATGTGTGATTGACGTGATTATAAATTAATGATTTTAAGCTTACCAGAAGCAGTTTGGCTAGTTGTATCTGTAATTACGAAATGTTTAATTACATATATTTTAGTTACAGTCTAGGGTGAAAGCAGGGGAGATAATTCTCTTCCCATTGCTTTTATTATTTTTTTTGACTCTGGAAACAGGATCTCACATATTTTAGAATTTTCCTATCTACCAATAGTGATAGAATAGGAGCCTTCCCAAACTAAAGCTGCCCTATGTCTAATCCTCCTTTAGGTCTACTGTTAGCTGAGCCTAGAGCACTTTACTTTTCTGGTGGTGGCCAAGAAAAGTGGGTTGAAGTCTTAGTAGATTGTCCAGGAGTTCAAGGTATATATACTTATCGTAATTCATTGGATGTATCAATCAATCCTGGAGATGTTTTGAGTGTGTCATTCGGGACTCAACAGCTAGGAGCGATCGCTATTCGGATTGTAGACTCTCCACCCCCAAACTTACCACTGGAGAAAATTAAGGACGTAGAAGAGGTCATCAGTCCCGGTTTCTTTCCCAGTTCCTACTGCCAACTGTTAGAGCGGGTGGCTCAATACTACTGCACCCCTCTAATCCAAGTGATTCGGTCTGCTTTACCTCCAGGACTGTTAGGGCGATCGCAGCGTCGGATTCGCCTCAATTCCTCGGCCTTACCTAAACAGGCTCATGTCTTTGTCAATAATTCAGCAGCAAGTAAGATTTTGGAGATTCTCCAGGCTAAACCCAATGGGGATTACAGCTGGCAATACCTCCAACGTCAGGTAAAGGGGGCTAAAGCAGGATTACGTCACCTGCTCAAGCGAGGTTGGGTCGAAAGTTATTTGGAAGCTCCTAAGCCAACTCGTCCTAAGCTCAGGAAAGCTGTGACTCTGGTGGCTGATCTCAATCGATCTAATCTGACTCGACGGCAACGGGAAGTATTGGAGGTGCTACGCCGTCGTGGGGGGGATTTGTGGTTGAGTGAACTATCACAAATTTGTAATGTTAGTTCTTCAACTATAAATTCATGGGAAGATAAGGGATATGTGGTGATTGAGCCTAGGGAAGTATTGCGCAATGCTACTTTACCAAATATGGCTACAGATGCCCCAAAAAACTTGACAAATGCCCAATCCCGTGCATTAGACCTGATTAATAATATTGATGGCTTTGCCCAAGTGCTGTTGCATGGGGTGACTGGGTCTGGGAAAACGGAGGTCTATCTACAAGCGATCGCACCAATCCTAGCGCAAGGAAAATCGGCTTTGGTGTTGGTGCCGGAAATTGGCTTAACTCCTCAAATTACTGACCGTTTCCGGGCTCGCTTTGGTGATAAAGTTCGGGTTTACCACAGTGCCTTGAATAAAGGGGAGCGCTATGATACCTGGCGACAGATGATCCCAGGTGAGCCACAAGTAGTGATTGGCACTCGTTCTGCTGTTTTTGCCCCCTTGCCCCAGTTGGGATTAATCGTATTAGATGAAGAACACGACTCCAGCTTCAAGCAAGACCAACCCATTCCTACCTACCACGCTCGCACCGTTGCCCAATGGCGAGCAGAATTAGAAAATTGTCCCCTTATTTTAGGTTCAGCTACTCCTTCGGTGGAAAGCTGGGTCAGTCTTAAGGTGATGGGGGGAGCGAGAGATGGTCAAATCGGTAGTGACATTAATCCCCTGACTTCTTCAGCTCCTGAGGTTCACCCCTTCACCTGTTCACCTCCTCAGCATCCAGAACTTAGCACTCATTACTTATCCCTGCCGGAACGGATTCAATCGAGACCCCTGCCACCGGTGGAAATTGTGGATATGAGGCAGGAGTTACAAGCTGGGAATCGGTCGATTTTTAGCCGTTCTCTCCAAGACAGCTTGAGACGACTAAAAGAACAAGAGAAACAGGGGATTTTATTTATCCCCCGCAGGGGACACAGTACCTTTGTGTCTTGTCGTAGTTGTGGTCATGTAGTTGAATGCCCTAACTGTGATGTTTCCTTGTCCTATCACTATACTCATGAAGGCGCTACTCAAGTATTGCGGTGCCACTATTGTAATTTCGGACAACTCCATCCCCGTAGTTGTCCAGAATGTAGTTCTCCCTACCTGAAATTTTTTGGTAGTGGTACTCAGCGGGTTGTTCAAGATTTGGCCAAGCTGTTTCCAGAGTTGCGAATTATCCGCTTTGACAGTGATACCACTCGTACCAAGAATGCTCATCGCACTCTGTTAACTCAATTCGCTAATCGGGAGGCTGACTTGTTGGTGGGGACCCAAATGCTGACCAAAGGATTAGATCTGGCTCAGGTGACACTGGTGGGAGTGGTAGCAGCAGATGGACTACTGTATTTGTCAGACTATAGAGCATCCGAGCGGGCATTTCAAACCTTAACTCAGGTGGCAGGTCGTGCCGGTCGTGGGGATGACCCTGGTCAGGTGATTATTCAAACTTATTCCCCAGAGCATCCTGTGATTCAGGCTGTCAAAACTCATAATTATCAGTCGTTTATCTCCGACGAATTGGAACAACGGGCAGCACTGAACTATCCCCCTTATGGTGATTTGATTCTGTTGCGCATAAGTGGATTGGATCCTGCGGCGGTGGAGAAGGTAGCGGAGGATTTAGCGGACAGGTTAGATACTCCTGAAGCCGAATACGATATCCTAGGACCAGCACCAGCCAGTGTAATCCGGGTTGCTCGTCGCTATCGATGGCAGATTTTGCTGAAGTTTGCTCCTACTGTGCCCGCCAGGTTACTGAATTGGCGGGAATTGCAGGATATGTGTCCTCCAGATATTAGCTTGACTATTGATGTTAATCCGTTGAATATCAGTTGAAATGTTAAAGTTAGAAGTTTAAAGTTGAAGGTTTAAAATTGGTTGAAGGTTTAAAGTTAGGAGTTGAAGGTTTAAAGTTAGAAGTTGTAAGTTGAATGTTGAATGTTGAATGTTGAATGTTATAGGAGTCGAAGTAAAGGTTGAGGCGTTGCTGAATTGAAGTATGAATAGGAGTAGAGTGGGCATCCTGCCCGCGCCAAAAGATCAGGAACAGGCAAGATGCCTATTCCACAGGTGCGACCCAAGGCCGCGCACCTGCTCTTAAAATCATTCCATTATTAAGCAACGCCAAAGTTAAAAAATATTTCTATTCCCGACTCCCGATTCCCGACTCCCGATTCCCGATTCTAAATTCTAAATTCTTAATTCCCTAATTTGTGAATACTCCTGCTCACGCCATCGTCAATCTCCTGATTTTAGGAAAAAAAAGAAAGCCCGAAAATAATTTACCAATTGTGTTCGGTGCCATCTTACCGGATTTCCCAATGGTAATTTTTTACGGATATGAGAAATTACTCAGAGGAATTCCTGAAAATGTAATCTGGTCTGAATCTTATTATAACCAAAGCTGGCAAGTATTTTTTGATATTTTCAATTCTTTTCCATTGATACTAGTAGGTGGCTTGTTAGCCTACTATTTTCGTCAAACGTTTCTGATTGCTATGTTTGCTAGCATGGCTCTTCATGGGTTGGGAGATTTTCCTTTCCATGCTGACGATGCCCACCGTCACTTTTTTCCATTGTCAAATTGGCGCTTTCAAAGCCCTGTGTCTTATTGGGATTCTCGTCATTATGGTCATATTTTTGCTCCTATAGAAGTGTTGGCTGTTATAGTGGGATGCTTAATTTTATGGAGAAGGCACACTTCGATTAAGGCTCGGATTATTATTGCTATTGTACTTACTGTTTATTTTGGTTATGGAGTTTATGCGGTGTTAGTTTGGGGTTAGTATAGCGGGTTTCAATTCGGTATAATCAGAGTGTAGATACTAAATTATAGCAGAGTATTAATTTATATTTTCACAGGTCTTGAAGTAACCATCAATGAATGCTGGACATATCCCTGGTTATCTCCTCAAACAGATAAACGAAGCACTGTGTAGTGCTTTCCCTGATAAAACTGAATTAGAAATGATGGTGCTTTATGAATTAAATAAAAATCTGAACCAGGTTGCTAGCGGTAAAAATTTAAGGGAAATCGTTGACAGATTAATAAACCATTGTCGTGCTTCCAATGAGTTAGAAAAATTAATTGATGGAGCACTTCAAAAAAATCCAAATAATGCTCAATTAAAGGTAATCAAGGAAAAAGTTAAAATTACGACTAGTTTAGTCAAGATATTGCTTCCTTTAGAAAAAAACTTGATCAACCAAATGCAACAGGCTTACATAGCTTGTTGTCCCGATGAAATCTTGGAGGATTGGGAATATGAAATTCCTGACAGTTTCTATGAAATTCTAGAATGTTTTGAGTATATACCTCAACGAAATGATGATGAAAAACTGATTGTTAAATTTGTTGATCATTTATTAGTAAGTTTATTAGTAAATGGAAATATTTCCAAATCAGAGGCTGATCAACTAAAGCAATGGTTAGAAAACAATGCCAAGAACGTTGTAAAGGAAAAAAGTTTAAAGCAGTTTCCCTTTGAAGTAGTAACAGTTGACCGTAGAGGAGTAATAATCAAGCGAGAAAATAAACAAGCAAGTTATTTCACTCAAGATCTGGGGAATGGAGTAGACCTAGAGATGGTGTATATCCCAGCAGGAAGCTTCTTAATGGGTTGCCCTGAAAGTGAGAGGGAGAGTCATGACAGGGAAAGACCTCAACACCAAGTAAGTATCCTACCCTTCTTCCTGGGAAAATATCAGGTAACCCAGGCGCAATGGCGAGCGGTGGTCAAGCTTCCAAAAGTTAACCGGGACTTAGATCCAGACCCTTCTTACTTTAAAGGAGAGAATCGACCAGTAGAGCAAGTAAACTGGTTCGATGCGGTGGAATTTTGCGTACGCCTTTCTGAATATACAGGAACTAAATACAGATTACCGAGTGAAGGGGAATGGGAATACGCCTGTAGAGCTGGAACTACCACACCATTCCATTATGGAGAAACCATAACCAGTCAATTAGCTAATTATGACGGTAAGTTTACTTATGCAAAGGAGGCAGAAGGGAAATTTCGAAGAGAAACCACCCCAGTAGGACGTTTTCCCCCCAACGGCTTTGGCTTATACGATATGCACGGCAATGTTTGGGAGTGGTGTGGGGATCCTTACCATCGTGATTACAAAGGAGCCCCTACAGATGGGAGGATCTGGAGTATTAATCATAATTATACTGATTATTATATACTGCGGGGCGGCTCGTGGCTCTACAGACCTATGTATTGCCGTTCTGCCTATCGCGACTTCTCTGACCCGAATGATTACATTGACGACAATGTCGGTTTTCGTGTGGCTCGGGCTGTTGCAAGGAGCTAGCCCTTTGCCCTTTTTGTACTTTTTACTCCTTTTTGTTGTTTTGTTGCTGCCGTATAATCAGAGTGTAGATACTAAATTAGAGTCAAACTATTAAGTTCTATTTTTCACAGGTCTTGAACTAACCATCCATGAATACTGGACATACCCCTGGTTATCTACTCGACCATATAAACGAAGCACTGTGTAGTGCTTTCCCTGATAAAACTGAATTAGAAATGATGGTGCTTTATGAATTAAATAGAAATCTGAACCAGGTTGCTAGCGGTGGAAATTTAAAGGTAATCGTTCACAACTTAATAATGCATTATCAAGCTTCCAATGAGTTAGAAAAATTACTTGATGGAGCACTTAAACAAAATCCAAACAATGCTCAATTAAAGGCAATTGAGGAAAATTTTAAAATTACGACTAGTTTAGTCAAAATATTGATTCCTTTAGAAAGGAACTTGCTCAAACAAATGCAACAGGCTTATAGAGCTTGCTGTCCCAATTGGAAAAATAAAATCCCTGACAGTTTATATGATATCCTAGAAAGCTGGGATGATATACCTCAAGCAACTGATGATGAAAAACTGATTGTCAAATTTGTCGATAATTTATTAGTAAATGGAAATGTTCCCAAGTCAAAGGCTGATCAACTAAAGCAATGGTTAGAAAAAAATGCCAATAACGTTTCTGATTTATTAGTTTACAGACAAACAGCAGGGCCAAAAGGTTTAAAGCAGTTTTCCTTTAAAGTCGTGACAGTTAACCCTAGAGGAGCAACAATCAAACGAGAAAATAAACAAGCAAGTTATTTCACTCAAGATCTGGGGAATGAAGTAGACCTAGAGATGGTGTATATCCCACCAGGAAGCTTCTTAATGGGTTCCCCGAAAAGTGAGAGGTACAGTAATCACAGGGAAAGACCTCAACACCAAGTAAGCATTCAACCCTTCTTTCTCGGGAAATATCAGGTAACCCAGGCGCAATGGCGAGCTGTGGCCAACCTACCTAAAATTAAGCGGGACTTAAAGCCAGACCCTTCGAGATTGAAAGGAGAGAATCGACCAGTAGAGCAAGTAACCTGGTACGATGCGGTGGAATTTTGCGATCGCCTTTCTGAGTATACAGGAACGGAATACAGATTACCCAGTGAAGCGGAATGGGAATATGCCTGTAGAGCAAGAACTACTACACCATTCCATTATGGAGAGACCATAACCAGTAAATTAGCTAATTATCGTGCTTCCTATACGTATGCAGACGAAGCAGAAGGGGAATATCGAGGAGAAACCACCCCAGTAGGACGTTTTCCCCCCAACGGCTTTGGCTTATACGATATGCACGGCAATGTTTGGGAGTGGTGTGCGGATCCAAGTCATGATAATTACCAAGGAGCTCCTACAGATGGGAGTATCTGGAATCAATTTGATAATAATACTGGTTATTATATAATGCGGGGCGGCTCGTGGATCTTCTATCCTAGGGATTGCCGTTCTGCCTACCGCTACAACGACTATTACGCGCGCGGTAAATTCTTCGACAGTATCGGTTTTCGTGTGGCTCGTGGTGTTGGGAGGACTTAGCCCTTTTTTCTTTTTGCACTTTTATACTTTTATACTTTATTTCCGCCGTTAGTTAGGCGTAGGGTGCGTTAGGGACGGGCTCGCCCTCATTTTTTGCCTCGTCGCCAGTGTTGGCATAGCCCGTCCCGTAACGCACCGTCAAAGTTGGGATAGTCCGCCCCGTAACGCACCACAGGGTCAAACTTTATTTGAATAAACTTTAATCAAGGCAATTTAATCGTCTCAGCAAACAAACTCTGCAATCGCTCTAACTTACCACCCTTTTGATATAATAAATCTCCCTTACCCAACAAATAAGCTGCTTCACTGTTGCTACCACCAAAAATAATCCTTGAGTCGGCTTCAGAGGCTGTGCGTAAAGCAATTCGCCCTGGTAAATTAGAGCGAATAATCGGAGTAACAACCTTAGCGTCTGGCCGTTGAGTAGCAATAATCAAATGAATCCCAGCCGCTCTAGCTTTGGCTCCTAAACGCTTAATGCTTAATTCTAACTCTTTGCGGATTTCTTTTTCTGCCATGAAGTCAGCATATTCGTCAAAAATACAGACTATCCGGGGTAATGGTAGGTTTTGTTTATTACTCAATTGCTGATTGTAAGCATCTAGGTGAGCACACTTGGCTTGTTCAAATTTCCGGTAACGCTGCTCCATTTCGTCAACTAATTGCTCCATCAGTTCGATAGCGCGATCGCTATCTTTAACGATTGGTGACAGCAACCATGACATTCCCTCAAATTCTGGGAAAGTGACTCGCTTGGGATCAACCAGAGCAATTTTTAGCTGTTGAGGAGAGTGGTGATAGAGTAGGGATAGCAGAAGCGATCGCAAAAATTCGCTCTTGCCACTTCCGGTTGTGCCCCCTACCAAAAAGTGACAGGTATTGGGATCAGATAAATCCGCTTCTACCAATTTCCCATCTAAATTTACTCCAAGCCCAATCCTGGGAGGATTGCTGGAGCTTTGGTGAACCTGGATATAGTCATCAAATTTAGCTACTTCTCTATCCTCATCCTTCCGTGGTAAATCCACACTTACATACCCAGCTTCAGGAGTAATCAGGGGAGGATTCTCCAGACCCAAGTGTACTTGTAAATCCTGGGATCGATTCTGTATCGATATGACTTTTACCCCACGATTGGGTTTTAGCTTGATCCGGACAAATGCTGGAGCAACTGTTGCGTTGACATAATCGACACTAATTTTAAAGTCTTCTAGAGTACTCACCAATTTTTGCCCGGTCTGATCAGCATCAGGAGTTGGTTGGGATGGTGCCTTGACCGGCTTTTGCTTAGTATCAGTAATTTTGCGGGATGCTGGCTTGACCTGCTCTTGCTCAGTTTTCCCATCCTCAAAAAAGGTTTGACAGGTCTGCTGTTGGGGACAAATGTTGCATAGCTGAAGCTGTCGCGTGGGTGGTGGTGGCTCAAGGTCGCCCTTACCGATTGCTGGAGTGCAATGGTTTTTTATAGTTTCCCCATCTCCCTCCTTTTCGACCTGGGCAGGTTTCCAACTCAGCCATTGGCGCATCTGTTGTAATTTATGGGGAATGAGCTGATGCACTGTATCCTCTAGCTCTTCCCAGGAATAGTAGTGTTCTTGGAATTCTGGCAAAACGGAATAAACCGCTGCATCGATTGCTACTCCTTTTTCTGTTTGGAGCATGTAACTATAGAGAGCAACTTGAGCTACGTTAGCGGATGGATCTACCGGTTGATAGGTTTTATAGTCTACGACACAATAGCGATCGCGCTCACAGTCGAAGATTAAGCTATCAAATTTTCCATTAACTCGTTGCTGGGTACCATCAGGAAGAGTGAAGTTATAACTGAGGTTTATTTCTTGAGCAACGAAGGTTTTACTAATTACTTCCTCTGGCTGACAATAGCCTCGATTAGCAACTAGCAATTGAGTCCAATGGGGAATTAGTGATTTTAATCCTTGCCACAGTTGAAGTAAGATCGAGGTTATCTTTGGATTGGTGATTTTGGGGAAAACAACTAGCTCATACAGTAGCGATTGGATCTTAGAGCTAATCTGGCTTTGGTCTAGCTGACTTGCTGTGGGGGAAAATAAGGCTTGAAATCGGGAATCTTGCTGGAGTGTGTCAGTACACTTTTCACATAGCTGATGGAAGACTTTCCCAATACCTGGTGAGTCGGATGGTGGTATAAATAGGGTTTTTCCACCAAAGTGATGACTCAAATAAAATAAGCGAGGACATTCAAGGGCTACCCTAACTTGGGTAACACTGAAGCCAGGGGATTCCGATTGTTGCGTCCGTGATTTTTTGGTGACCATCTGCTCTGGATTCCAGCTATTTTTGTCAATTTCTAGTAAGCGGCGATGGACATGGGCTAGATATACAGTATCCATTTTTGCATACTTTAGCTGTTTTTCGGTTAGCGGACGTTTGCCCCAATCACTGCTTTGTTCCTCTGTATCGACATTAGCGAAATTGCACAGCTCTCGCGCTAGTGTTTTTAATTTATTATTGGATACCTGTAATGGATTAGACAGTTTCTTATTCGTCAGCTTTCTCGCTATTTGATAGGTACAGGTGATATTTTTAGCTTGCTCTTTACCACCTAGATAGCGTAAATCAAAACTAGCGTTGTGAAAGACTTTTTCAATGTTAGGATTCACCATAATATAGTTTACAAAGTCTATCACTATTTCTGGTTGGTCTAATACATCTAAGATATAAGCTTTGTCACCATTTATATCCGTCGGATCAGCCAATACCTGAATCATAGATAATCTGGGATTAGGAGTATTCCAGTCAGCAATTTCCGTATCTAACCACAGAATTTTTGCTGCTGATAAATTCAGGATTAACTCTCGAAGCTGGGCTGGTTGATTCAGGTACATTGGCGCTTGTTATCCGAATTTTTATTATGGTATAATAATCTTTAGCTTGTAGGGTGGGCAAAAACAGTTTGCTTGTTTTGAGCATTCTAGATTATATTACTTTGCCCACCCTACTTGAATTGGTCTGATTGCTGATTGCTGATAGCTTGTAGGGTGGGCAAAAACAGTTTGCTTGTTTTGAGCATTCTAGATGATATTACTTTGCCCACCCTACTTGAATTGGTCTGATTGCTGATTGCTTATAGCTTGTAGGGTGGGCAAAAACAGTTTGCTTGTTTTGAGCATTCTAGATGATATTACTTTGCCCACCCTACTTGAATTGGTCTGAGAGCTGATTGCTGATAGCTTGTAGGGTGGCCAAAAACAGTTTGCTTGTTTTGAGCATTCTAGATGATATTACTTTGCCCACCCTACTTGAATTGGTCTGAGAGCTGATTGCTGATAGCTTGTAGGGTGGCCAAAAACAGTTTGCTTGTTTTGAGCATTCTAGATGATCTTACTTTGCCCACCCTACTTGAATTGGTCTGAGAGCTGATTGCTGATAGCTTGTAGGGTGGCCAAAAACAGTTTGCTTGTTTTGAGCATTCTAGATTATATTACTTTGCCCACCCTACTTGAATTGGTCTGAGAGCTGATTGCTGATTGCTTGTAGGGTGGGCAAAAACAGTTTGCTTGTTTTGAGCATTCTAGATGATCTTACTTTGCCCACCCTACTTGAATTGGTCTGAGAGCTGATTGCTGATTGCTTGTAGGGTGGGCAAAAACAGTTTGCTTGTTTTGAGCATTCTAGATGATCTTACTTTGCCCACCCTACTTGAATTGGTCTGAGAGCTGATTGCTGATTGCTGATTGCTGATTGCTGATAGCTGATAGCTGATTGCTTACGGTACTAAACATACTAATTGTTTTTCTGGGGAACCATCCGCAGGGACAAGTTTAATTTTATTTTCCTGAGACAGTTCCTTAATCCCTTGGTGAATTGCTATTTCCTTGATAGACTTAAATTTATTATGAATAGTTTTAATTAAAACGTTATGACCAATAATTTGATTCTGTTTGAGCAGATTTATGACAAATTCCTTAACCGGCTTTGTAACAACTTGAGTATCGTTAACTTGACTAGGAAAAATCTTCAAATCTTGTAGTAAAGGACAATCCTGCAAAATTCCCGATTTTCGGATTATATCTTGTAACTCTGGCGGTGTTGGTATGGTATCAGCAAGCACTAACTCTTGGGAAAAAGCTTGATTAACTAAGCTATGATAAGTGGCTAAGTAATGAACAGAAGATAGATCCTCTAATTTGAGGTGAATATGGCCAGAACCATTGAATAGTTTGCTGTAGAGTTTGTCCCCCTTAAGACCACGTTTTTTAACTTCTGTATGGCGAATCAGGTATAAAGTTTGGCAGTGATTGCCTTGAATAGCTTTATCACAGGCATTCATCAGATGATAGAAGCTGTTACCATTAGTAGTTTCTCCCCAGACTAATCCGATCCGTTCCTGGGATGATGGTAGCTGGTAACTTAGGGAATAACTGGCAAAACTACCTGACAAAAAGTTTGATTTAACATCCTTGACCTCCAGAGCGTCTAATGCCTCTCGTAACATCTTAATCAATTCAGATTCATCAATATCTTGAATCCGAGTAATTTTCTGCTCAGTTTTTTGGAATTCTTGTTGCCACTTCAATTTAAATGAAGCTAAGGCTTTTTCTGCTTTCGGTATTGATTTGGCAGCGGTATCATTTTGACTAGTTGAGTCAGTCTTGGTCGATGACTCTGAACTATTAAATCCCTGAGTTTTATACCTTTCAATTATATGATTTCCCAGGGTCAATGTCTCACGGGGAGTGGTTTTACCACCAGGAAATGCTTTTTTGAGGTCTTGCCGAGTTAAAGGATAAATCGGTGAAATGGTTTTGGTTTTTTGGTCAGCTTGCTGATGTAACGGATAGAGTCGGTTTGCCCAGAGGGATTCGGCTTGCTCTAGGGTAATCCTTTTGAGCAGAATTTTATGATTAAGTCTAGCAATATTAGCGGGTTTAATTTGTTTTTGATTGCGCTTCAAAGTATTGGTAATCATGCTGATAATAATCAGCAAGTTATTGGGATAGCGAGTATGAAGGGTAGAGTTGACATTAAACAGAGCTTCTAGATCCAGATAACCATCGGGCAAACGAGGGATATTATCCAATTGATCAAAACACAGCACAATCGGGTTGGTGGATGACGAAATTCTCCCGAAGTTGATTAAGATGTTCTGAGCATCGTCTTCATTATCTATAGACCCTCTGACTCCAAGAGTTTTCAGCTCATCTTCATCTAAATCTTCTCCCCTTAACCATTGATAAGCCAGGTAATACCGTTCTGGATTAGTGAGATCATAGAGAACTCCAAAAAATTCCTTATTTCTATGAATTCCCCCTGGATAGCTAGCTCTGAGGTCACCAATAAATCGTTGTCGCTCATTCCGAAGCCAGCCGTTTTTTTGAAAGGTCGGGAGACTCTTTAGCCAGAGCAGCAACTGAGACTCTTGTTCTCCTTCTGGGACTTTAACCAGACTATCAACGGTTTCCCTGAGGATATAGCGCCAGATGCGATCGCTATTTGCCCAAGGACCGATATAAGCAAAAAAGGCGTCTTGATTGAGCTGCTGTTTGAGACGTTTTAACAGATAACTTTTCCCCGCACCAGGATCACCAGCCAGTAAGATAGTGCGGGGTCGATGGTCTTGATTCACCGCACTGAGGGTGGTGGTTATCTGATTGATTTCATCTTGATGAATCGATGTGACATTAACAGCCCCATTGTCTGGATCTTCCCAAAAATTCCCCGTAATACAGGTTACGGGGTCAAACGGATTTGGAGCTTGTTTAATTATTTCCTGGATCGTTGCCATCTCTAAAATTCCATCTATAGTTTGGAAAAGGATAGAGGATTAACAATTGGGAAGTCTGGGGTTAGTGTATTATACTTTGTCTCCTACTTTAGGATCATACTTTACTGCACCATAATGAAAAATAGCCTCCCCCCGGTATTTTGAGGAATACCAGCTTCAATTTGTTCCTCTGTATACATATTGGCTTCTTCCAAAGCACTCAGATCAATTTTATCTTCTGCTTGCAAGCTATACAGTGCTTTATCTAATTCTTCCCTAGACAAAGGGGGTTGTAACTTTTGGCGCAAATGAAACAGTGGCAAATAGTTTTCTGTACCCAGTTCTTGGTCTAAATTCTTGATAATTTGTAATATTTCTTCATTAGTAGGGGGATTGACTAGAGCTGAGATTGTAGTTGTTGAGTTTGGTAGCTGTTTCCGCAGGAAATCGATGTAATCCGCTAGCATGGTTTTAGACAGATTGATATTGCCACGACCAACGGGTTTATAATTATTTAAGAGGTACTCAATACCTGCTTCAGTAATCCAGACATCTTTGAATTTAGTTTCTGCTACTGTGATATAGCCCTGCTCTATCAAACTGTCCATGATTTCCTTGCGGGTCTTAGCAGGCTTGACGTTTGTCTTGGCCGGAGTAGTCGGTTCTGTTTCACAGGCTTTAAGAATTTTGCGCTCTTTCGTGCTCAGTTGTGAGTCAGCCTGATCTTGGTTTAGGAGTTCCTTGCCTGCATCAGTGATCTGAATTTTCGTGATTTCTGTATTAGACTCAATCAAATTGCGATCGCATAACGCCTGACAAATTCGATCTCGTTCCCCCGCTGAGGTTTTAGAATTGGGCTTGGCTTCCGTAATCGTTGCCCGATAATCCGGTTTGCTCAGTAGCTTCAGTAAAAATTTTAGTTGGCTGACTTCCAGTTCAATAGCTTCCATGTTGATTGTCGTTACCTCACTTTTGTTCAAGATTAACCTAACTGTATTCCCTATAACCACGTAGTAGTCAAGGATTTCCGCAATAGATTCTACTGTCAGCCCTCAGCGGACGGGCGATCAGCCCTTAACTATCAGCCCTGAGCAGAATTCTTATTATATAAGCCTTTCGCTACTTTTCAATAGTATCTTTATTTACGTTGTACCATACTAGGCTGAATGCTTACCGACATCAGACTTATCTCAAGTCTGGTTGAATACCCATCATTAAGGGGGCGGGGGCGCGGGGAGGATGGGAGGTTTGGGGAGATGGGGAGATGGGGAGATTTCGATTAAGGGTAATTATCCTGACATCATATCAGCTGAAGGCCGCGATTAGATTAGTATTCAGGGAAAATCCTCAAAACGCTGATACCCGAAATTCTGATAGCTGACGACCGAAGCGAAAGCATTCAGCTATCAGCCGTGAGCCCAAGGCTCACGCTTCGCGAACAGCCGTCAGCGTTACGTCACAGGCATTAAGCCTATGCCACAAAGTACCGATCTAGTAGCGTGGCCATTCCCGTAGCGTGGCTCAAAGGCCAAGGCTGATACGCGACACGCTGATACGCGACACGCTGATAGCTGAATGCTTAGCTACAGTCAATTTTCTTACCCCTACTCCCTACTCCCTACTCCCTACTCCCTACTCCCTACTCCCTATTCCCTTAATAACGTCGAGTTTTCTGAACCCCATAAACTAGACCTGTACCAATCGATAACAAGATCAATAGCCACAGGATACCACCAGGAAGAAAGGTAAGAATACCAAAACCTCTGAGCAAGTAAACCATAACGGTGATAGCGAGAAGAGCGCCAAAAAAGTAGGCAATTATCAAAGTTTCAGATTGAGAAGAGGAACTCATATATAGTAAAGGGAACAGGGAACAGGGAACAGGGAACAGGGAGCAGGGAACAGGGAACAGTAATAAATATTTTGATGTTATCAGAAATCAGCAATATTGTTTATGAGCTATTTATAAGTGCTACTTTATAGCAGTCCTATCTGATTCGTGAAATAAATTTGCTGCTTTAAGGCAGGAGGCAGAAGGCAGAAGTCAGATCATAAGGGAAAAAGAGCTATTTTTTAACAAGTCCAGTGATTTTACAAATGATTTAAGATTGCTATAGGTGGGAACAGCTTTTGAATAAAAGAGGCAAGGATTGCTTTAATCTCTGTTACGTCTGCTGTCAGGAATTCATAAAGCTGACAGCTGACAGCTGACGGCTGACAGCTTACAAATGCTAGCTCAATAATCAGTTATCATTAAAATTTACAAACATGGAGTTTGCTAAAATTGCTGCTTGAGTGCGATCGCGTACATTCAACCGACTCAAAATATGAGTAACGTGGTTTTTCACGGTCTTTTCAGAAATATACAACGTCTGAGCAATCTCTCGGTTGCTAGCACCGGTAGCAATTAGTCGTAAAATTTCCTGCTCTCTGGGAGTTAGTTCATCCCAACCCGGAGGTGGACTCGGAGTTGGGTCTCGCATTTGAGCAGCGACTTTTCTGCCTATACCAGGGCCTAACTGAGTATAACCTTTTTGCACCGCTCGAATTGACTGGGCTAATTCTTCTGGAGGGGTATCCTTCAGCAAATATCCGGCTGCTCCGCACTGTATGGCTTGGGTAACGTACTGGTCATCATCAAAGGTAGTTAGTACTAATACCTTTGTATCTGGGAATTGCTGACAAATTTCCCGAGTGGCAGCGACGCCATCCATGACAGGCATCCGAATATCCATTAGTATAACATCTGGCTGTAAAGTTTTTACCAAACTAATTGCAGTTTGTCCATTCTCGGCTTCACCGACTACCTGTAAGTCTTCTTCTAACTTCAGCAAGGCTTTTAATCCACGCCGAATTAGACTCTGGTCATCTACGAGTAAAATACGAATCATCATTAATAAAGTTATCAACTGTCAGCTGAAAATCAACCTCAAATGGGATAATTTAATAGTTCGAGATTAATGAAAATTGAAAGTCTGGGTAAAAGCTCATGTAAGCATAAACTGATAGCTGATAGCTGACCGCTGATTGCTGACCGCTGATTGCTGATAACTGATTGCTGATAACTGATTGCTGATTGCTGATTGCTGACCGCTGATTGCTGATTGCTGATTGCTGATTGCTGATTGCTATATAAATTAAACCTTTGGTAAGGGAAAATGAGCGATAATTTTGCAGCCAGCTCCTGGTGCTGTCTCAATTTTAAAGGTTCCTCCTAAGGCTTGGGTGCGTTCTCGCATTCCTTGTAAACCAAAACCGGTTGTGTTCTGGTTGAGGGAAAATCCAATGCCGTTGTCTTTAATAATTAATTGTAAATCTGTTGCTGTCTGAATTTGGATGTCTACTTCAGTAGGTTTAGCATATTTAAAGATATTTGTCAACCCTTCTTGGACAATACGGTAAACTGCGATTTTGATGTCGCCAGGGATTGAACGCTTTAGGTTAAGATGGTATGTGGGTGAGATGGCTGTGGACTTTTGGAAGTCGTCGATTAGGGATGCGATCGCATTTTCTAGAGATTGCTCTTGTAAAGGATTTAAACGCAAGGAAGCAACGGATTGACGTACATCCTTCAGAGCAGTTTTACCCAGTTGTTTCGCTTCTAATATAAATTCTTTGGCTTCAGCCGGGTCAGATTGTAATAGTCTTAAAGCTGCTTCCAAGTGTAAATTGAATACAGTTAAAGAATGTCCTAAGGAGTCATGAATTTCCCGAGCAATACGGTTACGTTCTTGCAGCGTAGCAATATCTTCAATCCGGAGGGCATATTGACGCAGTTGAGCATTAGCCTGTGCCAGGTCTTCCCGACTTTTTCGTTCTGATAGTACAGCATCCACTAATAGCTGCAAAACGATTAAAACCAATACAAATATCAAGACAGAACTCAATAAGATAAATAGTAATCGCTCCGGAATCAACCCTGTCGGTGGTGGTCTGAACACAGGAGGTGGTCTAAAGGGAGGACGATGCCTCAGAGCATGATGCTGAAATCGAACCATTTGCCTCATTAGGAATAATATCAGCGCAAATCCAGTCATCACTAAGCGACCTTGGAACTCAAAGATAAAACAGTTGCGAACAACTAATATAATTAACATCAGTTGCAACAGCCGAATGTGTCCCACTATGGACGCTAAGAGAATTACCCCAATTTCGGCGGCGGTGTAAAGTATCTTATAAATAGGCTGATTTGTTGGTAATCTCAATCCCATTAACCCAAATACTCCCAGGAAAACAAGATTGAGTAGTGGCGACCTAGGTAGCGGGGGAAAAGGAAGTTTTAGTAATTCCACCAAAGCGGTAATGATCAGCAGTATCCACTCCAGGTAGAGCAGAAATCGAATTGGGTGGTTAGTAATGTGAATAGGATGGCGCATTCACGATTCTTGTAAACAACCAATAACAAACAACCAACAACCTTAATCCATGTGTCGAAGGTAACGCAAGACCCATTGGTCATATCTAGCCCAGGACTAAAGTCCTAGAGGAATTCAGGTCTTTTGCCTCATGTGGTTTCACCCTCTCCGTTTTTAGGATAGAGACATCAAACAGAAATCAGATCACAAAATACATACTTATAAATAGCTAAAGAGTGAACATCATGAACATCAAACGCTTTTCTCTATTTGCAGGTATCGCAGCAATTACCCTCACTACTTTTCCCATGGCAGTTAACGCCGAAGGAATGCCTCCATTTTTATCCAAACTTAACCTTACTAACCAGCAAAAAGAGCAGTTTGAAAACATCCGTAACAATACTGAAGCTAAAATTGAGGATATTCTCACTCCCGAGCAACAACGGCGGTTCCAAACTATAAAAACACTGCGCCGTCAACTCCGAGAAGCAAGGGAGGGTATGAATCTCTCTCAAGAGCAGCGAGACCAAATGCGCGAGATTCACAAGTCAGCACGAGAAGATATGAGGGGTATTCTCACCGAGGAACAGCGCCAACAAATTCGTCAAGAAATGCGCTCACGTCGAGGTAAGCGCGGATTTGGAAGGTGATTTTTCTAGGAATAGATTATCTCTTGGAATACAAATTACCAACTCTCTCGATCTAACTTGTTACTTGTCAATTGTTAATCTAAAAACCATTAACAATTGACAAGTTTTCTTGTAAGCATTCAGCTATCAGCGGTCAAGCTGTCAGCACTGATCGTGATTTGGGGGACAGAGCATGTTCCGCAGTTCTAAGGCCAAAGGCCACGCTACGCGAACGGGAATCTCCTCAAAGTGCTCCAACAAAAAATCCATCAGAGCCAGATGACGCAAATCCGATGGTTGAGGCCGCAGATAATTACGACCCCGGCTAAACCAGCGCCCCACTGTCGCTACCGAACGGGAGCAAATCATGGCCATCATTGAGTGAGTCACGGGCCATTTGCTGTAGAATTCCTTTGGTGTCATCCCGAGTTGACAGGAGCTGTATTGTTTAATTAGCTCTTGCTTGGCCTGAGTTAAGGAAGCATCAGGTTTGTTCATGATGCCACCTCCAGCGCTAAAGAAAGCAAATGGTTTTCCCAGGCTATATCTGTTACTCCTTGGTGATGTTGAAAGCCATGGAGATAGGGAGCTAGCCAGCTAGGGTTGAGACTGGTAGTGAGTTGCTGAATTAGCACTGCAGCAATAGCATCAGCTTCAATAGGCTGGATCGGTAGCCTGGTATGGAAGCCAGTTTCACTGCAATGGCTGAGCTTCGCGAGTAATTCAGTGATGCCAAAATCCCTAAGAGCTTGCTGATATCCATCGACCTGGGCTTTGGCACAACTTGGGTTGTGTGTCTGTGGATCCTTCTTTGGATAATTTTTCATTATTCTCGAAGGAGAGAGTTTTAAAGGGAAAAGAATACCCCGTCCTCTTAGGTCGGGGATGAATTTTAAATAGTGTTAATATAAAAAATAAGGGTCTCAAAAAAAAACTGGGTATTGACCCTACCAGCTACCGACCGTGCGGGGGAAAGTTACGCCCAGGTCGATAACAGCCAATTAGGTTGTGCCTGGGAATCCCTATTCCTGCGACGGATGGGGAAGTTCAAATAAGTGGCCTTCTTGATTGCAAGAGCCAGTGGCAGACCTTGCCGGGCAAAGCTATGGGTCTGGCATCTCGCTCCCGGTTGGTTACGGCTCGTCTCGGTGGGCTTGCTGTATCAACCTATTTATGATATTATGGTAATTTTAGCCAAATATCAAGTATTTGCCTGAAATTTGCTATAGCGCTACCCATTTGGCTTATCGGTGCGCCAATGCAATAGTTTTTTGGAAACTTGGAACCGAGGCGCTGATCATGGCATTGACCATAGGTCAAGCTACGGGATGCTCCAAAAGAGCCGCTACGCGATTGGCCGTAGGCCACGCTAAAAGCGATGCTCCAAAAGAGCCGCTACGCGATCGCATTTACTGTAATTAGTCATTAATACGATTAGCCACAGATGTCGCCACCCATTTGACTTATCGGTGCGCCAATGCAATAGTTTTTTGGAACTGCTCAAAGGGTAGAGATTACCACTACTGTTATCCAGGTTAATCAGAAGGTAATTTGCAACAATCTCAAGGGGAGTGCAACGCTGTTGATTATCGTAAAACGAGGCTCTCAAAACACTTATGGTCATACAAAGGAAGTCAATAGACCATCTAGAGTAATGTATCCCCCGGATCATCCCCTACATTGTGCAGGGCAAATCATTCTAGAGTAAGAAGATGTAGATTGAAGCTGGGGAGGTTAAAAACTATATATTTGCTCAAACAGAGCATTTATAAAGTAAAAATAAAGGAAATAGGCGATCGCCACCAACCTATTTTAAGATTTATGAAGAAAAATGCTTTCCCCATGAAGCTGGGGAAGTATTGAGGATATGGAAGAATGTCTAGCTTGAACCAGATGTTGGTCTTGGGTGAGGATAGTGGTACTAATTTGACTAGTAAGTGAGTCAAGTATGTAGTGAACACTTATAAGCAATCAAGCCAAGTGAATCTGGGCTTCAAGTTTTACCTCGACACTGGGTTGTAGAGCTGAATTGAGAGATAAATCTAAGCTTAGTTATACCTTAGGAGATACTAATATAACATGGGATATCGATATATTGGTACAGATATTGACGGACCCAGGTTCAATCCAGAGCAACTGTATGTTCGTAATAGAAACCTGAACGACTTGATTGGTAATTTTTCATTTTCAGGGACTATCTATCACTTACTTACCGGCCAAGAGGCGACTCCATCCCAAGAAAAACTTCTCGATCGCTACCTTGTAAGTGCCCTGTCTTCTTTAACAGAGGATGATCCAGTCCTAGAAGTGATTCGGACTGTAGTCGCCTCAGGTGCAACGTTTTCTCAGGCCATTATTGCCGGGTTGATGGTTGAAAAAACCAAGTCCTTTGAACAGATTATCGCTGGGTTTGACCTGAATGCAATAGGACTGGATCGAGAAAGTCAAATTGGACTCTATTATGTCGGCCTAATTCCTGCCTTAATGGCTATTGCGATCGAAAGTATCCAGTGTATTCAGGGAAAAAGTTTTGACCGGAAAAATAGTGATGGTAAAAGTCTTCAATTTACTTCGGGAGATAAAGACTATATCGAAGCTTTATTTACGCTCTGTACTAACAGTAATTTTAGCAACTCAACTGAAAGAAAAATCTTCAACGATGTGATGGTTAGCTTTCATGCTGGCTGGGGTTTTATTGCTCCGACAGTTGTGTTGCCCCGGGTTGCCATCACTACCAGAGTTCCCATCTCCCAAGCGCTCGCTGCCGGTTTTACAGCTGCAGGACCTGCCCACGTGGGAGCCTGCGAAAAATCAATGGAGTTCTTCACTGCTCTCCATCAAACTATCATCCATCAATACGGTTCAGAAGATCGAGAAGCAATAGTGATTAAGCTACTGGAAGAGCGGCTTGCCAAAAAGGAAAAGATCCCCGGTTTTGGGCACCCGGTATTTAAGGTAGATCCAAGAAGCCATCGTCTACGTTCAATTATAGCGGAGATCGAGCTGCAATCAGATTTTATTGAACTTTATGATATTACAGCTCAGTTTTTTAAAGAGAAACTGGCAATTTATCCAAATATTGATGGTATTACCGCTCCTATATTGTTGTCTTTGGGGATGATGCCACCCTATGGAACAGGACTATTCCTCTGTGCACGTAGCTCTGCAATGGTTGCTCATATTCTGGAGCACAAAGAGAAACCTCCTTTTGGTGCCACGAGTAAAGAGCTTCGTAAATGGTATAGTCAATGGTATGGTCCAATGGCTGTTGGTGTAGACTGAGCCTAAATTATTTGTACAACTCTTCTGGAGGATAAGCGCTAAAATTCCTGGATAATTAGGTGGGTATAAATAAACGTTAAAACTCAGAATTTCAGAATGAAGCTGGAAAACTGTAGTCAAGATGTTTTCACCATTGTGACTATCAATCGCTATTTTACGGATAATTAAACCCACCTAATTAGTAAAGAATTGAATAAGCTTTTGTTGTATAAATCATTTAGGATTGCTATAGTAAGTACCAAAGAGCCAAAATAACTATTTGTGAGAGCAGATGAAAAGTAAAGAAGCCAGTGAAACAGCTATCTCTAAAGAATGGTGGGTCTTATTGGCTGTGAGTTTAGGAACATTTCTGTTCTCCCTAGATGTTCATATTGTAAATTTGGCTTTGCCAACACTGGTAGAAGATTTCCATAGCGATTTTGCTACGGTTGAGTGGGTTCCCCTAAGTTATTCCCTAATGCTGGCAGTCCTGGTACTTTGTGTGGCTCGATTAGGGGATATGTGGCGCAAGAAATTGCTCTATATAATCGGACTCACAGCATTTGCCATAAGTTCATTGGTATGTGGAACCGCTACCACAATATACTTATTGATTGCAGCACGGATATTTCAGGGGCTTGGGGCTGTGTTTATTGCAGTACTAACCCCTGCGATGGTGACTGAGGTGTTCCCCAATGAAAAGCGAGGATTCGCTTTGGGGATCGTTGCTAGTACGGGTTGGGCTGGTGTGTCATTGGGACCGACGCTAGGCGGTTTACTCATAGAGCATTGGGGATGGCGTTCAGCTTTCTTGATTAACGTGCCCATTTCTTTAATTGCTATGGTCTTGGTGATTGTATTAGCTCCAGGGGGGACCAGTCATTCAGGTCAAAAGTATTTTGATTTTGGGGGAGCTTTGATTTTGGCGATAACGTTAACCTGCTTTTTACTCGGGATGACGCGCTTACAAGAAGGGGATTTAGGTGGTAATATAACTTTGATTTTCCTGGCGGTCGCGGTAATTGGTTTCGTGAGTTTTTTGTTGTCTCAGAAAAAATCTGCTCAACCCTTGCTTAACCTTAGTTTATTCCGAACCCTGGAATTAAGTTTAAGTCTAATTTTAAGCGTATTTTGCTATACTTTTGTCAATGCAGTCGTTTTTATTTTGCCTTTTTTTCTAGAACTAGTTAACCATTATTCAGAGCAAAAGGTTGGCTTATTAATAGCAGTCATCCCTATATTAGGAATATGTGTAGCCCCTGTAGCAGGCTCCCTAGCAGATCGCTTTGGCGAAAGAAGCATTAGTACGATCGGAATGACATTATTATTAATTGGCTGTTTGGCGATCGGCACCTTTAGCGAAGAGTTGACTGTTAAGGGCTATTTATTGCGGATAATTCCCTTTGGAATCGGTTACGGTTTGTTCCAACCCCCTAACCAAAGTGCCATTATGGGCAGCGTACCTCCACAATATCTCAGTGTTGCCTCTGGACTCTGGTTCTTTTCACGAGCCTTAGGTCAGGTTATGGGTATAACGCTGATTGGCATTCTGTTTTCCCGTTTATCTGCTAGCCAACTCCAAGTAGACACCCCATTTTCAGTGACAACAGCGCCAGTTGAGGCTTTAGTGTTTGGAGAACAAGTAAGTTTTCGCATTGTCTCTGCAATTCTTGTGATTGGGCTAGTTATATGTGGATTCCTATGGCAGCGGCAAAATCAAAGGCTAAGAATAAATCGGACTTAATTAGTTTTAATATCATGTCCGGTTGAATACTTACACTAGGCGGAAATCGAAGGCAGAAGTAAAAGAGTAAGGTGTAATCCCAGAAGGTTTTTTATCACTAATTATCCGGACATGATATTATTATTTTATCAAAAAACTATCTCCCCTATGGATTTATCGGTGCGCCAATGCAATAGTTTTTTGGAAACCCAGAACTAGGCGCTTTGACTGATAATGGGATTGACTATAGGTCACCCTACGCGAACGCATTTACTGTAGCTAATAATTAACTTTGATGTGGCCACCCACAGTCATTATTGATGCGTCAATGCAATAGTTTTTTGGAAAGCCGCAACGGAGGCGCTTTGCCTCGAATGCGATTGATCATAGGTCACGCTACGGGATGCTCCAAAAGAGCCGCTACGCGATTGGCCGTAGGCCACGCTAAAAGCGAACGCACTATACAGAATTTTTTCCCTGCTCCCTGCTCCCTGCTCCCTGCACCTAGACCTAGTAATTAATACCTAAAATCCTATTCCTTGCATCTTCTCCAAAATTCTGTTATATTAACAGTATCGTTAACGCAATGGTTAACCACCCATGATGATTTCTACCGCACAAGCCGCCGATTTACTAGGTGTTTCCGCCACTCGCGTCCGTTACCTTCTGAGCAAAGGCAGAGTGAAAGGAGCCTATAAAGTGGGTAGAACTTGGGTGATTCCTCTGTTTGATGGCATGCCAGTAGTTACTCCTGGCACTCGCGGTCCAAAGCGGAACTGGTCAAAGCGCAGAGAGTACACTAAGGCTGTGATTCATGTTAATCAAAGGGTAATTCGGAAAAATCTCACGACGGGAGAGCGCAACCCTGTGATTACCGTCAAACGAGGCTCTCAAAACACTTATGGTCATACCGTGGAAGTCAATGGGCCCTGTCGAGTGATGTATCGCCCCGATGATCCCCTCAAATGTGGAGCAAGGGTGTGGATTGAGACTATCTCTGATTTTAAAGTTATTTGATTTGGTAACAGCTTACCTGACTAGACATCTACCTGATTAGACTAGGAAACGCTATACTCCAGAGAAACATCCTCACTGGTATGGAAAATACCAATTAAAGGATTAGGGAAGTCGAAAGGGTATGGGTGATCGGATGAAACGCTTTTATTTATATTCAAGTTTGTTGATTGCTAGCTTCTTCCTACTATTGCTTGGGGAGGAGGGATTAGCACTTATTGTCAAAACCAATCGTCGATTGTCAGGTTTTTCCGTAGATAGCCGCAACTATATTTATCTGGAAAGTGCTAGAAACCATGTCACAAAGGTTCCTACTGCCAAAATCCAAATTATCGATGTAGCCACTAACGCTTGTGTCAAGAAGGGTTGTCTAGAAACTAACTATAACTACTCGGATTCCAATCTCACTCCTAAAGACGCTGAAGATAGCTTACTAAGGAAAACCCAAAGAATAAGACGGAGCTTAGGACTCAATCAACTAAAAGTAGGACTAAAACTGCCAATTATTGAGCGTTCCATTGAACCTAATGGCACTGAGACGGTTAAGGTCTTGGTGGATAAAGAAAAAGACCCACTAGAGATTCGTTTAGAACAAATTTATATTCCCTCGGTTTTATCTGGAGGAATGTCTGATATAGACCGGGCTTCAATGCAGCTAGTCATGAATTACAATTATCGCCAACTGACCCTAGGTAAACTGAACAATTACCGTGAAGCTATCAGGAAATATTCCATCAGAGAAGTTCGTTTATCCCCCAATAGACAGAACATAGTTGTACTGATCAATCTCCACCAAGCCACCTATAACGCTGACTTTCAGACAACCTTTGTTCAGAGTTTTCCCATCTAAACTACGTAGCATTCAGCCGTCAGCTGTCAGCCGTGAGCTTTTAGCTCACGCTTCGCGAACAGCTCAAAATAAACCTTCCGTAGCGTGGGCAAACATGATAATTTAAAGGTGGGCTTGACCCATTAAGAATTAAATTCGCCACGGGTCGCACCTAATAGTTCGAGATTAATCAGAATTTAAAGTCTGGGGAAAAGCCCTTGGCCACGCTACTTGAGATGCTTTGTGGCACAGGCTTTGGCCTTGGCCTTTCGGCCACGCTACGCGAATGGCCACGCTGTGCGAACGACGCTGAGACTTTCCCCATAAGCTGTTCGCGTAGCGTGCGCGTAGCGCATAAGCTGATAGCTGATAGCTGATAGCTGAAGGCTTGCCTTTTGCCTTCTAACAGCTCAGCGGTGAAGCGTACCATCAGGCATAATTGCCCCACTGATAAAGGTATTGCTCAAGTCAACATCACTCAGGTCTACCCCAGCTAGTTTAGCATCCTTAAGTTGTGCCCCATGGAGATTAGCACCACTTAGAGTGGCCTTGGTTAAGTCAGCACCAATTAAATTTGCCCCTAACAGGTCAGCACCTGTCAAATTAGCCCCTGCTAAGTTTGCCTGACTCAGGTTTGCCCCCCAAAGGTCAGCTTGACTGAGATTAGCCCCACTTAGGTCAGCTTGACTAAGGTCAACTCCTCCTAAGTTGACTCCACTCAAATCTTTCCCTGACAGGGAAGCAACAGGCACAATGCAATATGCTCCCAACTTACTAGGGTCAAACCCTTCCGGAAATTGAGTAGTTTGGTTATAGAGCGATCGCTCAAATTTAGCATCTTCGAGATTAGCACAGCGCAGATCTGCACCAAGCAAATTTACCTTACTCAAGTTAGCTCCCCCGAGATCAGTCCCACTTAACTCTTGATCTGAAAATGATACACCGGGGGCAATTAAGTAGGCTCCGTGTTGGCTGGGGTCAAACCCTTCCGGAAATCGAGTGGCTTCATCGTAGAGCGCTCCGAGCAAATTGACTCCTTCGAGATTAACCGAGAAAAGATCTGCCCCGAACAGGCTGACTTTGCTCAAATCTGCCCTACTCAAGTCAGCTCCTCTGAGGTCAGCCCTCTGAAGATTTAGCCCAAACAGAGACACATCCGGAGCAATGAGATATGCGCCATGGGCTGTGGGGTCAAAATCTTCAGGAAATTGAGTCTGTTGGTTATAAATTGCTCCTTTGAGGTTAACCCCTTCGAGATTAGTGGCCGACAGATCTACTCCAAACAAGTTAACTCTCCTTAAATCTGCTCCCCTGAAATCCGCGCCACTAATTAGGCTCAACCATAAGTCCGCTCCCCGCAAATCCGCTTCCTGTAGATCGGCTTCTCGTAGATCCGCTTCCCAGAATTGAACTCCTCTTAAATTGGCTTTCCTTAAATTAGCTCTAAGCAAAGATATACCAAAAAAGTGACCCTGACTCAGGTCAACTTGGGATAAGTCTGCTTCGCTTAAGTCCACGCCACTGAGGTTTGACTGACTCAGGTTAGCCATTGGTAGAGATACACCAGGAGCAATTAAATGTGCTCCTGCCTTCACTGGGTCAAAATCTTCAGGAAACTGAGTGGTTTCGTCGTAGAGTATACCGCTCAGGGTTGCATTTAGAAGCTTAGCACCCTTCAGGTTTGCCCCCATCAGATTGGAGCGGCTCAAATTAGCTCCTGTTAGGTCAACATCCTGTAAGTCAGCCCCAATCAAGCAAGCACGGGTTAGATTAGCTTGTTTGAGATCAGCGCCTTTGAGGTTAGTTTTCCACAGGTCAGCTCTAGTCAAATTCGCACCGCTTAAATTGGTATCACTGAGATCTACCCCACTCAATTTAGCTTCTGTTAGTAAAGCCTCAGGGGCAATTAAATAAGCTCCTGCCTTGGTAGGGTCGAAATTTGGCGGAAACTGAGTGGAAAAATTGTATAGTGTAGTATGGAGGTTAGTTAAGTGTAGAATAGCTTCGCTCAAGTCTGCCTGACCCAGATTAGCACCACATAGAACAGCTTGACTTAAGTCGGCTTCCCTCAAATTAGCTCCCCAGAGATCAGCGCTACTGAGATTAGTGCCAGTAAGAATTGCTTGACTCAGGTCGGCTCGCCATAAAACTACCCGTTCCAGATTTACCTGGCTGAGGTTGACTTGACTTAAGTCAGCTCCACTAAAATCTCTTTCCCCAAGAGAATATTGTGACTGAATGTCCTCAGTATTCATATTGTTTACGATAGTTTAAATTTAAAAATATTCCAAATTAATTATTAGATAATACCTCCTGTTCCCAATTCCAAATTACATAGCCTTTATCGATATGAGTAATTACTATTTTATCCAGCTGATCAGCTACCTTAGACAAGATAGCGATCAGTTGTTCTTGGGTTTTTTCTAATCGTAAAAAACTGTAGTATTGACCATCAACGTTAATGGCTAATAAGCGTCTGCTTAAATGAGGTACGTTAATCCAGCAGATTTGGTAATCCTGACGGGATTTAATAATATGACTGGAGGATAATTCCAAATCCTGAAGGAGAGCAAGAGCAGGAACAGGGGAAGCTCCGAGTTGAACTGAATTATTGTTTTGGGATTCAGGGTAAAACTTGAGTTGGTTGGCATTTACAGCCATCCCTCTAGTTTGAGCTACTCTATTCCGTTTAAACTGAATAACTTTATTGGTTGCAACAACACCATAGGGTTGTTCAACAGCAAACGATTGAGTGTTAGGAGGAGTTAGTGCTCGACCTCTGACCCAATCATCGGTCTGGGTAAGAGCTATTGCTGAAACATCTGGTTGGTATTCTGGAACATCTGGTTCATCCTCTGGTTCGGATTCGGCTTGGTTGAGGGATTGGATCTGCTGGAGGAGTTGTCTGTTGTTTTCTCTGACTGATGCTTGGTATTTTTGCCATTGCCTTCCCACTTCAACAGTGCCAAGACCAGCTAACACACTCACTAGGATGGCAACGCCAAGATAAGGAATTGCTAAATCCTTATGGTCTTCATGGAAGATAGGTTTAAGTTCGACGTTGAAAAACGGTTTAACTTCAACAACGATTGGTTTTGATTTGTTGAAAACAAACGGTAAGGTCAAACTAGAAAATATCGTGCTGGAGATAACTACAGCTGGTAGTAAGAGATTAATTAAGGGGTAATTGGTCATCTTTAACCGCTGCAAGCAAGAAATTGGGTAAAGCGATGCAGAGGTGCGACCCGTGGCGAATTTAATTACGGGTCAAGGGCACCTAAGCGGTCTTGGGAGAAACCCCTACTCGCGCTTTGCATCAATAAGTGATCTGTTAAATTGCGGTAGTCTTGCTGCTTACTGAAGAGGGCGGCTTTGTTGCTAGCAAATCGCCTCAAAGCAGGTGATTTAATCGGGATATAATAATAAAATGCATATTATATCATTTAATCCCAATTAAATTATGTAGGGTCTGACCCCCAATTTATTTTAGCAGCGGTCTCGTATAATATGTCAATTTAATTGACAATTTAATATATCTTAATATATGAAGCACCACCACCTGCCTAAGGGCGAGGTGGTGGTATCCAAGTAGGACACTCTTCTCGATAGAGACAGCTACCCGTATACTCGGAAACCGCGCTTCTCGGTGAACAGCAGGGACTTTTGCCATACTGAACCTCGTTCTCATTTCCGGCTAGAGCCTATAGAAACAAATTCTGTATTTGGTTATGTATCGTTATTTGGCGCAAGCTCCCTACTTTTCTAATCGGGCGACACCAAGACTTAAGAGTTACGAACTTGGCTACATCGGTCTTATATCTACCCTTAATTCCCAGCTTTCTTGGTCTGGAGGGTAATAGTGCCAAAGTAGTTAAGCAAATTATACCACAAATGCCAACCCACTTCCCTTGCGCCCTAACCACCACTTGCTATCGCGAAGATGGTGGAATGCGGGCTGATTGTCCGTTCAATTCCAGAGCAAGAGTAGTCAGCTTACGCCCTACGCACATGCTGCTCTTGCCAGCACTGACCAGGGCATTGCTGACTATCGTTTGGGATACCAAGTAGAGTTGGGTCAGTTACCAATTACCCATGACCCATGACCAATTACCGATTACCCTGAATCATTCCACAATTGGGCAACGCTTCATTTCGCTCTAATTCTTTGCAAAACAGTAATGCCTAACAGCAAAATGATACCCCCTGTCGTGGCATAGATCACCCTAGGAGTCATATCTTGTAGTTTCATCGCTAGCCAGTTAGACACTAAGGTAATGCCCCAAAGGATAAGGGCAACATAGCGCTGGGAAAAACCAAAGGCTAACAAGCGGTGATGTAGGTGGTCTTTACCTGGGGTAGTTAGAGGGTTTTTACCATTGATCAACCGTCGCACAAATACCTGAGTAGTATCTAGAACTGGCAATAGCAAAAACACTACTGGAGGGACTAGGGCAAATACCGTAGTCACTTTTAAAGACCCTAAAATGCTGCTGGCAGCTAGTACATACCCGAAAAAGTACGCACCTGCATCTCCCATAATAATGTGGGAAGGATGGAAGTTATGGCGCAAAAAGCCAAGAGCTGACCCCCCTAGGGCTGCCAGAAGCAATGTTGCTGCGGCACGACTGGGAAACTGAGCTGAAACCGCTAACAGGCTCATAGCAGTAATAAAGCTGACCCCTGCTGCTAAACCATCCATCCCATCCATAAGGTTAATGGCATTAGTAATACCCACAACCCATAGAACCGTAAGTAACATGGAGAGTTGGACATCAATCGGAGTCCCGAAGGTGGCTTTAATCCCTGCACCACTAGCCACTAACAACAGGGCAGCAATAATTTGAACCGACAAGCGTACATAGGCAGGCAAACCAAATTGATCATCAATAAAACCTACCAGTACCAGAACCGAGCCCCCCAGGAGAATAGTCAGCACTTGAGCTAACACCCCTTCGATGACAATCGGTCTAAGGAGAGTAGCTAGTACCAGTGCAGCTACGACTCCGGTATAGATAGCTAAGCCTCCTGCATTGGGTAAGGGTTCTTGGTTAAGCCGCCGAGCATTGGGTTGGTCAGCCCAACCAACCTCCAAGGCAAATGAGCGTAAAGTTGGCATCAAGCATCTAGTCACTGCCCATGCCAATCCGAAAGTTAATATGACTGCCAGCCAGCCACTTCCCCTAGGGTTGGCAATTCCGAGGGACTGTAGGAAGCTGTACACATCTATCTCCCAAGTCACGTTCAGACTGCAAAATTGTAATCGCTATGGATAATATTAAGCTCATCTTGTAAATAAGGTACATGGGCAGAAGCACATCAGCAGGAAAAAGCGATTAGCATTTAGGGGTTTGGATTTTCCTCCTGAACTAACTCAATGTACTGACTATCGATCAGAAATGCTCCTCTAGAAAAGCGAACACCCCAGTATCCTCCTGGACGTCGGTCGAGGATTACTCCCTCTTCCCCAACTTTAATCACATCAGGAGGTCGTAACATGGGCATTGGTTCAGCAGTTTTGACGTAGCGTGGTAATGTAATTACTCTTACGCGATCGCCAACGTTAAAGTCTTGAGACATTGGTCAGTCAAAAAAGGTTATGGGGTTGAAGGTTGTTCGCGAAGCGTGGCCTATTGGCCAAGGTTATGGGGTTAAAGGTTGAAGGTTGAAGGTTGAAGGTTGAAGGTTGAAGGTTATGGGGTTGAAGGTTGAAGGTTATGGGGTTGTTCGCCTTTGGCGTTCGGTGTAGGGTAGGTTCTTTGGTTGAATGTTGTTCTTGCCCAGGCGTCCCTTGTAGTATAGGTTGGAGGTTGTCTGGATTAACCTTCAAGCTGTTAACCTTCAAGCTGTTAACCTTAAACCTGTCAACCTTCAACCAGCCAACCTTCAACCTTCAACCAGCCAACCTTCAACCTTCAACCAGCCAACCTGTTAACCTTGGCCAAAAGGCCACGCGATCGCGTTCAACCGGCCAACCCTAGGGTGCTTGCCAAATACGCTGGTGGTATTTTTCCAAATCTTGATAGGGGTCTGGAGTATTGTGATTATGCTGGTGAGAGTGGTGGTGGTGGTGATGCCCGTGGTGATGGTGGTGGGAGTGTCCGTTGTCAGCACCATTACCAATCGCTGCTAGGCGGAACTTACACATCTCACAATTCATCTGCACTTGCCCCAACTGAGCCTCGATTTCTCGGTCCCTGAGCACAGATAGCAGCTGAGGCTGAATTCCCATTTCTGGTAAACAGGTCAAGGGAATCTCTGGATAAAGTTTCTGCTGCTGAGCTGTGATATCAAAAATCTTTTTTACTAAAGCCCCGGTAAATAGGAAGTAAGGAAGTACTATAATATGCTTAGGTTGGTATAGTCGGGCGCGACGGAAGCCTTCTTCTAACCGAGGATGGGTAATGCCAATAAAGCAGGTTTCCACAGTTTTATAGCCACTGCCTTCCCAGAGCATGCGAGCCATTTTGTAAACATCACCATTAGCATCAGGGTCACTGGAGCCACGACCAACAAATAGAAGTACTGTGTCCTTTTTTAAGGCTAGAGGTTGTTGTGTTGAAGGTTCTAGATGGGAACGTTCACCGTTCAACTGGCTAACGGGTAACTCTGGTTGGGGTTGGTCAAGTTTGGCAAGCCGTTGCCGCCATAAATCCAGAATTCCCGTAGTAATTCCAAAATGACGCCCGTAGTGAAATTTGACTTGGGGATATTTTGCCCTTGCCCGGTCTAACTCGTTAGTAACATCAAATTTATTGTGGCGAGCTGCAAACAGTAAAATCGGTAATACAGTCAATTCTGTATAACCCTGCTGGACACAACTCTCTACTCCTTGTTGAATAGTTGGACCAGTCAGTTCCAAAAAACAAGGCACTACTGGCCGAGAACGGTTCAAGGTTTGATAGGTGTGGGCAAAATCAAGGAAAGTCTGACGCCCATCGGGGTCTCTAGTGCCGTGACCAACCATTAATAAAGGGCGTTTTAGCGGTAGGGGAGATAGGGACAATGACTCATCTGTGACATCGATCTTCATACTTCATCCTTGATCATTCATAGCTCATACTTCTACGTCATACTTACATAATTAATTTTATAAAGGGCATTTTAGTGGTAGGCAGGTTAAGGACAATGACTCAGAGGTAACATCGATCTTGTTCCTCTGTGTAATGGCTTAATCTCTTGATTACCGACCCTTTACCTTATTGCCTTAAGGTAGGGAAAGTATCCACCAGAGTTGCCCCTATGCACCAATTTTCGAGAGCAATTCTAGAGAGAAAGCAGCAAGATCCAAAGGTTAAACGCCGATTGCATTTCTACGCTAGGGGTGAGCAGATCCCTCTAGTAGCACAGGGTGTTTGGGAGGTAGACGAGGGCCGAGTCCAACTCAGTACCCTTTCCCCAGAAGGGGAAGAGATATGGTTAGGTTGGGCAGAGTCTTCTGCATTCTTTGGTAATTGGTTTTCTGTGCTGTCAAGTTATCAGGCAATCGCCCTAACTGATGTCCGTCTCAAATGGTATTCTTTAGCTGAAATCAACAATTCTCCCTATATAGCTCAAACTATCTTACCCCAACTAGTGCGTCGGATGCGACAGACAGAGATCCTGTTAGCAATCTCGGGTCAGCGCCGGGTTGAGGTACGCTTACAACATTTACTATTGCTATTAAAACGGGAAGTTGGTGAGCCAGTACCAGAAGGTATTCGGATCGGAATGCGTCTTACTCATCAGGATTTAGCTAATGGGATTGGAACGACGCGGGTTACAGTTACCCGACTGCTCAGCAAGTTCAAGAATGAGGGAGCCATTACTATTGATAGCGATCGCCACATTATCCTAAAGCACGACAGCTTTACAAATGTAGCAGATTGGTGATATTATGCTCAGATTAACAGATATCTTGGGCTGAAACTAGAAAAGCGCGGCATAAAGTAAGTTAGCTATTCGGCTGATGTGGCGTTGCAGCCCCGATTAAGTCCTCAAACCTACTCCCTAGGGGAGAGCTTCAATGTGCGCTAGTTCAGCCCATCTATCTGGAATCCTGATCACTTGTGTTCTTCAGGAGTAAGAGGCCTGTCTCTCGAAGCGATTTCAATTCCACCAGCAAACGGTCAACTACCAGCACGATTGGTCGTAGCTTTACACGGTTGGGGTGCTAATGCTCAAGCTGTGGCATCTCTAGTGCCATTGTTAAACTTGCCCAACACCCAATTTTTAATTCCCGATGCTCCTTTTAGTCACCCTCAGGTAACTGGTGGCAGAATGTGGTACGACTTGTCAAGAGACGACTATCGGAGATTAGAAGAAAGCGAAGAGCGCTTGAACTACTGGCTCCATTCTCTCCAAGGTTTTACAGGTATTCCCCTGTCCTCGACAATTTTGTGTGGCTTTTCTCAAGGTGGGGCAATGGCTCTAGATGTAGGGTTAACCTTACCCCTGGCAGGTTTAGCCTTATTGAGTGGCTATATGCATCGAACCCCTCAAAAGGTTGATTCATCCTTGCCGTCCATTCTAATTGTTCATGGTAGACAAGATACGGTTGTTCCTTTAACTGCTGCTAACCGGTTACGAGATTATTTGCTCAACTTGGGAGCAGCAGTGCAGTACAGAGAATTAGATATGGGTCATGAGATTTCATCAGAGCTTTTAGAATTGCTCCGGGAATTTATTATATTCAATAGATAGTGAACAGAGATGCTCAATATCCTAACTTCTGTGGAATCCCTTTAAAATAGAAAAAACATTATAAAAAACATTATAAAACATTAATTGGGCAAAACACCTCAACTAACTATGACTGTAGTTAATATACCTGTTGAAACAAGTCCCATAGTGTTGAAAATTCCGACTGTGTTAAGTTCCCTTGTAGTTGGTCAAACCATTGCTGTTTAATGTTCCCCATTCCCAGTTCGTAAGCATTCAGCCGTGAGCCTTGGCCTATGGCCACGCTACGCGAATGGCTCACGCTAGTTGAGGTGCTGTCAGCCGTCAGCTTAAAATAAAATTCAAAGTCTGGGGATTTACCCTTGGCCTTGGCCTTTGGCTGATAGCACCTCAACTAGCACCTCAAGTAGTCCATAGGCTGATACTTGAGGTGCTGATAGCTGATAACTTACCCCTGTTCCCTGGTTTGATCAGTAATTCAGAGGCACAATAGTGGTGCTCAAACCATAACTACTGAGTAATTTCAGCACCCGATCAATATTTTCGAGGGTTGTGAACAATCCGGCTTGCATCACAGTTCTTCCTTCAAAGGAGGTCAGGAAAGAATCGGGAATTAGCGATCGCATTAAATCTTGTTGCTGCTCACTCTCAGCATTTACCAAAATCCGGTAACCCTGACTGGGTAGAGCTGAAGTAGGATTATTCTCTTGAGGTCCCCTTTGTTCCGAGTTTGATTGGGTACTTGTAGAAAACACTGGAATTGAGCTACCTGAATTGGAGCTAGCACTAGTATCTTGATTACTAGTATTTTGATTAACCGGTGTACTGATCTGACTAGACATTGACATCATAACGTTAACCTCCTCAGTCGAGGCTGCTGCCGGTGTTGGTTTTGACCTGTCACTTGACGCATCAATCACTTCCTGTGACGGTGAAGCTGTAGTAAAACTGCTAGAATCCTCTCCTGGTTTAGGTGAAGATGTTGGTTCCTCAAAAGATGACTGCTCCTGATTTTGAATAACTTTCAGAGTTAGGGGTGTCAGGGGTTGAGAATGTGAACGTTGAGTCCTAGCATCAGAAGGCTGTTGGGTTTGAGAGGTTTCCTGACTCTGAGTTTGGGACCTTGCTGCTGGTCTAGAAGATTCAGTACTTGCAGAATTATTTAGTGCTGCGTCTTTGCTGATGTTATCAGTCGAGGTAGATGCCTGAGACTCCAAACTCGATGGAACGGGAAATGAAGCTGCTGAGACCTGAGCAGATGTCGGTTCCTTTGTAGGTTCCTTCTCGGCAGGTGGTTGGGATGGGACGACTTGGCTGGGGGTGGTTGGATTCTCCTGAGAATTAGGCTTAGTCTTCTGTGAGTTATTAGAGTTTTCTGCCATGACAACGGCTTGGTTATCAGAAGCATCAGGTGTACTGGCTGGTTTACTAACAGCTGGTTTACTAAAAGCTGGTGTTTCAACCTCCGACTTTTGAATGATATCGTTTTCAGTTTTTACTGAATTAACCTCACTTTTAGTTTCCTGCCCTAGCTGATTACCAAAAGCAATCACAGTAGGCTCAGACTCCTGATTGTTAATGTCAAACCGCCCATTGCCTCGAAATGTATTGTTTAATTTATTGTTTAATGTATTGTTTGTTGATTCTGGTGAATTTCCCCAATCCGGATTAGCTCCGACCTTGAGGACTAATCCATCCAGTTGGGAATTTTCAATGAGGTTATTCTGGAAAAATGGTTGAGCATTGGTTTCAACCACTACCCCATTTTTATTGCCAGTGATGCGATTATTAACGATATGGGGTGCAACGTTTTCGGCAATCAGAATTCCTAAGTCATTATTTTCAAATACATTGTCATCCACTTGAGTGTTTGAGGTTCCGTAAATACTGAGCCCATTGCCTTTATTGTTGTAGAAGTAGTTACTGCGAATTGTTGGTGTACTATTTCCCTCCACAGCAATCCCACTTTTGGTATTCCCAGTTAAGGTATTGTCTTCCACTAAAACCGAACCGACTTCCAGCCACAAACCATAACCTTCTGGATTAGTATTGTTAAGGGTCACGCCAGAAATAATCGTTTGGTCAGCACCTACGATTAGGACATCGTGACTAGCAGCCGTGGCACTAACAAAGGTACCACCGCCGCGAATCACCACATCGTGACCTCTAGTGCGGGGGTTGCCCTGTAGCTTGATACCGGGTTTCAGAAGTAGGGGGAAGGTTTCACCCATGTCACTGCTGTAGATACCGCTAGAGAGTACAATCACAGTATTGGCCTGGGCAGCTTGTAGCGCCTGAGTGATAGTTTTCAACGGTGAATCCTGGGTGCCATCACCACTACTGTCGTTTCCGGTAACTGGGTTTACAAACAAAAATTTTCTTTCTATGGTATGATCCAGGTTCCTTCCCCGATCATCCTGAGTTGATTGGGCTAAAGCTGTGGTTCCTCCTACTAATCCTAGTGGCACCATTCTTGAAGGGATAGCTTGGCTGAAGATGCTAAAGGTTAATCCCAGCAAAATCGTTGTCACTGGTAACCCAAGATCAAAGCCTCTAGGCTGATGTTGGTGATGGCAGTGGGAATGATTGGCCTTCGGCCACGCTACGGGATTGGAAATAGTTAATTCTATGGTGTGAATTCTGATCAAACTCATGGCTGTTCTCCTTTGGTCCAATGTTCATGGAATTTGACATAAGAGTTGAGTTGAATGTCAAGCTTGATCGTATCCATAAACTAGGATATTTGTAATCTATTTGTAATCATTTATCACTTGAAATGTGTCCGTTGCTAAATGTTACTGACCGGATAAACAAGCTTTCCATCCACTGTTAGGATAGAGAATAATGGAGTAGTTAGTAATGGATGACCAACACAGCGGCATTATGGGTCAAAAATCGGCGATCTGCCGAATTTTGGATGCAAATTTAGACCGAGCTAGAGAAGGCTTGCGAATTATTGAGGAGTGGTGCCGCTTTGGTCTCAACAGCGCCCAGATGGCTGGGGAGTGCAAGGAAATGCGCCAGGAATTAGCCCGTTGGCACAGCTCAGAAATCAGGATCTTCCGAGATACCTCAGGGGATCCAGGGACTGGACTAACTCATCCCCAGGAAGAACGACGTTCGAGCATTCAGCAGCTTTTACAGGCTAATTTGTGTCGGGTTCAAGAAGCACTACGGGTGTTGGAAGAATATGGTAAGCTATACGATGCTCAGATGGGTATCGCCTTTAAGCAGATGCGCTATCGGGTTTACACCCTGGAAAGCCATTTACTGGGATATCAGCGTCATCAGTTGCTAGAGCGATCGCATCTCTACTTGATTACATCCTTGTCAGACCAGTGGTTTGCCAAAGTAGAGGCTGCTCTCCAAGGTGGACTAACCTTGGTACAGTACCGGGAAAAACAAGCAGATGATGGGGACAGACTGGCTGATGCTCAGAAACTTTGCCAGCTGTGCCATCACTACGGTGCTTTGTTTATTATGAATGACCGGGTAGATTTAGCTCTGGCAGTGGAGGCTGATGGGGTTCATATCGGACAACAAGATGTGCCAATTTCCTTAGCAAGGCAGCTCCTCGGCTCCCAGCGTATCATTGGTTGCTCGACTACTAACCCTGATGAACTACACCGGGCAATTGCTGAAGGAGCAGATTATATTGGTGTTGGACCGGTCTATGAAACCCCTACTAAACCGAGTAAGCCAGCCGCTGGTTTGGATTATGTCAAGTATGCTAAAGAGCATGCTACAATTCCATGGTTTGCAATTGGGGGAATTGATCCAAACAATTTAAACTATGTCTTGGATGCCGGAGCTCAACGAGTGGCGGTTGTGCGGGGGATAATGGAGGCGGAACAACCAACTCTAGTGACTCAATATTTTCTGTCCCAGCTCAAACGAGAGCACACTCTTCGATCTCTTGAAGCTGGGGTTTCTAAACCCTAATGTCATCAAACTTGATAATAGTTGGACGTGTTAGGTAATAAGTAATAGTGACTAATTTTTAATAGCTTGCTGGTAAATATTCGTTCATGATTTATAATAACACAACTCAAATTACCCTTGAAGTTAATGGTGAATCCCGTACCTGCTCTTGTGACACTAAACTACCCCAGCTATTAGAACAGCTAGGCTTAAATCCGCGCCTGGTGGCGGTAGAATACAATGGTGAAATTCTCCATCGGCAGTTTTGGAGCCAGACTCAAATGCAGGAGGGAGACCAGCTCGAAATTGTCACTATTGTTGGCGGCGGTTGACTTCATCGGAGACATTTGAAAATCTCCCCATCAATCTTCTTGATGATGGGTATTCAACTGGACTTGATATCACTAAAGCCAACAGTCAAAAACAATCAAACACAAATTAACTCAGGAGTTAACGAGTAGGGGAGTTTGAGGGGACGAAATTCCCCACCCGTCGCAGGGATGGGGAATTTCGTCCCCTCAATTAGCTTGACATGTTACTGTGATATATATATAATAGTAACAAAGGTCGATAAAAGAGGTTAGCGCAGTGAAACATAAAGCCGTCAAACTCAGGATTTATCCCACTCAAGAACAGGTTCATATATTAGCCCAACATTTTGGGTGTGCTCGCTGGTGGTGGAACTATGCACTAAATCAGTGTATAGAAACCTACAAGGAAACTGGCAAAGGCTTGAAACAATCTGCACTTAACTCTATGCTGCCGAAACTCAAAAAAGAGAAAGAAACTGAATGGCTAAAAGATTGCTACTCTCAGGTTTTACAATCTGTGAGTCTCAATCTCAGTCGTGCATATCAAAACTTTTTTGTTCGCGTAGCGTGGCCTACGGCCAAGGTAGAGCGAAATATCCTAGATTCAAGTCATATCATCACCGTCAGTCAATCCAGTACCCCCAAAAAGTCAAACAAGTGGGCGACTGTCTTAAATTTCCTGGAAAGTTGGGAGTTGTTAAAGCAGTAATTCACCGACCACTAGATGGGGAAATCAAAACTGTAACGGTTAGCAAGACTCCTTCTGGGAAGTACTATGCTTCTGTGCTAATGGAGTATGAGTTGGGTGATGCCAAGCCATCTACAGATGGGAAGGTAATCGGTATTGACTTGGGCATTAAGGATTTTGCGATTACCTATGATGGAGAAAAGACTTCTAAGTTTAGCAATCCAAAACACCTAGCTAAATACGAAAAGAAACTAGCTAAAAAGCAACGTATTGCTGCCCGTAAGAAAAAGGGTAGTAACAGGCGCATAAAAGCCAGAAAGATTTTAGCTAAGGTATACGAACAGATTGGAAATGTCCGTCAAGACTACCTCCATAAGCTATCTAGAAAGATAGTTGACAACAACCAAGTAGTGGTAGTCGAAAATCTAAATGTCAAGGGCATGGTAAGCGCTACGCGCACGCTACGCGAACGTAACCATAAACTAGCTAAAGCAATTTCTGATCTAGGTTGGGGAACTTTTGTCAACTTTCTTTCCTATAAATGTGAAAAAGAAGGAAAAGTGTTGGTTGAGATAAACAGGTGGTTCCCCAGCTCCAAGACCTGCTCTAATTGTCATTACCGCATCAAGGAGTTGCCGCTAGACGTAAGGACTTGGGTTTGTCCAAGTTGTGGAACTCACCACGATAGAGATGGTAATGCAGCTAAAAATATTAGAGCAGAAGGGATCAGAGTGCTATCCTCCTCTGGGACAGGGGAGGTAAACGCCAGTGGAGAAGAAGTAAGACCAAGACGCGGACGTCCGTCCAAATTGAGGCATTCTTCCGTGTTCGCGTAGCGTGGCCAAAGGCCAAGCTGGAAGCCCCGACCTCAAAGAAGTAGGTCGGGGTAGTTCACACCTAGATTTTTGCATAACTGTCGAATCTCTTCTTCATAGATCGGGTTCATCACAATAACCAGCTCGGGTTGGTAATCCTGGAGAAACTCTGGTGGAACAATTTCCTGTCCCGTTCCAGCAACGTACTTCCCCTGTTTGCGGGGATTGAGATCTACGATGTAATCAATCACATCTTGGCTCTTGAGCAGATTCAAAAAAGTAACCCCTTTCGAGCCAGCACCCCATGCTACGGCTTTTTTCCCAGTTTGAGCGATGGTTGTCAGTTTGTGCTGCCAGCTTTCTAACTTCTCTTGAAACCTAGCGGTAAAGCTGGCAATATCGCGAGTCAATACCTCGATTTCATCGGGTTTTCCATAGCTGTTTGGGATTTCCCCATAGACTGGCTTTGCTTCCAGGCAAAGGAACTGACCACCAAACGCCTCCTTGATTTCACTAACTTGAAACCCAGCATTGACAAAAGCTTGCCCTAGAGAAGAGGGGGCGAAATAGCAGCAGTGTTCATAGATAATGTCCCACACCGCTAGATGGCGAAAGGTATCTAAGGCGTTGGGGACTTCAAAGAAAACAATGGTATTAAGGCGAGAACCGATCGCCTGTCGTAGTGGCTTGAGCAAATCTGCGGGATTGGAAATGTGTTCTAGGGTGTGCCGACAACAAATTAGATCCGCTTGATACTCTTGGTAGAGCTGTGAATAGAAATCTTGAACAAACTTGACTTGAGTCTGGAGTTGTTGATGCTCTGACCTAGGAACATAGCTCGGGTCAAAACCTACTCCTCGGTTATTACCTAGTTCACACAGGCAAAGGAGAAAATCCCCTTTGCCACAACCAATTTCAATAATTTCTTTATTGTAGAGATTGTGGCGCTTCAGCAATCCAGCGGCAAGGGATTGGGCATAGTCTTGAAATCGGGGAGAGTAGTGTAAGGAGTTTTCATAGTCCTGGCAATAACCCAATTTAGTAGGGTCAAAGGCTAGGTTGCTAATAAAACCACAGCTAGGACAGAACCCTAGTTTGATATCTCCCTTGGAACAGTTTTGAGCAGTTGGACGCGATCGCCACAGCAGATTACAGTACACTGGCACCGCCAACATCTCAAAAAACACCTCTAAATCGGCAGAGGCACATACAGGACAGTTGTGGTTAGATAACCTGTTCATTTCTAGTTTTCACTCCATGAGACTAGTACAGGGAAAGTACAAATAATCAGCTATAAGCAGTTAGCTGATAGCTGACGGCTGATAGCTTTTAAGGAAACTTGGGTCAGATCATCCTTTCGAGAGTTTTCAGTGTCGGGATTTCACTAGCGATCGCATTACCAATCTCCAAAGAAGCCGTCGCACCAGGAGAGGGAGCGTTACAAACATGCATTGCTTTAGGACTATTGACAATTAAAAAATCATCCACCAGCTTGCCATCATTTTTCAAGGCTTGAGCTCTGACCCCAGCATGGGTGGGAACTAAGTCATCTGCTTGGATTTCAGGAATCAGCCGTTGCAAACTCTTAACAAAGGCAGCTTTACTGAAGGAGCGGATGATTTCCTGAATTCCTGCGTCTCCATGTTTGACAGCTAGTTTCCAGAAACCGGGATAGCTCATGACCTCCACAAAATCTCGCAAGTCAAAATCAGTCTTTCGATAGCCTTCCCGCTTGAAACTAAGTACAGCATTGGGTCCAGCATGGACACTGCCATCAATCATGTGGGTGAAATGAACCCCTAGGAAAGGAAAATTCGGATTAGGAACTGGATAAATTAGGTGCTTGACTAGGTAGCGTTTCTCTGGCTTGAGTTCATAGTACTCACCCCGGAAAGGAACGATTTTAGCTGGAGGCTCAGCATCACCCAACTTAGCAATGCGATCGCTATGTAGTCCAGCACAGTTGATTACAAAGCGAGTGGGATAGTTACCATTGTTGGTTTCCAGTACTAAACCATCCCCAGTTTCCAGGATTTTTTCAACCTTACTATTGAGACGTAAATCCCCTCCCTGGAGACTCACCAGTTCAACGTATTTTTCACAGACCTGCTTGTAGTTTACAATCCCAGTCGAATAAACTCGAATTCCAGCTAAACAACGGACATGGGGTTCAATTTCCTTAACCTTTTCACCAGTAATCTTGGCAATCTCTATACCATTTTCCAAACCCCTTTGGTAAAGAGTATCCAGTAATGGTAGTTCTTCTGGTTCAGTTGCTACAATCACTTTGCCACAGATGTCATAATCAATGCCATGCTTTTGGCAGAATGCCACCATCGAGCGGTTTCCTTCATAACAAAACCTAGCCTTGAAACTCCCTGGTTTGTAGTAGATTCCAGAATGAATCACACCACTGTTATTGCCAGTTTGGTGAGCAGCCCAACTGCTCTCTTTTTCCAGTACCATAATTTTGGCATCTGGATAACGTTGACCCAATGCCATGGCTGTGGATAAGCCAATGATTCCTCCTCCAATAATCGCCAAGTCGTACATGGTTATTTTTATTACTGAAATTATTCATGTTAATTTTTAAAGTTGAATGTTGAATGTTGAATGTTGAATGTTAAAAGTTATAAGTTAACCGTATCCCTTAGAAAGGGATAATAAGGGGTAATATATTTTTTTGTATGGTGAGGTACACCTTAAAGCTGAAAAGCTTGTTAATTGAGACTTCTGGTCTAGCTCATTGGAGTATAAACCGCTATAAACAATTAATTAATCCTCAAAAATTTTGGGTAAGCCTATTCACTTTCCATACTTTTTTGTACCAGAAAACCTATTATAATATTTGCCATTTTGGCCTGAAGGGGCGACCAAAAAAGAAAAAATCACAAATGACAAACACTCTTTTACCTGCAAGTATGCAAGCCTTCCGTTATTGCTAAACTTTGCTGGGTGCTTTCTGTTTGTCTTTAGCCTGATACTCCCGGCAAATCTCCTCAGTTGCGTCAGTCGAGCAGTTATCTGAAATGATCAACTCGAAATCCTCAAAGGTCTGAGCCAAAATTGAATCTAATGCTTCTCTGAGGAATTCTTCGCCGTTGTAGACTGGTAATCCAATGCTTAAGCGGGGTTGATCAGCACTCATTTGAACATTTTTAACATAAAAATATTTGCTTAACGTATGTAAGTATTCAGCTATCAGCGTGTTGCGTATCAGCTATCAGCTGATAGCTGACGGCTGAATGCTTACCTCATAACTAATGACTGATATTTATAGAGATATAACCTCTGTACTTACTCCCATTTTATCCAACATTTGCTGAATTTCATCACAATATATGGAATTCATGACAATCACCTGATCAGGTTTGTATTCCTTCAAAAACTCTGGTGCCATAATTTTTTTACCAACACCAGGGATAAATTTCCCATGACGATGAGGATTAATGTCCACCACGTATTCAATTTTGTCTGTGGTATCAAGAGTGGTTAGAAAAGCCACACATTTGGAACCCGAACCCCAAACTACAACACGCTTGCCTTGAGCATGCATCTGCTCTAAGTGCTGCCTGCAATTCTCCAGCTTCTTGCTAATCTCGTTGGTGAAGTTTTTGACATGCTGAGTAACTTCCTCAAGACTTTCTTCCAGAGGATGTACTTTGTCAGATGCAATAGTGACAGGTTTGGTTTCAATTAACAGATATTGTTCACCATAAGCTCGATACAGGTCAGTCACTTCAAAACCACAGTCACGGAATAATCGCGCTAGGGATCCAGGGGTAAAATAGGAGCAGTGTTCGTAGTAAATGTCTTCAAAGGCTAAGTCTTTCAGTACTCGTATGGTATCCGGGATCTCAAAGACCACAACGGTATTGAGGCGATCGCCAATGGAGCGGCGCACGGTACTAATAAACTCAGCAGTAGGATAAATATGCTCCAGGGTATGGCGACAACAGATAAAATCACCTACATACTCAGCATAGCGCTCTGAGTAATAGTCTTGAATAAAGGTGACCCGGTCAGCGGCTTCACTATGGACTCGTCCTACTACAGCAGACGGGTCAATACCAACACCGCGATTGTTACCTAATTCGCACAGCAGCAAGAGGAAATCTCCTTTGCTACAACCAATCTCTATAATGTCTTTGTTATGAAGGTCGTATTTGTCGATCAGATGATTGGCTAGATCAAGGGCAAACTGATTGAAGGTTGGGGAAAAACTCTGTTGGTCTTCATAATTGGGAGCGTAAGCTGACCACCTGGGATCAAAGGAAACATTAGTGATGAAGCCGCAATCTTCACAAAATCCCAAAACCACATCACCGCAAGGGAAGTCTAGGGCTTCTTCCTCGGTTGACATCATTAAGCAACTGTGAACTGGTACGTTGTGTACTTCATAAAATAAGGACAATCCTTGGTTTCCACAGTTGGGACAAATATGTTCTGATAATGAAATCGGTTGTGTGTGAGCAAAATTTTTGGACAATGCTTGTTGTATCATTTTGAGTGACTTTTTTATAATTTAAATGTGCTGTCATTAGGACTGGCTATACTAGTCGATTCTGTAAGCTCAATAAAAAAAAAATTTTTTGTCTTTACTATTTTGCGATCGCATATAGCAATTCTCTATGCCATGAGGTACAAAGATATCCCCCTAAATCCCCCTTATCAAGGGGGACTTTGAGGTTGAGAAGCGTACCTCATAAATCCTAGAAACGCTATAATTCAGGCGTTGCTGAATTAAGGAATGAATGCGCGATCATTTGGTTTTATTGAAGCCCCCTAAATCCCCCAATTCTGGGGGACTTTGATAGTTTTGTTCCCCCCAAGCGAGCAATCCCTCGCTTGGGGGGCTAGGGGGGCAAAACCATACCCAGAATCAGCAACGCCATAATTCAAGCTTACGATCGCCAACACCAACGTTATCAAAACCTATAATTAGCAAAGCATTGACTTGATAGTAAGCATTTGTAACTAGATCAGTTACAAATTACACACCATCTTAACTGTTCACCAATGGTAGTTCTAAAGATCACCCAGATACTTTACGTTTTCTCCAACAGCGAGCTCAATCAGATCCCTATTAGCGTGTGCGAGCAGCAGTTATGACAGAATTAATCTGTGGTTGGAAAAATGAACCTGGGATGTTTTAGGGATGTTTTAATTTTTATGCGATCGCGTAGCGTGACCTAGGGTCAATCGCACAAGCGCGGAAGCTTCGCTTCATCGCGTAGCGTGACCTTTCGGGCTTTGCCCAACGCTTCGCGAACGGTCAATCGCACAAGCGCAGAAGCTTCGCTTCATCGCGTAGCGGCTCTTTCAGAGGATCGCGCTGATCGCTACTCCCTACTCTCTTGCTTGACCGTCAACCATAAACTCTAAACAATCTTTGGTTGTGGAATCGGAATAATAAATTTACCTCCTTGTTGTCGATACTCTTCCTGTTGCTGCAAAATCTCATCAGCAAAATTCCAAGCTAGCAGCAAGACATAATCTGGTTTATCCTCTAACAGTTTTGATGGTGGGAAAATCGGTAAATGATTAATGCCCATGTAGCGACCATGTTTGAATGGATTTAAATCCACTACATAATCCACCAGGGTTTTATTAATCCCAAAATAACTGAGCAGAGTAGTTGCTTTAGCTGCTGCTCCATAGGCTGCTACCTTTTTACCCTTTTTTTTCAAATCCCAGAGGATATCCAGTAAAGAAAGCTTAATTTCCTGGACACGATTAGCAAAATCACGGTAGTAATCAATACGGTCAACTCCCCGCGCTACTTCTTCTGCTAATAGAGATTTTACGGATTCCTTAACCTGTTCCTTAGGCTCCACAAATAGGCGTAACGAACCCCCATGGATTGGAGTACGTTGGATGTCATTTAGGAATAAACCATGTTTCCTAAACAACCGATCCAAAGCAGTTACTGAAAAATAGCATAAGTGCTGATGGTAGATAGTGTCAAATTCACAGTGATCTACCAAGTCAACCACATAGGGTACTTCAATCACAGCTACACCAGTCTCTTTCAGCAGAACCCCAATTCCTGCTACAAAGCCATTCAGATCTGGCACATGAGCCAAGACATTGTTAGCAAGAAAAACATCAGCTTTCCGTCCTTCAGAGTGTAGCTCTATTGCCAAATCTTTCGTAAAGAATGTACAAAGAGTAGGAATACCTGCTTTTTGGGCAGCTTCTGCAGGTCCAGAGGCTGGGTCAATTCCCAGCACTGTAATTCCTTTTTCAAGAAAGTTCTTGAGCATATAGCCATCATTACTAGCTGCTTCAATTACTAGACTGTTGCTGTTGAGTTGTCTTGATTCAATGATGGCTTTGGCACTATCTCCAAAGTGTTTTAGTAACGATTTTGATACAGAAGAAAAATAGGGGTAGTCTCGACAAAATAGGATTTCGGGCGGGACACTTTCGGTGATTTGGACTAAACCACTGCTAGGAGAAAACGCCAGATCCAATGGCGCAGTATATTCAGGTTTATCTAGCTGGTCTTTAGTAAGTAATCCATCAGCTAATGGGGTGTAACCGAAGGAAATAATTAACTCTAAGTCATCAGTGCTGTTAGCACGACAAATAGGCATGGAATTATACATTATTAGTTTAATAATATCACTGTTAATTGTTGACTGTAAACGGTTGGCAATTAACTGTTAACCATCAACAAAAAAAATATCCAGAACCATAGGCAAGTTAACTGTTTGTTAAATTTAACTAATTCTCCAGAGTGCCTGCAACCAGTGTTTCTGGCCTTTTGGTAATTGGTAATTGGCAATTAGAGTAGGATTACCGATTACCGATTACCAATGACCCAACAACTCCTAAACACTCATGGCTTGTATTTGAGGAGATCTAGGTAGCTCCGTACGCCAACGCAGGGTTTGATCTAATCTTCCAGTGCTAAGTAATTGTTTGATGTGAGCGATACGCTGATACCTCGGTCCCTCAAACTCTTCCAAGGTTAAGCCTACGGTTTGATAAGCCTGGTAGAGTTCTTGAGCTCCCCGAGGGGCATTCCATTGGGGTTTGAATTCGGGTAATGTCCGAATAATCTTACTACAATCAACGCGATAACAGCGCTTATCGGGTCCAGCATCTTTAGCGTATTCAATTTCGCAGCCTGGAACTGTTTCTTTGACAATTTCGGCTAACTCTCGAATGCGATAGTTGTCCTCATTGCGTCCCACATTAAACGCTTGATTGTGTACCAGCTCACGAGGTGCTTCCAACACCGCAATAAATGCTTGGGAAATATCTTCAATATGGACAATGGGACGCCAAGGGGTGCCATCGCTCTTGATATACACTTGACCCGTGGTAAATGCCCAAGCCACCAAGTTATTGAGTACTAGATCAAAGCGCAGACGGCGGGAAACACCGTAAGCCGTGGCATTCCGCAGAAAGATAGGACTAAAGTTATTGTCCGCTAACTGAGTAACATCTTGCTCGACACGAACTTTAGAAATGCCGTAAGGAGTGACGGGGTTGAAGGATGATTCCTCAGTCAACCAATCATCACCACCAGCGCCATAGTTACTACAAGACGATGAGAATACGAAGCGCTCGATGCCTGCGGCTTTGGCTAACTTAGCCAAATGAACTGAAGCAGCATGATTGATCTCATAGGTTAAGTCAGGATTGAGATTCCCCAGAGGATCGTTGGAAAGCCCTGCTAAGTGGATTAGAGCATCAAATCCTTCCAGTTCTGTTGCCGTAACGTCACGGATATCCTTTTTTAGCTCTGGAATTTTTCGAATTCCTTCACCAAAGGTACTCTGTTCAAATAAGTCGCTATCAAGACCAAATACATCATACCCTTGAGCTAGTAGCATTGGCACCATGACTGTGCCGATGTAGCCCTTGTGACCAGTTACTAATACTCGCATTATTTTCCTCCCAAATTTTCCAAGGTGCATTGCCACTGTTCCACAGACTTTCTAACCTGCGCTTGTCACGTAAGGTGTCCATGCATTGCCAGAATGAAGTGTGGTGATAAGCGATCAGTTGCCCATCTCTAGCGAGTCGCTCCAGTGGTGCTTTTTCCCACTGGGTGTCATCACCGTCGATATAATCAAAAACTCCGGGCTCTAAAACAAAGAAAGCACCGTTGATCCAGCCTTCTCGGGTTTGAGGCTTTTCAGAGAATTCCGTAATCTGGTTTCCATCTAGTTCTAAGTAACCAAAACGTGCAGGTGGACGTACTGCAGTTAAGGTAGCTAATTTGCCATGGGAACGATGGAATTCCAGGAGCGCATTTAAATTGACATCAGAAACCCCATCTCCCCAAGTGAGCATAAATGTCTGATTGTTTACATAGGGAGCGAGCCGTTTAATCCGACCGCCTGTATTGGTGTAAATACCAGTATCGATTAAATCAACTGTCCAATCCGGTGCTCCACCACCGTGCTGGATGACTTTGCCATTGTTAAGGTTGACCGTTAAGTTACTATTAAGTGAACTATAGTCCACCATGTATTTTTTAATGACTTCTGCCTTATAGCCGAGGGCAATCACAAAATCTTGGAAGCCATAATGGTAATAATGCATCATGATATGCCAGAGGATTGGTCGCCCTCCGATTGCTACCATTGGCTTTGGTTTTGTGTCGGTTTCTTCGGCTAGACGAGTACCGAGACCCCCGGCAAGAATTGCTACTTTCATATGACTGTTGAGACCAAAATCACTAACAACAAAATAACTAACAGGTTTGACTTATAATCCATCATTTTTTTATTAATTTTATGAGGAATAAACCTATCGATGTATCCTATCAAATTCCGTTGAATAATTATCATAATTCCTGAGCGGTGAATTGGTAATTTGTAATTAGTAATTGTTAGTTGGTAGTTAGTAATTCGTAATTGCTAGTTGATGATAAACCATCCCCCATTACGCATTACCAAAAATTCAGGGATTATTGGGAAACTAATTAACCGGACTTGATATAATTCAGTATTTTCAATTAAACCCAAGTTGTACTTAGATCTGTTGCCAGATTGGCTTGAATTAAATTTAACAAAAATTAATTAATTAAAGATGAAAAATTGTGATTTATTTGACAGAAAGTGGTAAGGTAAAAATGCTAAAAACACGATTAACTAAGAACCGGTACCGCTGGATGATCAGTAAAGGTTTGGCAGTACTGCTCCAAAAAGCGTTGTTTTTTATACATCTACCGCGTAAATACCAATCCCAAAGACTTAAAAATCTAGTAGGAATTCCTCCCCACCTAGCCACGCTCATGCTCTTCTCCCTAAACCTGTGCAGCCTACTATTGGTGATCGGCTTACCTGCTAGCTTTTCCAGCTTGGTCAGTTCTTCAGTAGCAGCGAATCCCCTCTATCCTTTGGATGCGAACATGGTGAATGTGCGGGATTACGGTGTCAAAGGTGATGGTATGACTGATGACACAGCCGCCATTCGCCTAGCAGTTCAGGATAATCTCACGAAACATCGCACCCTGTTGTTTCCAACAGGAAGCTATTTGGTCAGTGATTCAATGGAGTCGAAGAATCAGAAGGGTGTGTTTGGGGCATTTCTGACTTGGCAAGGTGAAGGCACTGAGAAAAGTATGAGCAAGCTTCAGGAGAAAGCCAAAGGTTTTGGTAATCCTGAGCAGCCCACCTAGTAGAGTTGAAATGTTTGTATAGGCTAGTTCAAGAGCCAAGTAGACTCTCGAACCGCTACTACAGTACCATCCCGCCTTTTATCTATCTGTCTTTAAAGCAACTGTTTTTAGAGAGTTTGTTGATAAAAATAATATGAAACAGTTAGCCAATAAATTATTAGGTTAATAACTAAAACTAAACCTAGGTAAACACAGAAAAAAATACCCTTGATATGTGTTATCGTTGAGGTGTTTGCGGTTTAAATAAACCCTAGGTAATTATCAGGGCTAAGTCGAGGTTATAGCAAATTTAATGCTTGATGAAGTAAACTCGTCCTCAATGACTTACTCACACACAGTCAATGAACATAATCACTCTCATTTTATTTATTGCTGGCTTTGTACTTTTGGTTTTTGGGGCCGAAATCTTGGTGAAGGGCGCATCACAGTTGGCGTTGGTAGCAGGTGTCTCCCCCTTAGTGATCGGGCTGACTATAGTCGCTTACTGCACCAGTGCCCCAGAATTAGCCGTAGCATTGCAGTCGAGTTATGACGGACAAGCGGATATTGCCCTTGGTAACATAGTTGGCAGCAACATTGCCAATATTTTGCTAATCTTAGGCATATCTGCAACTATGTTACCCTTGGTTGTATCCCGGCAGTTGGTACGATTAGATGTACCTTTGATGATTGGCATATCATTCCTACTCTTGTTTATGAGCTTGGATGGCCAACTGGGTAGAGTTGATGGCAGCATCCTGTTGGCTGGCGCGATCGCATATACTTTATTCACCATTATTCAGAGTCGCAAGGAAAATCAGGAAATCCGAGACCAGGATACCCCTCAAACCAAATATCGCCAGTCTCGTACTAGCCTTAAAAAGATAGTTACTCAGTTAGGGCTGATTGTTTTCGGCTTAGGAATGTTAGTACTAGGTTCCCGCTGGCTGATTAATGGGGCTATTGCTCTAGCCAAGATGTTTGGCTGGAGCGAGTTGATTATTGGCTTAACCATTATCGCTGTTGGCACCTCTCTTCCAGAAATTGCCACCTCCATTATTGCCAGTATCCGTGGTGAGCGAGATCTTGCTGTAGGTAACGCTATTGGCAGCAATATTTTTAATATCCTGTTGGTGCTGGGGATGTGTAGCTTGATTGTGCCTGATGGTGTACAGGTGTCAACTCCCGCCCTAAACTTCGACATTCCAGTAATGATTGCAGTAGCGGTGGCTTGTCTGCCAATTTTCTTTACTGGCTATCAAATTTCCCGGTGGGAGGGATTTCTCTTTTTAAGCTATTACGGTGCCTATACCTTGTATTTATTCCTCAACGCCACACAACACCAAGCTTTATCACAGTTTAGTACTATCATGATGACATTTGTTGTACCTCTAACCATAGTTACCCTAGTGATTTTGGTGATGGGCAGTATACGGACTACAATCAAGTCTGGTTAAATAATTGCCTTAAATAACTGCTGAATTGTTCCGATTGAGCAATTCAGCAATTGTATTTGTTAATTCTTGATTGAGGTAGTGCTAAGCTCAATTTGTCGAGCAGCTACCATGTATCTAAAAATATAATCGGCTAACTCCAAGTAGATCTGGGCACGTTCGGTGGAAGACGCCCAAACTGTTATACCGTGGTTCCGAATTAATAGGACATTGATTGATGGCGGTGCAGCCTGAAAGCGATCGCATATCTCTCTACTAATGCGAGACACATCTAGATGGTTGACGAATACTGGTACCGTGACTTGGGGGTTCTCCTCCCGTACTCCAAATCCCTTAAGCATTTCTAGCGGTGGCAAAAGCACGGTATCGTCTTTAGTGAAGCCAGAAACTAAATTCGCCTCAATGCTGTGAATATGATAACAGGCTTTAGCATCTGGGAATAAAGAGTAGATACTTTGATGAATGCTTGTTTCAGCTGAAGGACGAGATTCAGGTAATGGTTTTTCTACCACCCTGCCATCAGTGGCTATGCGAATAAAGTCTTTGCTGCCTAGCTGCCCTTTATGGCATCCACTAGCAGTAATCCAGAAGCTGCCATCGGGCTGTTTAGCAGAGAGGTTACCCGCTGTGCCCACCATCCAACCTAATTGATAGAAGTGACTGGCAGCAGTAATTAAGGTTGGTCTTGGATCAATTGCTGATAGTAATTGCTGGTCATTTCCGATTGAGGAGCCAAGATTAAGCATTCTTCCACCGCTGGGATAGCTGTTGTTGTACATCAAAAAAATCATCCCACGGAATGTAGGGCTTTTGGCGCTCCTCCAGGTATTTGCTGAGGCGATCCCGGGCGAATACTACCGGGGCTTTCAGGCTCATATTCAAGTCCGTTACCGAATCCCCAATGGCGATCTGCTCTTGAGCCGGGTGTTGTGCCATCACCCGCACTTTAGACACAAGTTCTGTATCTCCTTCAAACTCAGAGGTTACCTTGAGAAAATCCCCGGTCGTTTCCACATCAACAGCATAAATAGCTGCTACCCGCTCAAGTAAGGGTTTTTTCCCCGTGCTTCCCTGACTCAGAACCGTTTCCACCATGCAGCGCAAACCACCGGAAACGACAATAAAAGGCACATTCTGAGTTTCAAGAAAGTCTAACAATTGCTCTAAACCAGGCCGAATAGGTTTGGATTGGGCATAGGCAATAATGTCAGGATAGCTGGCTGAAGGAATTGACTCTAGCATCTGGCGCACACCTTCCCTTAGAGTCAGCTTCATAGTGTACAGCTCGGGCATAATTTGGGCAGACAACTCGGGAGCAAATTGTTTGAGCATGCCCACAAAGGTTTCAACGGCGGTAATAGTACCGTCGAAGTCGCAGAATACAACTCTATTCACAGTAGTATTTAGTCTAAGAGTGCTCACTCCTGAGTAAGAACTGTGGCTGTTGATGATATGTTCATGAAATAGTATTACTATAGGCATTACTATAGTAGTTCTCAAAAAGGTGAGGTACTTACGCCCTTGGGATGGCGCGGGAGTAGGGAGTAGGGGTAAGAAACTGAACTGTATCTCATACTTATGATCAACCCTATCTTTTCATGACCCCATCACCCTATCATCAATTTAGAGCTTCAAAAAATGCTTTAACGCCAGCAGCAGGACCATTGGGATGATCCATAATGCCAGTGCCAGCATTAAGAATGACCTGTTGTCCGTAATCTGCTACAACCTTAGGGACAATCCCAGCATGAATGCCAGCGGAGGGAACAGGAAATACATTACGCGATCGCAAACTATCTCGAATTCGCTTTTCCTCCTCTGGGTCAAAGGGTAAACTACCATAATGGGCAGGATATAGCACCGCATCTGCCCCACCATGAGCCATCAGGGTTCCCAACACCACTGAGTAAGCCATCCCGTGGTTTGGGGCTCCACACAGGGCTCCTGCTAAGGCGGGATGGGCAAAAATCGGCACATTAATCTCTGGATCAGCAGCTAGGGCTTCTAGGACAGAGAAACCGTAGGTCAAGACATTCAGCAGCAGGGCATTTGCCCCTTCCTTTACCAACGTATGAGCTTTATCAAGCAATTTGTCAGCCGAACCAGTTACATTAATGGCATAGAGTACAGTGCGCCCAGTTTGCTGTTTGATTTCATCAAGTACCTTACGGCAGACTTCTAGACGTTTCAGGGTTGGTGCTATCTCCAAATCCCCCAGAATCTCATCATCTTTAATAATGTCAAGTCCAGCTCCGGCAACCTCTTGCAAAATCGCCCCATGGTCTTCCGCTGAGAGTCCCAAGGCTGGCTTAAAAATTGCCATAATCAGGGGACGATCAACTACTCCTAGTCTTTCCCGAATCCCAGTAATTCCGAATTTGGGATGCCTACCGTAGTGTTCTGGCAAGCGCACTGCCATGACTTTAGCTGGTCCTGCCATGGAGTATTTACCAAAAATCATGGTTAGTAGAGTAGGGATATCGTTTTCCACATTAGCTTCGGGAAAACGGATGGTAGCCAAACCAGAACCATCAGGGTTAATGACACCTTGAACAACAGTACCAAGATGGGAGCGAAACACATTTTCGAGATGGGCAAAACGAGCATTCCAGGTGCCTGCGGTTTGCCCAACAGCAATCACTTTCGCTTGTTTTTCCACATCAACACCGTGAGGAAAGCGGTAGTCAACTTCAATGGACATATTTTCTGAGTTATGAACTGGGATATTATCAAACAGCTACTACCGGCTTCATCCGAATTTCCGTACCCGTGTATTCCGGAACCCAGCCTTCAGTAGTGATAAAGTAGCGCACAGCTTTAACTCGTCGTGATGGGGTCAGATAAAACCAATGTTCAGTATTCGCTGGCACATTAATGTACTCCTCGGGCTGCACAGTCAACTCCATTTGGCTGCCATCAGGACGTACAAACCCAAAAACCCCTTCTCCAGCAATTATGTAGCGCACTTCATCATCAGTATGGTAGTGACAATCCTTAAATTTGGAAAGGAGGGCATCAAGATTAGGTATGTCTGGGTACAGTACGATTAAGTCACGGGATTGATAGCCAGCGGTTTCCTTAAGTTGTTCAAAGTAGCTATCTAAAGCTTCCAGTACTGTTTCCTTTTCAATATCACTAAGGGTGTCTTGCTCTAGAAGGGTATGAATTTCTGGGTTGTCCCCTACAGACCAGTGATTTAGCTGAACCTTCAGAGGTGCTAATTCTCCGGCAATATCACTTAGCTCGGTATAAGTTGTACCATCTTCAAGTCGCAAAACCGCCATCATGTACCTCCTGTTGGCTTTTTGGTATCCAAAGTCATCAATTATAATATTAAGCATTGGTTTAGGTCAACCCACACCAGCCATCCAAACACTATTCTTAGGTATCAAAAGGGATAAAACGCTTCCAGAAAGGCTGTTTTAGGATAAAGTCCACCCAGTTTTCCTCAGAAAGGTTAACATAAATTAATATAAGAAGCTAAATTCTATATTTGCCACATCCTCGAATCTATGGAGGTAACAACGAGTGAATAAAAAGTGGAGAAACGCAGGGCTGTATGCACTCCTAGCCATAGTGGTGATCGCCCTTGGTACAGCATTTTTGGACAAACCGTCCCCAAGTCGAGATACGTGGCGGTACGACCAGCTGATTAGCCAAGTCGAGAGCGGCAAGGTGGAAACGGTTAGAATTAGCGCTGACCGCAGTAAAGCGATCGCGATCGCTCAAGATGGTCGTCAGGTAGAGGTCAATCTCCCCAATGACCCACAACTAATCAACCTTTTGAATAATAACGGTGTAGATATTTCAGTTCTACCCCAGAATGATGAAGGCTTCTGGTTCAAGACCTTAAGCAGCTTCTTCTTCCCGATTCTGCTCTTGGTGGGATTGTTTCTATTACTGCGGCGTGCCCAGAATGGCCCAGGTTCTCAAGCCATGAACTTTGGCAAGTCCAAAGCTAGAGTTCAAATGGAACCCCAAACTCAGGTAACCTTTGGGGATGTGGCGGGCATTGAGCAAGCTAAGCTAGAGCTTAACGAAGTAGTAGACTTCCTCAAAAATGCTGACCGCTTCACTGCTATTGGGGCTAAAATTCCCAAGGGAGTCCTACTCGTCGGACCTCCAGGAACCGGTAAAACTCTCTTAGCTCGTGCAGTAGCTGGGGAAGCAGGTGTTCCCTTTTTCTCCATCTCTGGTTCTGAGTTCGTCGAGATGTTCGTAGGGGTTGGTGCTTCTCGGGTGCGGGACCTATTTGAGCAAGCCAAGAACAATGCTCCGTGTATTGTATTCATTGATGAAATCGATGCTGTGGGGCGTCAGCGGGGTGCCGGTTTAGGCGGTGGTAATGATGAACGGGAGCAAACCCTAAACCAGTTGCTGACTGAAATGGATGGGTTTGAAGGCAATACCGGTATTATTATTATTGCTGCTACCAACCGCCCAGATGTTCTTGATGCTGCCCTACTACGCCCTGGTCGTTTTGATCGACAAGTAGTAGTAGACCGTCCTGATTATGCCGGACGTTTGGAAATTCTCAACGTTCATGCTCGTGGTAAAACCCTTGCCAAAGATGTGGATCTCGAAAAGATTGCCCGTCGGACCCCTGGTTTCACCGGAGCAGATTTATCCAACTTGCTCAATGAAGCAGCAATTTTGGCAGCCCGTCGCAACTTAACCGAAATCTCGATGGATGAGGTGAATGATGCCATTGACCGGGTGCTTGCAGGGCCAGAGAAGAAAGACCGGGTGATGAGCGAGAAACGCAAAACCCTGGTAGCGTTCCACGAAGCAGGTCACGCCCTTGTTGGTGCTTTAATGCCCGATTATGACCCAGTGCAGAAAATTAGCATTATTCCTCGGGGTCGTGCTGGTGGTTTGACTTGGTTCACCCCTAGCGAAGACCGGATGGATTCAGGCATGTTTTCCCGTTCTTACCTGCAAAATCAGATGGCAGTGGCCTTAGGTGGTCGGATTGCTGAAGAAATTATCTTCGGTGAAGAAGAAGTGACCACAGGTGCTTCCAATGACTTGCAACAGGTGACTCGGGTGGCACGGCAGATGGTGATGCGCTATGGTATGAGCGATCGCCTTGGCCCAGTTGCCCTAGGACGGCAGAATGGCAGTATGTTCCTAGGTCGGGATATTGCCTCAGACCGGGATTTCTCAGATGCCACAGCCTCAACCATTGATGAAGAGGTTCGCAAGCTAGTTGATGAAGCCTACGAACGGGCTAAGAATGTAATTCTTGGCAATAAGCATATCCTCGATAAGCTTGCTGAAATGCTGATTGATAAAGAAACCGTAGATGCTGAAGAACTCCAAGAGATTCTAAGCACTAACGATGTCAAGATGGCTGCGATCGCTCTTTAAAACACCGCGATTTGGGCAATCACCTAGGTAAATACAATGGTGAATACAATAGCCTCTAGCTCTTAATCATCCGTAACAGGATACCTTAATAGAACACCGTAACAGGACAGTGTAACTAAGCACTGTCCTGTATTATTTTTAAATTAAATCTTAAAAAACAATAAGGATATAACTATTCCTGTTCAAAATTCCATAAGCTAATCTAAATAATCTCGAATTCCATAGATTCCCCACGTGTGAATCTATGGCAAGGAGCGCGATCCTAAATCCGAAGGATTTTTTTGTAATACTATAGTCAAACCAAGCTAGGGGTGCCTGAGAAACCAGGCTGAGATTACACCCTTAGAACCTGAGTCCGGTTAATACCGGCGGAGGGAAGCTGTGATCGAGGAAATTAAATATGCGAATTGAATGGGTTGCCAAGCGCCGTGGTCAGAGCAATGTGACTCAAATGTACTATGCTCGCCAGGGTCTCCTGACAGAAGAGATGCACTACGTAGCCCAGCGGGAAAACCTTCCCGTTGAGCTGATCAAAGATGAAGTGGCACAGGGGAGAATGATTATCCCCGCCAATATCAACCACACTAACCTAGAGCCAATGTGTATTGGTATCGCCTCCAAATGTAAGGTGAATGCCAATATCGGTGCCTCCCCCAACTCTTCTAATATGGATGAAGAGCTAGAGAAGGTTAACTTGGCCGTGAAGTACGGGGCCGATACCGTTATGGACTTGTCTACAGGCGGTGGCAACTTGGATGAGATTCGTTCTGCCATCATTAATGCCTCACCCGTACCCATTGGCACAGTACCCGTTTACCAAACCTTAGAAAGTGTCCACGGCAAAGTCGAAAACCTTACTGCCGATGACTTTCTCCACATCATTGAAAAGCACGCTCAGCAAGGAGTTGACTATCAAACCATCCACGCTGGCATCTTAATTGAACATCTGCCTTTGGTCAGAAACCGGCTAACCGGCATTGTTTCTCGTGGTGGTGGTATCCTAGCCAAGTGGATGCTTCATCACCACAAGCAAAATCCCCTCTATACCCACTTTGACGACATTATCGAGATTTTCAAGAAATACGATGTCTCCTTCAGCTTAGGGGATTCCCTGCGTCCTGGCTGCACCCATGATGCATCTGATCAAGCCCAGTTAGCAGAATTGAAAACATTGGGGCAGTTGACTCGTCATGCTTGGGAACATGATGTACAGGTCATGGTAGAAGGACCTGGTCATGTGCCGATGGATCAAATTGAGTTCAATGTCAAAAAGCAGATGGAAGAGTGTTCAGAAGCACCTTTCTATGTCCTAGGACCACTAGTGACAGACATTGCTCCTGGATATGACCATATCACCTCTGCCATTGGGGCAGCTTTAGCTGGCTGGTACGGTACCGCCATGCTGTGCTATGTAACCCCGAAAGAACATTTGGGACTGCCCGATGCTGAAGATGTCCGCAATGGATTAATTGCCTACAAGATTGCTGCTCATGCGGCGGATATTGCCAGGCATCGTCAAGGAGCACGGGACCGGGATGATCAACTCTCCATTGCTCGCTACAACTTCGACTGGAACCGCCAGTTTGAACTTTCCCTTGACCCCGAACGAGCTCGGGAATACCATGATGAAACCCTGCCAGCAGATATCTATAAGACAGCAGAGTTTTGTTCCATGTGTGGACCAAAGTTCTGTCCCATGCAAACTAAAGTTGATGCTGATGCCTTGACTGAACTAGAGAAGTTCTTAGCGAAAGAACCTGCCCATCAAAGTTAATTCAATCAACAATAAGCTAAACTTTTTAAAAACCCGGTTTCTTAGCAGAAGCCGGTTTTTTTTACACTCCCACGGTTATATGCACGTGGGATTTTTACTGGCACTTAGCGATTAGAGCGCTACGGGCTGGAAATCGGGAATCGGGAATCGGGAATCGGGAATCGGCAATAGGAAATACGCAATAGGGAATAGGGAATAGTAAATAGGGAATAGGCCATAGGGAATAGGCAATATAAAAGCCAAGTTACACAGCTTTTAGCAATTATCAGATCACCATTATTTGTAAATAAAATAGCGCGTATTTATACCTATAAAAAAAAACTATATGTAGCATTTTTTAAGCTATTTTATAGAAATTTGATAATTATAACTCATCTCATAAAATTAGATGCTTCACAGCTGATTAACCAGTTAATTTAAGATAAAACTCAGGAAATTTTCAGATTAGCGACTGATGGTAGTTATAGAGCTAAGATAAAACACACAAAGGATAAAAAAATGACAACTCGTGACGAATTTTGGACTATAGCAGATCATTCTCGACTGGAAGCTGAATATCTAGCTGATGAGAAACTGCAATATTTACAACATGCCCCACTGGACGCTTTACAGCAGATATGTATCCAGTACCGTCATTTTACGAAAGAGTTTCCTGATAATTTGGCGATTCTAATTTCAAAAGCTCCTTATGGAAAATTTAAAAGCTTAACCGCTGAGATACTAGCAGAAGAGTTAGGTGAAGGAGATCATGAGAATAATCATCTCCAACTATGGGATAACTATCTGTTAAGCATTGGTATAAATCAAGATTTATTTGATGACTCTCTTAGCGAAGAAAATAAAATTTTGCTTGATGAGATCAAGCAACTAACTTTAAGCAAGCCTACCACCTATGTTATTGGATTATGTGGCATGGGTGGAGAGTGTCTTTGTCAAGTTTATCTCTCTACTATGTACAAATATCTTGTCAAAAACCCATATATCAAAGAAAACAAACACACCATTGATTGGGATTTTTGGAACTTTCATGTTGGCGAAGCTGATATTATCCATCGTCAAAAGGTCAGAGATGCCATTAATGAGATAGTTGATGCGGATCCATCTACCGTAGATCATTTAACAGCTGGCTATCAGAAAGCCAAACATAATTGGGATACATTTTGGACGAATAACTACAAATTAGCCATGACTAAGCAGATGGCAGCTGTAAATTGAGTGAATAATTGAGTGAAATAGAAGTAAGTAGAGTCCATCAATCAAATCACTCTACTACTTCAAAATACCCAATAATAACAAATTGGCTCGATAGTTTATTATAGCAGTTGGCAATTTAATCAGGTACACCTTAAAACCCTGAACGACACACAGGACAAGGAAAAGCAAAAAAGCCGATGCCTGATAGCTCACTGCTAACTGCTATATTAGCTTGACTCAAAATGAAACAAAAATCAGAAATGAAGCATTCTCTTGAAGCTTTGAAGAAACATGGCCAAACCACAGCTTCATCTACTTTAGGCTTGTGGGATTCTATTCGAGCAGATTTTGAGGCTGTGTTTGAGAAAGATCCTGCTGCTTCCTCTTGGCTTGAGGTGTTAACGTGCTATCCAGGCTTACAGGCAGTGACGGTTCATCGCCTTGCCCATATCTTATATCGCCACCGTTTATTTTGGCTGTCTCGCTTCATATCCTACATTGTCCGTTGGCTAACAGGAATTGATATTCATCCAGGTGCTACCCTTGGTCGGGGCATATTTATTGATCACGGTACAGGTGTAGTAATTGGGCAAACCGCCATCGTTGGAGATGGAACCTTAATTTATCAAGGTGTTACTTTAGGTGGCACTGGCAAACAACTAGGTAAACGTCATCCGACTGTGGGAAAAAATGTAATCGTCGGAGCGGGAGCAAAAATTCTTGGGGACATTGAAATTGGTAACAATAGCCGTATTGGAGCAGGCTCAGTAGTTTTACGGTCTGTTCCTAATGACTGCACTGTTGTTGGGATTCCGGGACGAATAGTTAGGCAATTCGCCCAGCCGATTAGTCCACTTGCTCACAGTAACATCCCTGATCCAGTAGCTAATGTGGTTGATAAACTTATCCAAAGGATAGATGAGTTGGAAATCAAACTAAAGCAATTACAGCAGTTTAGAGAAATGGAGTTCACCGAAAAGCTGTTGTGTCAAGATCAAGCTATCAACTTATCTCACAATACTAATTTAAATAGTCGTCAGCTAGCAAAAGTAGATTAACTGTAAGCATTCAGCCGTCAGCTATCAGCTAATGCGCTGCGCGCACGCTACTTGAGGTGCTAGCAGGCGCTTTAACTCCACAGGGTCGGATCAGTACGAGCAGGGATTTTCAACCAGCCGTACCAGCACCCCCCAGCTTTTTTACTACCTCCCGTTGATTAGCATGATAGCTGACGGCTGACGGCTGATAGCTGAATGCTTACGATTAACTTTTGTTAATACAGGAGACAAATGTCTTGGAAATCATAATTGCTACTATGCCCTTGTGGGTAGCCATAGTAATGCTAGTGGTATTGCAGCGACCAAGCCAACAGGCAGGAATTGCTACTTTGATAGCTGCTATCGGATCAACACTACTATTTCCTGTTTTTCGTTTGTTTCCTGGGCAATTACTACTTGCTTTGGTGAAGGGACTTGCGACATCACTATCAGTATTCTATGTCCTATTTCCCAGTTTGCTACTTTACTATCTGCTCAAGTCTGTAGATGGTATGAGCCTTTTAGGACGGGGTATTGCTCGTTTAGTTCCTGAGCGAGACTTGCAGGTGTTGCTGCTAGTGATTGGGTTCGCTCCTTTTGCCGAGTCAGTTAGTGGATTTGGAGTTGGTACCATTTTAGTTATTCCACTGTTTCTCGCATTAGGTTATAGTTCTGCTCAGTCAGCTATACTGGGTATTTTGGGTCAAATGGCTGTACCTTGGGGAGGGCTAGCCATAGGTACACTTCTTGGAGCAGAAATAACTAATCTAGATCCTAGTATTCTAGGTTCGACTACTGCTCTTTTGACTGCTCCTCTGCCCGTAGTTTACGGACTGGTGGCACTAGCAGTGAGTGGCGGAAAGAAATCCGTGCAACGCCGATGGCCAGAAGCGATCGCTGCGGGAGTGGTTCTTACCATAGGAGTTTGGGGGTTCAGTTGGATTCCTGGGGTTGAACTGGCCGGTGTACTTGGGAGCACAGTGGTGATGTCATTCTTAGTGGTGTGGGCAAACCGAAAACTATTTCATAAACTATTTCATAAGGCAAAACGAAAAAGAACAGTAAATCTAGTCAACAGTGCCCGTAATAGTTCCGAAAAAACGGCTCATGATTCGGCTGAGCATGGTATTACTAAAGTATCCCTCGGGCAGGTAATAGCTCCCTACGGGATTCTGACAGCAATTCTGCTGATTTCTCGCTTAGTTGTTCCTCTAAAAATTTGGCTGAAGAGTCATTTTGTGATATCAATAGCTGCCATCAATCTAAATCTACCCCTGCTTTACAACCCAGGCTTTTATTTACTTTTGACAGCTTTGGCTACAGTCACAATTTTGGGAACAGTCGTACACAAACTGCGAGTGATAACAATACAAGCTTGGCAACAATTTATCCCTGGAGCCATAGCACTCGCCTGTTTTCTAGCAGCTTCTCAAGTTATGCAAGCCAGTGGCATGATAGCTAGTCTAGGCATGGCCGCAGCAACACTTGGTGACAAGTATATATGGGTTGCACCTTGGTTAGCTGCTCTAGGAGGCTGGATTACTGGTTCAAATACTGCGAGTAATGCCCTACTTTCCCAATTACAACAAGAGGTAAGCATTCAGTCTGGCTTACCACTACAGTGGCTGATGGGAGCTCAGAATGGAGCTAGCGCCCACGCCACGATGATTTCACCTGCTCGTGCTATTATTGCTGCCACTGCTGTTGGGTGGTCTGGAGCTGAAGTCTTCTTGCTCCGGCAGATGGGACTAGTAGTTCTAGGAGCAGTGGCAGTTATTATGTCACTTCTGGTTTTGGCTGTACCATAAAATCTCTATTTTTAGATAGAGTAAGTATCAAATAAATAACTGAACATAAATTATGTTAAATTTATGTTCTCTTGGTTAATAAACTTAAAGTTGCTCAAACCCTTTCTGTTCCAAGATACCCGATCCCTGCTCCGAAGTTCCCTGCTCTGAACAGTCAACTTGAATTATGTCTGGCTACCGAGTATGATATGTAAATCCTAGAGATGGTTGAGCGAAATGACCCAGCTGAAATGCCCTAAATGTCAAGGAACCTTAGAAGCAGTTGTGTATTCAACGATTCCTGTAGACCGCTGCACCAGTTGTCAAGGGATCTGGTTTGATTCCATGGAAGCTCAAATGTTGAAGGAGATAAAAGGTTCCGAGATTATAGATACAGGTGACCCGAAAACAGGGAGTAACTTTAATAAAATTAGAGATATCAATTGCCCGAAATGCCAGACAAAACTGACCAAAATGGTTGATATAAAACAGACTCATATTCGGTATGAAAAATGCCCGGTATGCTATGGTCTCTGGTTTGATGCTGGTGAATTTAAGGATTATAAGGAAGAGGTAATAGCAGACTTTTTTAAGGATATCTTTAGCTAATTAATAGGCTAATTAATAGGCTAATTAATAGGCTAAGTAGCAATTTTTAATGTCAATTAATTTGCTGCCACTGGGAAAACCTATGGGAAAAGGTAGTAGCTTGACCAGGATGCTAATTTCCCTGATCAAGCAGGTTCAAAATACTCAAGTCGGAAATGATCAGGTCTATTCGGCTGGTTTAGGTAAAGTGATGATAAATTCACTATATGCTCCCACTTCAGTTTCCAGCTTCAAGGTTCCTCCCTGACTGCCTGACACATCTGTGTGAAAACCAAACAGATCAGGTTCTACACTTTAAAGACCGAATACGGGAAAACCAAATCTGGTCGTAGTAATCATCCTCAGCTTTATGGCATGCAAAGCACGGTTGCGAATTCTTAGGTAACAACGGTACTGGCCCGACTGAGTTGCCTACCTTTATTGACTACTCCTTTGAGCCAGCGCAGACCAATTTTGAGATAGCTTAGACCTCGAAACCAATGGGGATCTACCTGCCTCCTTCTGCCTTGAAGTTGAACAGCCGAAGACGCAATCACTACTTTTGAGTGCAATTGGGGGGATTGTCATAACTGTCGGATCATCTCAAAGCCATCCATCTGTGGCATCAACAAGTCAGTGATAATCAGGTCTGGTGAAAATGCTGTGGCTTCGTCTAAAGCCTCTTGACCACTGCTAGCTTCGATCAGTTCAAATCCCAGGGGAGCCAGCAGATTGACAATCACCCAGCGATTTTCCTGTTTATCATCCACCACCAGAATGCAATACCAAGTAGGGTTCTAGTGCCAGATTCGATTGACTCAGTGATGGGATAGCCTGGAGCTGTAATCATTATGGGTTAGAATCATTGAACAACATGGACTTCTGTGAGGCCAGTTACATATAGAGTTCCCGGCTAGTCCGACCCAAATAACGGCTTTGTACTTGTAGGGGGATGATTTATGGAGATCGGTAAGAGACGGGAAGTGGGGGAAGATACTGCAAGAAGGGGAAGTAAGCGGTGAGGTATCTAATCTGAATTAGCACGTAAGCATTCAGCTATCAGCTATCAGCTATTAGCTTGCATAGGTAAGCCTTCGTTTAATCTCTGTTAGGTCAGCTGTTCGGGTAGCGTGGCCACAAGCCAAGGGCTTTTACCCAGACTTTCAATTATCATTAATCTCGAATTATTAAATTCTCCCGTTTGTGCATTGCGCATAGGCGCACGCTACGCGAACGGCGCACGCTATGGGAACGAGGTTTGTTTTAAGCTGACAGCTGACAGCTGACAGCTGACGGCTGTCAGCTTACATTAGCACTAGGAATTAGCACTATTAATGCTACAAATGATTTCTTTGATTGAATCCCTAAGGGGGCAGGGGTGCTCAAGAGCAAGGGAGAGGACTTTGAAGTTTTTCCCCCTTACTCAAAAATAGATAAAAAATAGACAATTTAAGTGGCCAACATCGTCAATTAATCCGTATCCACTGGGAAAATGTAGCCCCTTGACCACAATAGTTATTTTCCTCATCAATGAGATTCCAGACGATAAAATCTGAAATCTGGAACCGTTTACCAGTGCTAGAAATGCGGACACCTTGATAGTTGCTAATATAGCCCTGGGTTGTGACTTGGTTAAGCAAGCGTAAGCGCTCCTCCCTTTCCATTGGCTCAGCTGAATATCTCGAAGGCATCTGAGTCAATTGGTTCCAATCCATTTCCCACAATTCTAAACCTTTCCGATTGCCATAGTTTAGAATGGGGTCTGATTCAGTGTTGTGAGAGTAGACGACAAAGGGAGCTTCAAATAGTGCCTGTGCAATTTCCATAGGTGAGCCACTGGTATCGATTAGAGAACGCCCTGTCCAATGATGAAAGCTATGGATTAGACGTTGGCTCTGGCGAATTACGGCGTCTTGTTGCCAAGGAAATTGGAGCTCAGTGTTCATCGGTTTATTATTCTGTACAGATTTATCACCCTTAGGGAACTATAGTAATCCAAAACTCTGTGATTCTGAACTCCTGCAACTCCTTGATTACTCGGCTTCCCCAATCAGAGTAAAAGCCGCCCATTCCACTGGATTTGGGTACTGTTTAAGAGTCGTAAGCATGGCTTGACGTAGAGCAACTGCTTTGTCAGGTGTTTGTTGTAGCTGGCGATAGAATTCAATCATCAGGTCAGCTGTGGAGTCATCAGGTACTTTCCAGAGGGAAACAACCACACTGGGTACACCAGCAGCCACTAAAGAACGGGATAATCCAATCACGCCATCACTGGTAACTCGACCTCTACCAGTGTTGCAAGCGCTTAAAACTACTAACTCAGCACTAAGCTTGAGGTCGAGTATTTCACTAGCACTGAGAAAACCTTTATCTGTTTTAGTCGGAGCAAGGGCGATCGCTCCTGGTAAACCTAATCCCTGGAAGTCATTCAGTAAGCCGTGAGTAGCTAGATGTATGATCTTTGCCTTTGACATTTGCTCAACAACTGATTTCTTGGTGGCTTGATTGCCAATCAGGGCTTGAGTATTGAACATCTCAGCGATCGCTAGCGCTTCTGTTTCTGTTCCAGGAAGAGGGGGCAAACCTTGAGGCATCGTGGGATTACCAATTACTAGCATCTCTTCTCCAGAAACTAGTTGCCGTTGCTGGTTAGTTAAATCCAGCACCTGAATCGAGGGAGCAGTGAGCATAGTATGTTTTTCGATCAGGTATTGACCAGAAGCGTCTTGTAGTGCTGGGAAAGGTACTAGAAACAAGGATTCGTGGGGAATAAAGGTTACACGAGCTTCGGGATTTGTAGGTAAGAGTTCGGCAATTGGTTCAATGAGCAGTTGATGCAGTTGTTTTAATTGTTCAGTTTGACCAGCTCTCTCTGTTTTAGTCAATCTTTCTCTGGGAACTAAATCAACTAGGGATGGGCTTCTTCTGAAAAAAATTGATTTACGAGTGATAACAACCAATTCTTTCAGAGATGTATCTAGATTAGTTAAATCAACCTGACGAAAAGCGATTTTACCTCTAGGGTTAATTACCCAAATGTAAAGCTCTTTGTCTTCAAGTTGGCGCACACCTTCGGCTTCGACGACTTCTTTGATAAGAGAGTATAAAACTATTGTCGAGTTTTGTTCTTCAGTAATTTTTTTTATTTGTTTGATATTCGGAGGGGCAATCGGTTTATTAGTTTTGAGGTTTGATTCAGACTCTGATAAACCTCTCGCTAATAGTTCAACAAAGGCTCTTGCTCGTCCTCTTTCAGTAATTTCTAGGGCTTGATTGAATTGTTTTCGATCTACTAAATACTCTTGTAAAGCGCTATAAGTTGTTTGATGAGTTTCAAAAATGGATACTCTCTCAAGGTCATTGCTGCCTAAGTTTGACCGCAAAGACTCCCAAATTTCAATGGCAGCAAATAGAGCCTCATTTGCTTCTTTAGGATTTCCGGCTTTGTAGAGAGCATCACCTAAGTTGCTTAAAGCTCGTCCCTTGGCGTGGCGATCACCTAGTTGCTTGGCAATTTTTAAACTCTGGCGTTGGTAGTTTACTGCTTGGTTGTAGTCTTCTAGAGCATAGTAAATTATTCCCAAATTTTCTAGGGCTACTAACTGTCCATAGTTATCTTGCAATTTTTGTGCGATCGCTAAACTCTGCTGAGAGTATTCAATTGCTTGGTTATAGTCGGTCAGGGTATAGTACACCAAGCTCAAATTAGATAATGCTCTTGCCTTTCCAGGTAGGTGATCGGATGTTTTAGCGATCGCTAAACTTTTTTCTTTGTATTCAAGTGCTTTGGTATATTCCTTCTTAGCGTAGTAAGCTAATCCGATATTGCTTACTATATTCCTTTCCATCTCAGACTCATCGGTTGAGTTTACTAGTTCTAGACCCTGTTTATAGTATTCAATAGCTTTGTCATAGTTTCCTATTGCACCATAAGCTGCTCCTAAACCACTTAAAGCTTGCGGTTTTCTTCTTAAGTTTGGGTCTGATTGGGCAAGAGTAAAATGCTGTTTATGATAGTCTAGAGCTTTGCCATAATCTCCCAAAATATAGTAAGTTACTCCGAGGTTATGTAGAGCTTTTGATTCTCGCAAGTTATCACCAATTTTTCGTGCAAATTCTAAATTTTTATGATAGCATTCAGCAGCTTTAGTGTAATCTTTTGCACCAACTTGTCTAGAAAATCCTTGAGGATTTATGAGCAATTGTTCTTCTGCCAGACACTCTGTAATTTCCAGTACCAGGATTGTCAGTCGTTCTAGTCCAATTGCTTGAGTCTTGTTTAACCTCTTGCTCTGATTGACCGCCAAATCTGATCGATTAACCTGGCTTGGCAAGGCAGAGTTTTGATTGTCTGACCTTCCTGATGGTGTTGTTGGGGAAGGATTTGAAGGATTTACAGGATTTACAGGTCCAAGAATTTCTCTTCTTGGAGATTCAGGTGGTAGTAGTGCTTGATTCTCTAACTGTGGTTGTGGTGGTAGGGAAGAATTTGAAAGATTTACAGGATTTACAGGTCCAAGAATTACTGTTGTTGGAGGTTGTGGTGGTCGTAGTGGTGGAAAATCTGACTGTAGTTGTGGTGGTAGCGGTGGTAATGGCTTTGGGTCGATGACTGAAGGAGGTTCAATCATGGGTGGATCTAGATCTAAAAAAGGTGGAGGTTCAGGTGCTGGTGAGACTTGAGATTCTGAACTTTGTATAGTATAATTCTGGTTTCTGAAATCTAGAATGGAAATAATAGTAGAAGTAGCAGTAACATTTCCTTTACTGATGTCACTACCAGCAACAAGAGTAACGTTGCCACTGTCACCATTACCACTAGCAGCATTTATATCACCAGCATTAATAGTTCCCTCGGTAGCGAATAATTGAACCTCTCCTCCTTTACCTTTCACAGAGGAAGAATCAACTACGCCAGCACTAGTATCAATACTTCCTCTATCGCTAACGGCAGTAATATCACCACCATCACCATTATTACTGGAAGCCTTGAGACTCCCGGTAGTGATATTACCTTCTGCTTTCAGGTCAATATTTCCACTATCACCACTTACCGCCGTTGAATCCAGTGTGCCGCTACTAGTATCAATCTCTCCTTCCCTACTATTGAGGAAAATTCTTCCACCATCCGAAGTAATTGATGCTGTCCGAATATTACCTTCTGCTTCAATAACTACTTGCTTACCAGCACTGATATCCTGCACTACCACATCGCCATCTTCCACCTGGATACCAGAACCTATCAGTTGTACTGTACCCTCACGATTTACCTCAATTCCTGTAGCATCACCGCCGCCAACTGTCAGCAGTTCGGGTAGGGAAAGGGGAGTGAAGGGAACAGTGGCAGAGGGGGAAACTTCTAAACTGAGAATATTACCTGGCTGGGAAATACGGAGTAAATTTTCTCCAGGCACAGCCTCAATAGTAACTTGACCACCAGATGCAGTCAGAGTGCCATTACTGATCACAGTGCCACCTACTAAGGTTAAATTCTGCCCCTCTTTAACTGCTAAATCAGCTAAATTGATGATCCCACCTGGTTGGGAGACAGCAAAATCAAAAGTATTGGGCTTGCCTACCAAAGAAGCATAGTCATTGCTACCAATAGCGTTAAACCAGCCGCCATCAAAACCAATACCAGTAGCGGTGGTGGCGGTAAAAGAAGCAGGTAGATCGATGCTGGCACCAGGACCAAAGACAATCCCGGCGGGGTTGATCAGGAATAAATTTGAATTACCCCCTGTAACCTGGATTAAGCCATTAATGACAGAAGCATCACCACCAGTGACTCGCCCTAGGATATTTTGGATATTAGGATTAGAGAGAAAGATGGCAATCTGACCTTCACTCAGACCAAATTTCTGGAAGCTGTGAAACAGATTCGCACCATCTCCCGACAGCTTACCGCCATCAATGTTGAATTGGTTACCCTCAGGGTTGACAACAGTACCAGTACCATCGTTGGCTTCAACTATCGGTTGCGCCTGCACAGGGGTTGGCAACGGGGAACAGGTCAAATAGGTTGAAGAACAAACAAGCACGAAAAACTTACTTGCTGCCCATCTTCCCTTACCAATGATCTGGCTCAACAGGTTAAGACAGCTCAATGTTAGTCTCATAAGTTATAGAATTCATAGGGAATCTGGGTCGAATACACCCTTTTGAACAAAGTAGACCTAGATTGAACAGGGGGCGACTAGAGCCGATTTGGTATCAAAGCTCTAAGTTCTAGCTCACGGTAGTAGCAATAGTAGATGTATCTCACTTTTATGTATGGAAATATAGCGATCGCCAGTAGTGTTACGACACAGCATCTTTGAGAATAGACTCGATTTTGAGAATAGACTCGATAGCCTGTGGCGAGCAAGGGCAGTGATATCAGCCCTGGCGAATGAGGACTTTTGAGCCCAGCCGAACACTTCGGGGGTTCGGTTTTGGTCGGGAGCATCAGGGGGCAGGTACCACAGCGGACAGCCAGCAGCCTCAATCAAGTTGACCATGGGTCCGGGATGATGGCAGGTGGCGTGATCGAGAATTAGATCATGTCCGGATAATTACCCTGAATAAAAATCTGCCCCATTTCCCCATCTCCCCATCAATCTTCTTGATTATAGCTATTCAAGCGGACTTGACCTTACCACCTGTCCTGGTTTAAGCACCGGAATTAAGGCAGTTTCTCGCCAGGTTTCAAACACCACACGGTGACAAGTCCTTCCACAGTCAAGGCTGCTATCAGGTGTTGTTGGCACTAAGCAGCAATCAGATTGACGCGCCCCGCTCTGCTTCCGTCACTTTAGTGCTTCAAACTGCTGGCCTTGCTCACACCAGCTGTAGCCGTAATCATCCTGTTTGTCCATCCCCAATTTATGCACTTACACTAGTTGGGACTCTCGAATATACTCTACTGCTTCATTTACGAGGGAGCCAAAGCCCTTCATCCCCGGTATAAATACGCGGGGATGAAGGGCAGTAGCGGCTAAAGCCGCCGTGAAAAAAATATTCTGAGAATGTTCCGGAATTTTATTCTAGATGTTGTAGAATAAAGTAAAGCGGGAGAGGTCGATAACCGATGATCATTCTGGAATTCAAAGCCAAAGGAAAAAAGTGTCAATACTCAGCCATAGATGAAGCCATTCGGACTGTAAAATTTATCCGAAATAGCTGCATCCGTTTATGGATGGACAATAAGGGTACAAACAAATTCGATCTCAGCAAGTACAGTAAAGTGTTGGCTCATCAATTCCCATTTGCTAATGAGTTAAACTCAACAGCTCGCCAGACTGCCTCAGAAAGAGCATGGTCATCGATCACTCGTTTTTATGAAAATTGCAAGAAAAAGGTACCTGGCAAAAAGGGGTTTCCCAGATTCCAAAAGCATTGCAGATCGGTCGAATACAAACAATCAGGATGGAAGTTGTCCCCTGATAAAAAGTCAATCGTGTTCACTGACAAGAAGGGAATAGGGAAGCTTAAGCTTAAGGGTACATGGGACTTGTGGCGTTTCGACAAGAAGCAAATTAAGCGAGTCCGGATAGTCAAGCGAGCCGATGGCTATTATGTCCAGTTTTGCGTTTCCGTTGATTGTAAGGAGTCTTTAAAACCTACTGGCAATACTGTCGGTTTAGATGTGGGGCTAAAAGATTTCTACACCGACTCTAATGGCCACACAGAATCTAATCCCAGATTTTACAGAACAGGGGAAAAACGGCTTAAGTTTTATCAACGCCGAGTTTCCCGAAAAAAGAAAGGCTCAGCTAACCGCAGAAAAGCGATTAATAGACTAGGTAGGGCACACCTCAAGATAAGTAGGCAGCGTGAAGAACATGCCAAGAGACTGGCACGTTGCGTAATCCAATCTAACGATCTGGTCGCCTACGAAGACTTAAGGGTAAAAAATCTGGTTAAAAATCACTGTCTAGCCAAGTCTATTAATGATGCAGGTTGGTATCAGTTTAGAAGATGGTTGGAGCACTTTGGGCAAAAGTTTAGCAGGGCAACTGTTGCAGTAAACCCTGCCTATACCAGCCAAAATTGTTCTCAATGCGGCGAGATAGTCAAGAAGTCTCTATCAACCAGGACTCATACCTGTAAGTGTGGTTGTCAGTTAGACCGCGACCACAACGCTGCAATCAACATTCTTGAGAGAGCCTTGGGTACGGTGGGGCACACCGGAACCTGGATTTTAAATCCGAACTCTTCCGGAGATCTGTCCTCTACTCTTCTTGGTTCCGGCCAGGTTGAGCAAGACGGGTCGTTGAGCGAAGAATCCCCGCGTCTTTAGACCGGGGAGTGTCAACTAGCAGTTTATCCCGCAGCTGTTTAATGCGATCGCGTAACTTTGCTGCCGTTTCAAATTCCAACGTCTTTGCTGCTTCCTTCATCTGTTCTTCTAACTGATTAATCAACTCTGGAATCTTCTCTAAAGGTACATCATCCACCTGTTCAAACACCGATTCAAACTGTTGAGCATTCAACCGTCGGGAGACATCCAAAAATGTCAAAATTGGATTGTTTGCGGTTTTGCGAATAGGCTGTGGTATAATGTTATTTTTGATATTATATTCACTTTGAATCTTACGACGGCGATTAGTCTCATCAATCGCTTTTCTCATGCTTTTTGTAAGGGTATCAGCATACATAATGGCTTGCCCTCGGACATGACGTGCTGCTCTGCCTATAGTTTGAATAAGCGATCGCTCTGCCCTGAGGAACCCTTCCTTATCCGCATCCAAAATTGCTACCAGAGAGACTTCCGGCAAATCCAACCCTTCTCGCAACAAGTTAACCCCAACCAAGACATCAAATTCACCCTGGCGCAACCCCTGCAAGATTTCAATCCGTTCAATAGAGTTAATATCCGAGTGTAAGTAACTGATCCGAATATCCCGTTCTTGCAGATACTCTGTCAAATCCTCAGCCATGCGCTTGGTTAAGGTTGTTACCAGTACCCTTTCCTGACAATCCACCCGGTGCTTAATCTCAGCCAACAAATCATCTACTTGACCTACTGTAGGACGGACAAAGATTTCTGGGTCAAGCACTCCGGTAGGACGAATGATCTGTTCTACGACTAGCCCTTGAGATTGTTCGATCTCCCAATCCCCAGGAGTAGCAGAGACAAAAATACAATGATTCACCTTTGCCCAGAATTCCTCTGCCTTCAGGGGTCGATTATCTGCTGCACTGGGTAAGCGAAAGCCATGGTCAATCAACACTTGCTTTCGAGCGCGATCGCCATTGTACATTCCCCGAATTTGCGGCACCGTAACATGGGATTCATCCACTACCAAAAGCCAATCTTCGGGAAAATAATCAATCAAACACTCTGGTGGTTCCCCAAGCTTGCGTCCAGCCAAGTGACGAGAATAGTTTTCCACACCATTGCAGTAACCAATTTCGAGCAACATTTCCAAATCATAGCGGGTACGCTGTTCCAACCGTTGGGCTTCTAACAAGTTCCCCGCTTGCTCCAATTGAGCCAAACGTTCCTCAAGTTCTGCCTTAATAGCATTACAAGCTTCTTCCAACCGTTCATCCGGAGTAACAAAGTGACGAGCAGGGTAAATATTTACTCCCTCTACACTTTGGAAAATTCCACCCGTCACTGGGTCAACGTAGTGAATAGCATCAATTTCATCTCCGAAGAATTCTACCCGAATAATTCGGTCTTCATAAGCCGGGCCAATTTCTAACACATCCCCCTTCACCCGGAACCGTCCGCGTCCCAATTCTAAATCATTCCGGGAATACTGTACTGAGACTAAATCCCGTAAGAGTTGGCGTTGGTCAACTTCGGTATTTACCCGCAGAGGAATCGAGGCTTTTAAGTATTCTGAGGGGATACCCAAGCCATAGATACAGCTAATGGAAGCCACCACTATGACATCCCGCCGTTCAAAAAGCGATCGCGTAGCTGAGTGCCTCAGCATATCAATTTCATCATTAATTGACGCGGTTTTCTCGATGTAGGTGTCAGTGACCGGGATATAAGCTTCCGGCTGGTAGTAATCATAGTAGGAAATGAAATACTCCACCGCGTTATGGGGAAAAAACCCCCGCAATTCGTTACATAACTGCGCAGCCAAGGTTTTGTTGTGGGCAAGTAATAGGGTAGGTTTGCCAACTTTTTCAATTACCGATGCCACGGAGAAAGTCTTACCTGTCCCCGTAGCACCCAGTAGAGTTTGGATACGGTTGCCAGCCTTGAGGTAAGTGGTGAGTTGGGAAATAGCTTGGGGTTGGTCCCCTGTTGGTTGAAAAGGGGCTTCGAGGTTAAATAGCATCTTAGACGCTTCTGGCACAGCTAAAAAAAAATCCGTAAAAATACTATCTATAATTTCATCATAATTTTTGTACATTTATAGGTACTGATGGATAGATTATTACCCAAATTCAATAGATAGTTTTAATACTTGCCCAAAATTCGGAGGGGAGGATGAGAACTATCTGGTTAAATGCTAATTGCTTAAATCATAATTATCACGTATAAAAACTATACGTTATCGGTAATTAAAAACGGTTAATTACCAAAATTATTCCTATCAATATTTATCATTTGCTATCGACATTTTATTTCATGTTAGAGCATTTTAATAGTTTAGTTAACTAAGCTTTTTTTGTACTACATCGTTTTTCATAACTATGAGGCACACAGTTTTTTTGTTCTGTTCCTTATTCCTTATTCCTTATTCCCTATTCCCTATTCTATACAAATTAGGAATTTGTACCTAATTTAATTTAAAAAAGCTGTAATAATTAATTGATTATTAAATTGAGAATTATATCATTAAAACTATGAAACAATAATCATATATATCTAATATTAACAACTAACCCAAAAATAAATAATTGTTAATTTTGGTAATTATTAATCGGTAATTTCGAGGGAGATAAGTATTATCGATTATACCTGACAACGCCCCAATTAATCGAAAATTATATGTATTCCAAAAAAAGCCACTATAAACTCTTTACAAATTGATTGTTTTAATCTCAACATAAAAAAATCAGGAATTATGAACTATAGAAATACTATTCAGCGGATTGAAATATTGCTAGTGGAAGACAATCATCGTGACGTAGACTTGACCAAAGCTACTTTAAAAAATAGCAATACTCGCAACAATATCCAGACTTTTACCAATGGTAAGGACGCTATGGCATTTCTACGTCGAGAATCCCCTTATACTAAAGCACCCCGTCCCGACGTAATTTTGCTGGATTTGAATCTACCAGTGATGGATGGTCGTGAAGTGTTAGCACAGATTAAATCTGATCCAAAATTGAGTTTAATTCCAGTGATTATTCTCACCTCCTCAGATTCTGACCAGGACATCCTCACAAGCTACAAGCTAAACGCCAATGCCTACGTCACTAAGCCCTTTGAATTAGACCAGTTTCTCAAAGTATTGAAGTCAATTGAAAACTTCTGGCTAAGTATTGTTAAACTGCCACCCAAAAATTAAGCATTGCCAATTCATGCTATAGGGTTTGTATCTGGTAATAGGTAATGGAGACTTGGTAGTTAACGATTACCAAGTCTCCATTACCTATTACCAAAAATACCGAGACTATTTTATCAGTGATTAACCAGACTTGATAGTAATAGTCAATTGGCAATTAAAAATTTTAAATTGCTGTTAGTATACTACAAATCTTCACTGAGAACTTCATGGAAAGCAAACCCAGGGGCAGCCAGTACAAAGACAATGGTAGGAAGACCAGCAGTTTTTTGTTGTAAGCTTTCGTAATATTGAGTAAACTTATCGTCTGGTGTAGCCATACCCATAAAGATTAAGTCAGCATCAGCCGATGACTCATGAAGAATAGCATTAAAAGAACGCCCTTGGGAAACCAGCACCTGACAAATAACCCCAATCCGCAACTGTTTCACCCAATTACTTAGGTTTGCCCGTGCTGCTTGAGCTGCTATTTCATTAGGAAGCACCAAATTGAGGTAAATCTCAGCATTTTGCCACTTCAGGTCGCTGCGCAATAGATAGGCGAGGAGCAACATCAGGCTACCATTGGCTTGCTTACCGCCCCACCAAACATCAATCCGTTGACGACTACCGAAACCCTGCTCCCGATTTTCCCGCAGAATCACTACATTACGCTTTGCCTGGTGTATGTGAGTAATCAAGCGACAGTAAGGCTGGCGACGGCTAAGGGTTTCGTTATCCCCGAGTAAAACTGTATTGGGAACTAGTGGTCCTATACCGTAAGTTTCCACCAGTTGCCGGGCTCCGGTAAAGGGATCCGGTGCTGTTACCAAGCGCACTAGAGCTTGTACACTACGCCGTTCGAGATACTCACTGATGGTTTGTTCTAACTGTGCCTGCTTAGCAACACTATGGGAACTACTGGGTAAAATACTCGAAACGGTCACTAAACCGCGATTATGGGTCAGAGCATCGGCTAACTCTATCAAAGACCATCGTTTAGTGGGAGCTCCCGACAGCACCAAGATGTGGGGTCGCCAGTTTTTCGGATCAGGGTGATGACTAATCTGAAAAATACCAGTGCGCAACAGTGCCATCCAAATGCCCCGGCGTACATCCCCCCAAGCTGTGCGCAGTTCCCGCTGCTGTAGCCAAAGGTAAACCCCTAAGACAATAACAGCTGCTGCCACTGTGGCAAAGGCATTTATCAAAAACATTACGATCAGGCAACCCAATGCCCCTAACAGTGACAGAAACCAGTTAACTTTAAAGGAGGGTCGGAAGGAAGGACTTTGCAAAAAGCCCTCAATGGCAGCTGCTACATTCAACACCAGATAGGTGGTCAGAAAGAACATACTTAGCACTGGTGCAATGATATCTAATTGACCAAGGCAAACTGCTGCAGTAGCGATTCCCAACGTTACAGCGGTACCAATCCGTGGTTCATCATCTCGTCCACTACCCGTACCTAGGAATCGCATCCAACGGGGTAATACCCCATCTCTAGCTAGTGCCTGTAAAATCCGGGGAGCGCCCAGAATACTGCCTAAGGCACTGCTGAGAGTAGCACCCCATACCCCGAGTAGGATTGACGGACCCCAAAATGCCATCTGCCTCATAATCAGAGGATTGGCAATTAGGGCTTCTCCCCCTACCCGCATCGATAGAATAATTGGTAAGATGATATAAATAGCATATCCTGTGCCTACTGCTGCCAGAGTACCGATGGGAATGGCGCGGATGGGGTTGCGTAGATCACCGGACATATTCACCCCAGCCATGATACCGGTTACGGCAGGGAAGAAGACAGCAAAGACACGCCAGAAGGATTCTTTGGAGGTCACCCACAGCTCAATATTAGCTACATCATAAGGGTAATCATGGTTACCGACTAATAGAGCAATTAGGGATAGCGCTATCGCAGCCATAATAAAGTATTGAATACGGATGGCAAGGCTAGCGGAAGTCAAAGCCAGTATTGCCACTAAAATAGTAGTAATTAGCGCTACATAAAGCTGGTTGAGCTGGGGAAAGGTCTGAACTACGCTCTCGGCAAAACCAATAGTGTATAACGCGACTGAGAGAGCTTGGGCAAAGTAAAGGGGAATTCCTACTGCACCGCCAGTTTCAATTCCTAGGGAACGGCTAATCATGTAATACGCACCACCAGCCCTAACAATGCGGTCAGTTGCGATCGCAGAAATAGACAGAGCCGTCAAAAAGGTAATACTGGTGGAGAGGGTAACAATGATTAGGGTACCCACTAAACCAACATTACCAAGTACCCAACCAAAGCGCAGGTACATAATAACCCCCAGGATGGTGAGAATCGAAGGAGTATAGACCCCACCGAATGTTCCCAAACCTGAAGTTTTTTCCTGAGTAGGCTCGACAACAGGAGATGAGCGGCGACCAAACAGTAACTTCATATGTCTAAAACATGAATATAGTGCATTAAGCTAATCTGACTATAGGGAATATGGCATAGGGAACAGAGATTTTGATTCCTTTGTGGTGGGCGAAACGCCCATGAATTTCTGACTTGAAAATAGCCCTGAGGCAAGGAAGTGCGTTAGTCCTCAGTGAAATACCAGAGATGTTCATACTGTGTTGTAAATGAATTTTTGATGGGGGTATAACTGGAAAATTTTTCAAGTCCTTGACAGACAATGCCAGTTGGTGAATTGATCATGGTCGATGAACAACTCCACCAGTTCTACCCCCAAGCCACAGACATTGGAACTCAAGGATGTTACAACGTTGGTAGCCTGGGCTGTTGGTTCAACTTGGATGAATTTCACACCACAGGAATAACTGCTGTCATGGGGTTTTGGGCAAACAAGTAGAAACTGCTAATGGAACGAAGAGAACAGAAACAATAGTCTTTTAATCTGACAGTCTTTTAAGCTGACTACAGAATTAACTTGCTAAATTCCCAACTTTATGCACCCCAATCACGAATTTAAGGCATTTTTTGCTCAATGACCAATTTACCAATATGGGTAATATCAACTCCGGTTAATCACTTCGTTGATCAATCCAGTCTTCAATCTAGCAGCAGTGTGTTATAATTCACCGGAAAATTCTATGTATAGCAGTCGCCAGGGCAGTTAGGACATGACAAAAGTCTCACACCCTTTGTAAGCGATGCAGAGGTGCGACCCGTGGCGAATTTAATTCGCCAACGGAAAGCGCACCTAAGCGGTCTTGGGGGTTTCCCCCATGAGCGACTGCATCAAGAAGCGCAAGAGTTTGACTTCTGACAAATGACTTCTGACAAATGACTTCTGCTATAGAATTCTGTTGGGCTAGATAGTCAGCCCACAGCCTGCGATACCATTCAACTGTAGCGTGAATGACAATAAGCACTATGGAGCCTGATTCTCTACCCACGGAGTTAATTTTGACGCACCCACGTCAGACCATTGGCAATGTTCAACTGGATTGGATACCTCAACCCGGTAACTATCTCGACTTTAAAGGTAAAACCTACACAGTTTTAGAGCGCCGCCACCGCTACTGTCTTAAGTCAGGGCGCTATCGTTTGCATAAAATTGCTCTGTATGTGCAGTCTTTTGGACACCCTAGTGAAAAAAGCCTGCTCCAGGGGCGTTGGGTGATTGGGGATGCCAGCTGCTATTTCAATGCTCACTCTGAATTGATTCGTTGTGCTGTCAATCCAGACGGACCCTGTGATTCTTGCCGCTTTTACGAACCCTTGAACACTGAAACTCACTAACTAACTATTACCTAGAACTTCTCCTACTTCTAAACGCATACCATTGGCAAAATCCCAAGCAGATTGAGCACGTTTGCCAGCTAATTGCACTTGCTGCAACAACAACATTCCCTTTCCAGTTTGAATAATTGGACCGATTGTCTTGGCAATCTTTACAACTTCTCCAGGACGACCTGAACCAACATCAAGAGTAGACCACTCCTGCGATCGCATTTTTAACTGTGAAGGCAACTCGGATAAGTAAGCGGAATCTAAGGGAACAGTGGCACTGATTTTCAGAGATTTACCCCGAAATGAGGTGACGCAGTTCGGGAAAAATCCCCGGATCTGATTGTGTAACTCCAAGTTAGAGCGTGACCAATCTAGGCCATAATCTGACTTTTGAATCAGTGGTGCATAGGTAGCCAATGAGTCATCTTGAGGAATTGGTTGGATTTCCTGTAACTCTTGCTTGAGGAGGGTTTCAATCAACAAATCAGCTCCCAAATTGCTCAGAGTTTGTGCCAAATCCTGGGCATTATCCAATAGTCTAATTGGTGTATATGCTTTCAAGAGCATTGCTCCAGTATCCATTCCAGCATCCATCAACATCGTTGTGATGCCAGTTTGGGCTTCACCATTATAAAGACACCACTGGATCGGAGCTGCTCCCCTATACTTAGGCAAAATTGAGCCATGTACATTGATACAACCTGCCGTAGGCATATCCAGAATCTCTTGGGAGAGAATCTGCCCATAGGCAACCACCACAAAAGCATCAGCCTTTACCTGCCTTAGCTGAGTTAGGGTTTCCCTATGCTTTTTCAGGCGCTGCGGTTGCCAAACTGGTAGTTTATGTGCTAAGGCTATTGATTTCACTGGGGAAGGAATCAGCTGGTTACCACGTCCTCGACGCTTATCTGGCTGAGTCACCACACCCACCACCTCAAATTCAGGATGGTTCAACAAACCTTCCAAACAAGGTAGAGCAAATTGGGGAGTACCAAAGAATACAACTCGCATCTAGAAATTACCAATAACTAATGGGTTGTTCGCGTAGCGTGGCCTTTTGGCCAAGGTTAGCTGGTTTCAGGTTAGCTGGTTTCAGGTTAGCTGGTTTCAGGTTTCAGGTTAGCTGGTTTCAGGTTAGCTGGTTTCAGGTTTCAGGTTAGCTGGTTTCAGGTTAGCTGGTTTCAGGTTTCAGGTTAGCTGGTTTCAGGTTTCAGGTTAGCTGGTTTCAGGTTTCAGGTTAGCTGGTTTCAGGTTAGCTGGTTTCAGGTTAGCTGGTTTCAGGTTAAAGGTTACAGCTTGCCAGTTATACATCCAGCTTTGAGTTGTTAAGGCTCTAATCTTCAACCTACCCTACACCGGACGCCCAAGGGAAACAACCAAATAACTTTCAAGCAAATAACCAAATAAGCTTCTGACTAATGACTAATCCACAGCAATTTCCACCCTACGATTGCGTTGCTGATTAACCTCAGTATCATTAGCGACCAGAGGACGAGTTTCTCCGTAGCCAATAATCAGCCAACGGTATGAATCGTCTAAAGCGCTACTAAGATACTGCTGAACTGCTTTAGCACGCTCAAATGAAAGGTTTCGATTCTCTTTGGCTTCGCGGGGGTTGTCGGTGTGGATAGCAATTCGGATTGTACTACTGGGATAGGCTTGCAAATCTGTGACAATTTTGTCTAGGATCAAACCTGCTTCTGGACGTAACGTACTTTTACTTTCCTCAAATAAAATATCACTGGGCAACGTGACTTTCAACTTGTCGGCAGCCAAGGCAGCTAGTCGATTGCCATTGCTATTACCAACTAATGGAGCATTGCTACTTGGAGTCGATGGTTCCTTCAGAAGCAAAGTGATCGCTTGGATGCGCCTTTCAAGAGATTCATTCCCTCCCGAGGTTCCCAACTGAGTTTCCAACATTGTCACGTCCTCACTCAATCTCTTCATTCGCTTGTCTAACTCACTTAGTTGAGCTTTGAGCTGGACTCTTTGAACTGGTGTCAATTGTTTTAGTGGATTGGCTTCCGTTGGTTCCCGAATTGAACTAAAATTGAAAAACGTTGATTCTCCCTTGTTATCCAGATGCTCCAGTAATTTTAAGATCAGGGGTTTTTCTGGATTCGGGTTAGGGTAAGCATTGGCAACAACAATGCCAAATATCACGGCCAAGCCACTCCCTACGCCTAGCAGTAGTAGCCTGAAAATTAAGATTAGTAGGCAGTTCAGTATACTTATTGAGGTTTCAGGTCTGGTATTGGTGTTGGAAGTAGCGGGTTGAGTCACACCGAATTTTGTTAGATCTCCTTCTACATAATGAGGCAGGATGCTCCAATTGTACTCCGTTAGGGGTCAAGCGCAGGTATTTTACATTATAGAAGAATTCAAAAAAACAAGGTTGAATTCCACATGGCTATCATAACACTAAAACCTCCAAACCAACCAGTTAATTCCAATGTCAAGCCTGACAACTTTTGTGTGAGGGCTACCCACTTCAGCCAAGACCTCTTAGGGGAAGGAAAGAGTGTTAATTTTTTATTTTTCCCTGGCTTATTTTATTTGTCTGCTTTCGGTAGCTTGATAGTCGAGGGTTTAGGTAACTGACTGAGCCGAAGTGTAAAAAAACCCGTTCGTAATGCAGGTTCGGACGGGGTAGTTGATCACTTTTTAACCTTTTAAACCTAAAGTTAAGGAACTATATTCTAATTTCTTGGGGTTGCTCCTCTAACTAGAAACGCTAATTAGTAACTGAAAGACTAATCAATGTTGAAAAGGCAATTGAGTTTATCAGGATGGCTTAAAAATCAACCACTAGGACTATTGTTAGCAACTTTGATGTTGATAACATCTAGCCTATTTGCTGAGAAAGCCAAGGCTAATGAATCCTTCCTAGCCAGTCAATCATCGGTGCTATCTTCCCAGCCTTTAAGGGAAGTAACAGAAGCTATCAAACCTGATCTAACCGAACCATACGTTCAGAGTGACCCGCTCAACAGTCCTTATCCTATTCCTTGGAATTGGGTCTTGGAAACCCACGCTGAACTGGTTGCTAATCAGAGTTTTGGGTTTAGGTACTATCGCAGCCAATCACTAGTTTCTCCTGATGGCAAGTATGCTGCCTATAGTCGCATTCAACTACAAGGACAGCCAGAACTGTACCGCAGCCGCATCAGTAGTGTGATGTTTCTAGAAAATTTGCAGACTGGAGATTTGCGCATCATAACTGCATCTTCTCCCTTAGCTAACCATCAGGCGCGACCCAAGGGCAGTTTACCTGCCCATTGGAACGCGCGCCTTAATAATGATGATAAATTAAGCGGCGCAATCGCTATTCTGATTCCCGTGTCTTGGACAGAGTCAAGCGATCGCCTTCTAGGGCGGCAATTTGAAGGTTTTTTTAATACGTCAGATGCTTCTGATTACGCAGTAATTTGGGATCGCAACCAAAATACTGTGACCACCTTGGCTCCTGAGCGCATTCATTATACTAACGCACTGTTGCTAGGCTGGAGTCAAGCTAATCCAGATCAAGTGCTATTTCAGGCTGGTGAGTTGGGCAATGAGTATTGGCCAATGTGGTCTGTTGAACCCAGTGGTTACACTGCTCTTACCTTTGAGGATGAACCTATGGTTTATGGTGAATCAGTAGAACACATTTGGTCTGGTTCCCAGGCACGCTGGTAATCACAAAGGATGAAGGATGAATTATGAAAACTCATCCTTCATCCTTCACAATTCATAGTTTCCCAATTACCTTTGGTGTTGTGCTACCAATTTTTTTAGGTAAGAGTAAGCTTCTTCTGGTGAAAGAGTGAAGATTTGACCTTTGCATAGAATTTCGTACCTTCCTAAGTAATAACCATGTCCCCCAATTAAACCCATCTTTGCGGCTTGATTGCCAAGCTTGGTTAATTCCTGTCGAATTGAATAGTCCAATTCTTCTATTTGTTGATCAATAACTTGATTAATAGTTTGTTCTTTCATGTTTGACCGCTCCTAGTATATTTATAATACTGCTTTATGCACCCACAACCCATCGACCTGGCGATAGCGGTCAACAAATTGGGCACTTGCCTGGATTAACTGCATGAATGTACTCACTTCCTGATGTCGGCCATCCCCGTTTATAGGATGCTTCCTCAGGTTTCCCCCAACCTAGCTGCAATATAATTTCCCAAAAGTTGTAATTCTTATATTCATAGAGATTTGCCCATTCCGTTTTATGGGCGACCTCTTTTACATCATTGGGCATAATTTTTTGATAGTCTTTACCAAAATTAATACTTAGGTATAAGTCCATACCTTGGATGCCTGTATACCAAAACTCTAAGAGGTCAGCTTTGGCAGCTTTGAGGATTTTCAGGTCACTCTCTAGGGCGGCTAACTGCTCGTCAATAGCAGGATAACGTAGAGTCTTTCCTTTCATAGTCAGTTCGCGCCAAATAATGCCTGAAACTTGGTGTTGCCGTTGGTAGCTGTGAACTGCGGCTTTAAAGTCGTTATAAGCACTGAACTTTTGAATTCCCTCCGGTTTCAGAAAGCGATCAATCACAGGGTTGCCAGACACCGAAGCTGCCAGATTAAGACGTTGCCCATTCATGCACGAACGACGCTCTTGAGCCAAAATTTTGATTAGCTCCTGTGTGCTGTAAACCTTGGACATCAGCACGGATGTTAACTGTACTTACAAATAGCTTAACCCGTAAACGTGACCAAAAAATAGGGTAAACGGCAATGGCAGTTCACTGATGACTAAAACAATTGTCTTCATGTTAAGTTGTTGGAGTTTCATCGGATGGATGTCTAACCAGTAGGCAAATTAAATCACTCTGATGTTAACTGAGCATTAATATCATTGACAGTGCGCAGCTTTAACTCCACGGATTCTGAACGGGGCAGTAAGTTAAACACTTCCCGAAACACATCATCTATCTGTTCATAAGCAACTTGTCCAATTTCATTGAGTACTACCTCTGCCTTTTGGTCAATCATTACTGTCTGGGGAATTAAATCTTGGTAGTAGTATCCCGCTTCTGTGGGTGTATAGGTAGCGTCGGGTAACAAAGTGTCGATGTTGACTGGAATAAAACTCGCGGCCCTACCATAAGGCTCCTGTAACTTAGAGATAGTGACAGAATATAGCTTGCAATCCCTACTGTCATCTAAGTAGAACACCAACAAAGCTGGCTTTTTCCTGCGCAAAGAATCTTCTAAGGTAATTCGTGGTGGGACTATAGAGCCATTACCAGCATACAGAGCAAAAATATTACCATCAAAGCTGTCATCATCGAAACTTGCTAATGCTGATGGTGTTCCCAGTAGATACCAGCAGCTCAGTAAGCCGACAAGAATCAATAGGCATTTGGAAACAAATCTGCGCCTTACACAGCAACTATATGTAATAGTCCTGTTTCGGAATCTTGCTAAACCGTCTATCATACCGAATTATTAGCCCTTATCTCAAATCCGAGGTGAATCCAAGTCCAAGGGTTTCAAAAATCGCAACAATCACTATAGCAATTGTAATTCAGTTGTGAACCCTAGTGCAGGAATATTGGCTGCACTACCAGGATAACTAGACTTAGGGCTACGCTAGTAGTAGCAGCGGCAGGGGCTTTGGGCAAGAATTAGCCCAAGTTTTGTACCAAGAAGGGCTTTTTTGTAAGCTTCCCCACAGCTGTAAGCCGGGGGCTTTCCCGGACAAAGCAAGGGTGTTGGTTTCAGTAGCTAAGCGCAGACTTAACGCGCCCAGATTCCCGATTGATTGAACCTAAGGGTTAAGTGCCGAACCTCAAGGCTGGCTTACTCTACGGACATCTCCGCCGCTTCTACAACCGAGTCATTTCTTTAAAGTTACCGTAAGGATAGGGTCGCCTTATTCCATGAGTTTTAACCCTTTTCTACTTAGCCTGCCGACTATAAAGGCGACCCTATCCATCGGTTTCGTCTTTAGACAGCCCCAATACTTCTAGCAAGGGTACCACTCGCCGATACTAACCTACACTGGCGCGCCGTTTACGACCTTCCCGTAGGGTCGGCAAAGCCTAAAGTAGAGTGTAAGAGTGCATTTGAGTCTATTTTTATTCTACATCAAAATTCTGGATATTCCGAAAGATTTATTAGCCAACTTCAAGGGTATTGAACCCATCAGCTGGCTGCGGGGGATTATCCCTCCCTATACCTAAAGGTAAGGGCTTCCCATCCCCCGAGCCCCCTTGTTTCGGTGATCGAGTACTTTGGTCAACTCTTGACTCTGACCCTGAATCGGCTCAAGTCCCAGAACCAGCAGCAACTACAGGTGCGACCCGTGGCGAATTTAATTCTTAATGGGTCAAGGGCACAAAGAGCGGAAAGCGCACCTAAGGTTTGTTAGGGCGCTAGCTTTGTTGGATATCAGCTTTTTGTCCAAAGGTCGTGGCAGGTAGGGTCGATCTTCGTCAACTATTAATACAGATTTCAATAAAGTTAATACAGATAGAACGTTAATACAGAAATACGGATAGAAAGCAAACGCGAGGCTCTTAAGGCCAAAGGCCACGCTACGCGAACAGAGCCGCTACGCGATCGCAAACACTCAGTCTCGATACTTTGATCAGTTGTTACTGCAATAACAACTAATACTCCATATAGGCAAGAGAAATAATGATGACTCGTAATTTACTATTAAGTTTGGGAGTGTCAGCACTAGGACTAGCTTTTACTCCCTTTGGAGCCAGTGCGTTTACGATTGGTGGTAATCTGACTGAAACAGAGTTCCAGAACCTAGATCCCGACATCTTCCTGTCTGCCAAGAGTCGTTTTGGGTCTGGAACAATAGGAGGAAACACTTTTGAGCTAGATATCCACAAGGTTAACGCTAGTGGTGGTTTTACTAACTTAGATCAGAAATAATTTAATTGGGTCAGTGGTGAAGCGGTTGATTTCTTACTGGAGTTCGATGGTATTTCTCAACTCACCTATACCGTTGGTGACGTGGTTCTTTCGTCTACAGTTACAGAGGATAACTTCTCAGATTTGTTTCTACGGACTAGTGCTCGTAAGAATAACAGCAGCATTGTACTGAGCAACTTGATGTTAACCGATAGTGCCATGTCTGCTAGTCTTCCTGACGCATCCAGTGTTTGTAGTAATCCTAATGATTGCGGTTTTTTTGATGCACAGTATTTACACATCAGTAACGTTTCAGGTGCTTTCACCCTCACTGGTCAATCAACTATGACCATGTCAGTTGAGAATCGGCCCACACAATCTCGACTAGCGTATCAGGTTAAATTAGTGGCTGGTGAGCCGGGAGACAAGCCCCCTGTTGATGTACCAGAGCCAGCTACGATGTCGGTGTTTTCCCTAGGTTTTATGGGTTTGGTTCTAACTGGTACTCGTCGCCGCCATCAGCTTGGAGTTCAGCGATAATTTTTTCGATCTTTTTCTTAGCATGATCTTGCCTGTACAACCTAGCAGAGAATGACTTGATAATAGCAATCAAATCCTGCATCAACTCGTCTTTACCCTTATCTACTTGGTTGACAATTTCTAACTGAATACCTAAACGATACAGCATAATCTCCAAGTAATTGATGCCGAATCTAGCCAGGCTGTCTTTATGCTCTACTAGTAAAATGTCGTAGCCATCAGAATGCATAAGAGTGGCTAATTGTTTACGATTATCGTTGAGTCCACTTCCTACTTCTTTGATAATTTTGACAATCGTGTAACCTTTAGCGATCGCATACTGTTGAAGACGTTCAACTTGAAGCTCAACGTCTGACTTATGCTCAGCAGATCAGACTCGCCCATAGATAGCAACTCGTTTGGTGTTTGATGGCTGGGTTTTCTGTTGATGGAAGTACTCAACGATGACTGAGCCACTTTCGGTTTGGAATGCTGGATGAGGCAACTTACCTGCCTTCCACCATCTCCAAGCCGTCTGGTAGCTTACTGCCATGTGTTTGGCATAGTCTTTGAGTCGCATCTGTGCTAATTACCTCCCTTGTGAGAGATTAGCACAGATGTTTGTTTATGACTATATTTTATGAATACAACAAGAGGAATAGATAGAATCATCAACAGTAGCCAAAACAGTCTGCCCAAGAAAGAAAATTGGCCATGAGCTGATGGCGACAGCCCCGCGCTCTACCCGTGCTTAGTGAGCGTCTTGAAGTTACCGTAAGGATAGGGTCGCCTTAATCAATGGAGGCCCGCTTTCCCCTTGAAGAATTAAATTACGGGGTCGCGCCTCAAGTTTTAACCTTTTTCTGCATAGCCTGCCTTGGGAGTTACCGTAAGACAGGCTCGCCTTATTACACAATTTTTAACCTTTTTATTCATAACCTGCCGACCATAAAGGCGAGCCTGTCTAAGGTTTCATCTTTAACCATAAAGGCGACCACTACTATCGGTTTCGTCTCTGGGAAGGATATCTTGGGCATTGGAGCGAAGCGGAATTGTGAATCAGGCGTATTTTGATTTTTTACATACGGCGGTTTGCATAAGCTGTTCGGCATTTAAATTGGTATAATAAAAATTAATAAATAACCCAATAATAGGAAATATGCCAGCAAAAAATTATCTGACACAAGAGCAAAAAACAATACTTCAAAAAGCCTTAAAAATAGAAGAAAATGGAAATATTAGAGAACGTATTTTAATTTTGCTGTTGTTGAATAGTGGAAAAACACAGTTAGAAATTGCTGAAGTTTTGGGTTG
>NZ_JAAHFZ010000190.1:0-1202 GCF_010672795.1 Moorena sp. SIO1G6
CTAGGCTCAGTGATCCTAATGGCAAACTGCGGCTCAGTGATCCCGAAAACCCGGCAGTTAAGGTGTTACCTGTTGATTGACTGACAGATTTAAGGAAAGGAACGGTTGACAAGAATCATTCGATAAAGCGGATAGCCGAAAATGAAAGAATCGGTGTAGCCGCTTGCTTGCGAGAGGCATAAACTGGTTCTGGATCATCACCGGGAATAAGCCAAGGAAAGTTGAGCAACTTACCGCCATGAGCGAGAGCGTGCTCGATCCATCGCCAACCGATTTTGAAATAGCTGAGCCCTCGATGCCAGTGAGTGTCAACGACATGTCGCCGTCCCATCTCGACGACGGCAGTGCCCGTGCTAACCAGATAGAGAGTCGCAACCGCCAAGATGAGGAATAATCGAGAAAGAGCGTCAGCATTGTCGATTTTACTAGACTCGATCTGAAAGCCACCTGATTTATCATCAAGGAAGCTTTCTTCAATATCGAAACGCCGAGCATAGGTGTCAAAAGTATCGATGCTCGTAGGTAAATCACTGACTAACGCCCATTTTTCATATCCATTTGGTGTTTTCATATGTCCGATGGCGAGATAAACAGGTCCAAAACGCCGCTCGGTTATCTGTACCGAGTCGAATAGATAGACTTCGCCTTTGCGAGGAATGAGATTCATAATTTTGCAGCGTCGCTTGAATGGCCGATGGACCACAATTGAACCTTTGAGCCGAAAAACGAAGTGCCAGCCCAACTCGACACAAAGGCTCATCAAGTCTACATCGTTGAATCCTCGGTCTGCGAGAAGTGTCACCTTGCAACGAGGCGGTAACAATCGAGCGGCCTCTCGAAGAATGCACTCATATTTCGCCAAGGCAACCGTCGCACTTTTTTGCTCAAGAACAACCCAGCACAGAGGCAATGAGCGACCTCGGTAGATAACGCTTACTCGTACAACAGCGTACTTGTTCCAGAGCATGGTTGGATCTAGGGCTAACTCGATTTTCTCATCTGACCAATCAATGAAGGCTAAGCTGGCTAGCTCTCGGTAGGTTTCATTCACCTTTATCTTGTCGTTATGAAGCCAACGCGAAAATTGCCGCTCTTTACTCGATGCTTTTACTTTTCCAGGGCGATACAGGCTCCATATGCTTAGATGGACTGTGCTGCTTACTATCAATCCGACTATTGCCCATACAAATGTCCCTACGTTA
>NZ_JAAHFZ010000191.1:0-1201 GCF_010672795.1 Moorena sp. SIO1G6
ATCGGGAACAGAAAAAACTGATTGAAGATTGTGGCCACTCTTATGAAATGTTCTTTCTCAATCCCGATGGCACGTTAAATTTTCAACAGATGGTAATTGAACTGGATGAAGCTATCCGTAATGGAGCTAAAAACTTCAAATCAACCCTTTCAGCAGAACAAAGACATAACTTCAATCGGTTGAAACAGGAACATCAAGAACATCACACTCTCAAAAAGACACGAGAACAACTAAATTACCAATACGGACGCATACCCAACTACCTAGAAGTAGAACCCATGCCGGTAGAGGGTAGTGTACCAGGACAAGATAACGCACCTAGTATAGAACCGGAATATTAACCGTAGACGTAGTGAAAAGTCAGTAAAAAGCACCGTTGATTGAAAGGGTTTTAGATGAGGATTTTCCGGGCAAAGTTGATATCAGTTCAAAAAACAGCGACTTCGCCCGGAAAATGCGAACGCTGAAACCCTTTCATATCAACATATGTGCGTTTCTGTGTGAGGAAAACCGCCCTTTATATGGGGAAGGCGGTTTTCCTCAACCCCATATATAAGCCGCTTGCAGCGCCCTCCTTTCCCCTTACCTTCTACCCACACCCGTCTTATAACTAAATTTTCCGCTCCTACGCCCCTCTTTTAGACCCCTCTGCGACCATCCTCCTATTAGTGGTTATTGCTTTTGTGAGTTCCTGAGTAGGTAGTCTTGGATTATGACCCACGACCCAATCAGCGGAGCCTTCAAATCCCCTCTTGATTGCTCCTCTTTCGGATGGGTTCACTCCGCTCCCTATTTAACTATTGCGATGATTTTGCTGATTTGATGTTCTAATGACATTGTGAATCAATAAGGTGTCACAACCATCCTATTACTCAACCCTCTACTTATCCTCTAATCTTCCCAGGTTCCTAGTATTGACTATTTAGTTTGTGAATTTTTGATGTGTGCGGCCAAGATGGTCTGATTCATGCCCTCATTTTGGCTATCATTGGCCGTACCCGGCCAATTAGCCGGTTCATATACCCATTTAGCTTTAAGAGTGGTTACGGGCTTGCCTTTGCATTGGAATACCATCCTGTAGAATCATTCCTAGGTGTCGCTGTTTTCTTTTTATGACCCCTCACTGTACCCCGGTCGCATTTTTCGATACATTGAACTTGGCCGAGCCGCCGTACCGAATTCCCATCCCAATGACTACTGA
>NZ_JAAHFZ010000192.1:0-1165 GCF_010672795.1 Moorena sp. SIO1G6
ACAAAATTACAAAACGTCTTTTTGGACGGGATTAACAGGATATACAGGATATTTTGATCCCGTTCATCTTGTAAATCCTGTCTAAAAAATATTTGTGTCAGGTTGCTGGGCATTTATTTAAATAACCTGAGTTTCGTTTAAGGATGGGGGAGATTCCTAAATGAGATAAATTTGTTTTTCCACAAACTAAACAATCTCAAGAAGGATCTCCACTATGAATTTACTAGAATTATTTTGTACCGTCGATGACTTCTGCTATTGGTTTTTACCTGAAATGAATAAAAAGCTCATTACGACTAAAAATCAACGGAACCGGTGCGGCCGGATGAGTACCAGTGAAATCATGACGATTCTGATTCACTTTCATCAATCCGGCTATCGAAATTTCAAGTGGTATTACACCAAGCACGTCCTTAAAAATCTTCGAAACGAGTTTCCCAATCTAGTCAGCTACAGTCGTTTTGTCAGGCTGACGCCACGTTGTTTGATTCCATTGATTGCATTTCTTAAAACAACCTATGGTGAATGTACAGGGATTTCGTTTATCGATTCAACTTCAATCGCAGTGTGTCACAACAAGAGAATTGAGAGAAATAAAGTGTTTGATGGGTTCGCTAAACGAGGAAAAACGTCGATGGGGTGGTTTTATGGCTTTAAAGTGCACGTTTTGGTGAACGATCAGGGGCAATTGCTCGCGACGCAGCTCACACCGGGCAATATGGATGACCGAAAACCAGTCCCTAAAATGACAGAAACAATTTGGGGCAAACTCTTTGGAGATAAAGGGTATTTATCAAAGAAGCTGTTTTATCAGCTCCTTGAAAATGATGTTCAACTATTTACTCGCTTGAGAAAAAACATGCAAAATCAACTAATGCAAATGGAAGACAAAATCTTGCTTCGAAAACGAGCAATCGTTGAAACGATCATTGACCAAATGAAAAATATTTCACAAATTGAGCATTCAAGGCATCGAAGCCCATTTAATTGTTTTGTTAATGTTGTTTGTGGGTTGATTGCATACTCGTTCCAACCCACAAAACCATCACTTGTTAAACAATATGCTTCAGAATTTGCTCTGCTTAAGCAAAACTGAGGTTAGGTAATATGCTTCTACATTGAATCGCTGTGGAATAGAGATGTTTGCATAACGGGATTGGCCTTG
>NZ_JAAHFZ010000193.1:0-1162 GCF_010672795.1 Moorena sp. SIO1G6
CTCAGTACAGGACAAAAGTTGCAAAAAGTGCCAGGGAGAGGGTTTGATGGAAATTACCACAAAGACCACAAACCCTCATGGAACAGATTAACCAACTTCGAGCCAAATTGCGACCCCACCTGGGCTGGCATGGGGCGCGACTCTCCTTCGTCGCCATGTTCCTCATAGCCCTATTTCGAGCCAAAACAGTCAATAAGCGCGGAGTTGGCGACCGTGTGCGGAGGAAAAGCCGCTCATGCATCTCACTACAAGCGAATGCAGCGATTCTTCCGGTCTTTTGACCTAGACATGGCTCAAATTGCCCAGATGCTCGTCAAATTGGCTGGAATCCCTCAACCTTGGGTACTGAGCCTTGACCGCACTAACTGGTATGCACGGAAAAACCCACTTCAACATCTTAATGTTGGGTGTGGTCCATGAGGGGATTGCTTTCCCCTTGCTGTGGAGTCTGCTTGAGAAGCAGGGCAATAGTAACAGTGATGAACGTATGGATTTACTTGATCGCTTTGAAGCTTTGTTTCCTGATGTGGTGATCGCGTACCTAACTGCTGACCGGGAATTTATCGGCCAAGAGTGGCTGTCCTATCTGTTGATGGACAAGCCAATTCCGTTTCGGATACGCATACCTCAAAGTGACTTGATTCGATCCCGGACTCGGCAACAAGCCGTACCAGGGTCTCGCTATTTTGCCAACTTGTCCGTCGGGGAAACTCGCGTCCTTTCAGGTCATCATTGGGTTTGGGGTCGCCCAGTCTATGTGATTGGCGCTCGCCTACAACCGACTCAAAAAGGAGATGATAATTTTCTGATTCTGGTCACCAATCATTGCCCCGAACAAGCTTTATCGGATTATACCCGCCGTTGGGGCATCGAGACCCTGTTTGCGGCACTGAAGACTCGGGGTTTTTGCCTTGAATCGACTCATTTCAATGATGCCCCGAGACTAAGCAAACTTTTGGCTTTGTTAGCGATCGCCTTTGTGTGGGCGATGAAGACGGGTTTGTGGCAACATACACTCAAACCCATTCCGATTAAATCCCATCAACGACGAGCCAAGAGCCTATTTCGTTTGGGATTTGATTATCTGCGCTCAATTTTCACCAATCTTGACCACCACTTCCCAGCTTTTCTTAACTCTCTCCATTTTTTGTCCTGTACTTAG
>NZ_JAAHFZ010000194.1:0-1159 GCF_010672795.1 Moorena sp. SIO1G6
TCAATCAGAGAGTTGCCGTTTTAGACATGCTTTTATGTGGCGATATCCAGAAGAATGACCCGTCAAATGAAATGACAAAGGTGTACACAAAGGTAGCTAATCTGCTCACTGCGGAAGACATCGCCCTTTTTGATGCTGGTTTTTCACTGGCAAATGCAATGATCCATGGCATTCATCAATGTTTGATCCGCTTACCGAAAAACTGCACTCTTGGCCGCACACCCGGGAAAATCCCTGCACGAACATCAGAAAAAGGACGTGCGCCAAGCCGTCATCAAGCCGAGATCGTTAGACCATTAGAACGGCAACATGGAAAAAACACCCTCCCAAGAACTGCACCCGATGAAACGATTACATCGATTGATGAGTTAGGAACTGAGGTTAAGATTGAGGTTTGGCATCCTCTCTACCTGCTTGAGCGTCACCTAGACAACCTTACTGATGACAAGACAAAAAAGAGGCTGCGAGACATTCCAATTAAGGTCATCGCCGTTCATCATCCAGATTATGATGATCCTCTCCTGCTTGGGACACCGGTCGTGGCCTTAACGTCGGAGTCGATGGCGAAAATGTATCCTGAACGATGGCCGATTGAAGGCGTTCCTCAGGCAGCCAAGTATTTGTTGTCGGGCGGTGGTGGTCGTCACTACGTTCATCATCCACAAGCAATAAAACGGTTACCAGCATTAGCGATGATATTTGGAACATTATTCAAATATTTGGCCGCAACTTTCCCACCAATGCGTTCTGGCTTTTGGGATCGGGTGGTCAAACCGACATATGGCCGCTTGTTAAGGTATTTAAAAAAAGTTGGTTTGCCTCTTTCGGAGCAACTTTCTAAAAAGGCTTCGACAACGGCACATTTACCCGTCGGATACGAAGCAATTAGGCTTTCAAGAGTTTAAATAGCTTTTGAAAGCGAAAATTTGATCCCATTTAGGGAAAACTAAAGTAATTCAATCAATAATCAACCCAAAATTTCCACGGCTTTTCAGTAAAAATTAGTGAGCAAGCTGATTTGCAATCTCTGCATCAAAATACCTTCTAGCCGAAGCAAGGTTGTTAAAGCCGAGTTTTTGAGTGAGACCAACTAAAAAATTATTTTCTCTACCGGACAGTACTGACCCAAAGGGTCTAACTGATAGTGTAACGTTCTTTC
>NZ_JAAHFZ010000195.1:0-1153 GCF_010672795.1 Moorena sp. SIO1G6
CTGGGGGGGCGACATGAGAGCTAAAAAGTAGACTGTATAAGCTTCATAGCTCTCATACCTCGTAAATAATGATCGAGCTTATGACGACTTAAATGCATCAAATTTTCAACTAATCCCCAACATTTATCCATAAAATTAATCCATTTTTGAGCATACATTCCAATATAAAAATTACTATGTCTTTTAGTTAATCGTCCATATTCTTTGACTCTACCTACATAGTCCTGAACTCCTTTTTTAGTAATTATTTCTCCTTTGATTGTGGCAATAAAGTAAGCAAAAGAGATTATAATAAGTAAAGATATAAAGCGTTTGCCGACAACATTACTGCCTTCCATATTATATCCACCACTTTTATAATCTCGGAACATTTCCTCAATATCAAAACGTTTTCTATAAGCGGATATTGCCTCAGATGCTTCGCTCATATTTGTTAGAATAAACCAACCTTCTTTGGTTACTGACTTTCGATAACTTTTCTTCCATTTACAGGCAATACTAAATCCTGATACTTGTTGAGTTTTTGTGACTTTAACTTTTTCAAAAAATAACGAAATTCCTGGCTTTAATCCAGAGTTTTTCAAGGAAATCCACCCCTGATTTTTTATTTCAATTTGCTCGTTTTGTTTAAGTCTTAAACACAAATGAAAACCTTGTTTATCTAACCACTCAGCCAATTTAACTGAACAAAATTCCCGGTCTCCAAGAATGACTATTTGATAGTCATCAAATAGCCCTATAATGGGTGAAATTAGTTGTTTCTGCTCCGAAAAATTACTTGAACCCAATTTTGATAGAAGTTGAAAATAAACGGGAATCGCTCGGTTTTTATAAATTAAGCTAACCACCAATAAATTCTTGTCATTCCAATTAGTTCTATCGATAGCTAAATAGATTTTTTGCTGTTTATCAAATGTTTGATATATCCATTCTCTAATAATTGGAAACCACAGGTCTTGGATTTGAAATATTGGTAATGACAAAAATCTCTGTAACTTTTTACGCCTTGAGTTACATTTAATAGGCAAAGGTAAAGATTCAGCAATTTTTTCGAGTTTAATATTCTTGATATCTTGAACAATAATTACTACAAGGTAAAAAAACAATAATTGAGATTCGGAAAGTAGATTTTTTAGATGTTTTTGGTATAATT
>NZ_JAAHFZ010000196.1:0-1147 GCF_010672795.1 Moorena sp. SIO1G6
AGACCTCTCCAAAAACTTGAAACTTTCTCAGGCACTGCTTTTCAGCGATCAAATTGACCAAGTCAATTTTACGTTGAATTAACGCTATAATAAGCTTAAGAAGCTATTGATGTTAATTTAGCACTAAAACTATGAGCATAGACAACCTCAATTGTTTCAGCAATTTCCGAGGCTTTTGTTACTTGTAATACTAAGGCTCCTGTTCTCAATCTTACCAAACCACATATTGTCAAAATCACCCCAGAATATTTATTAGAATTTAGGCGAAACCTTTCTCCCGCTATTTTAAAAATTTTTACCAACCTAATCACAGGTTCTACAAATATTCTGTTTGAAGATAATAGCTTGTTATATTTCTTTTGCTGTGAGGTTAACTCACCATTTCTTGGCTTTTTATGGGGAGTTCTTATTTGTTCTTCTCCTAGATAAGCTTTGTCCCCACTCAGTCGTTGTTTATCATCAAATTTTTTTAAACTTTCCCGACAAATATTTATGTCACTTTTGGGGCCTGGTTTACCGACCACTACATCCACTATATCTTCCCCTTTTGGCAAAACAATAAATTGATTTTTAAATGTATGGTTTTTCTTCTTGCCAGAATAGAATAATTTTTGTTGATTATAGTCTGAAGGTCTTTCTCTGACTTGTTCTGCGCTATCTACTATTAACTCATACTCAGTTAAGGCTTCTTGAATTATATCCTCGGATTCTTCGTACTTTTTTACTTGTTCTAACAAAGAAGCTGGTAGAGCTTCCCTGAAAATAGATTGCCAGTAGTTAAAAGTAGAGTTTGCTTTAGATTCACTCACCTGGAACTGTAGTCCGAGAAGTTGAAAGTTTATGTGATGTCGTAAGTAAATTAATGTCAAGACTATTTGGTCTTCAATTGATAATTTTTGTCCAGCACCTCCCCCAGGCTTTATTAGCCGGACTTTTTGATTTTCAATTTTTTCTTGATGTTGACGATGTAATAACTTAGCTTGTTCTATCAGTTGAGAGAGTTGCTCATAATTTATTCCTAGCAATCTTTTTGTTTGTTTAGGATTTTTTTGGATGTAGTTCCAAGTGTAGCTCATGGTTTTTGAGGTTGATAAAAGTGATTAATTTTATCTTATTTTACCATAAGTTTGTTTTTTGGAGAGGTCTA
>NZ_JAAHFZ010000197.1:0-1126 GCF_010672795.1 Moorena sp. SIO1G6
AGCAAAAAACAATACTTCAAAAAGCCTTAAAAATAGAAGAAAATGGAAATATTAGAGAACGTATTTTAATTTTGCTGTTGTTGAATAGTGGAAAAACACAGTTAGAAATTGCTGAAGTTTTGGGTTGTTCAAAGAACACAGTCTGTTATTGGTGTGTCCACGGAGATCCAGATGACTTAGAGAGTCTTAAAGATAAAAGAATGAAAGGCAATCACCAAAAAGCAACAAAACAATATATAGAAGTATTATTAGAATTAGTCGAAAAAGAACCCGAAGAATTAGGATATGAATTTGGTCGATGGACAGCTCAAAAATTAGCCGTTCATTTAGAAGATACAACAGGCATCAAGTTAAGTGGGTCTCAAGTTCGTAGGATACTAGTCAAGAAAAAATATGTTTACCTTTGGTCAAAGTATAGCTTAGATTCTAAAAAAGACCCTAAAAAAAGGGAAGCATTTAAAAAGAAACTAGATGAGTATTTAAAAATAGAAAAAGAAAGCCCAGAGCGTCTTCAGGTATGGTTTTGGGATGAAAGCGGATTTAGTTTGAGAGTCATCAGAAGAAAAAACTGGTGTAAAAGAGGAAAGCGAAAAAAAGTTAGAGGAGACCGTTCGCGCAGCGTCGGGCTTTGCCCGAAAGGCAAGGGAGAGTTAATGTGATGGGAGCTTTGCGATATTCAGATAAAAAAAGATTTGTAGATTTCCTCAAAAAAAGCAATAGTCAAACTTTTTATGAAGTTTTAAAAACCTTTTATAAAGAGCTAGAAAATGAATGGATGGAAGCGGGTAATCAACTAGAAGACTTTGCTAATAAAGGACCGAAAATCGTCATTATTTTAGACAATGCTAGTTTTCACAAAAAAGCCGAATATATTCATAAAATAGAAGAAGATATGCCGAATATTTATTTAGAATATCTTCCCGAGTATAGTCCTGATTATAACTTAATTGAATTGGTTTGGCATTCAGCAAAAGAATATATTGCCAATCGAGTTTTCAAATCAATTGAAGAATTAGAATGTTTGTTAAATCATCTTTTAAATGAAGGAGGGTTAATTATAAAATGGGTACGAAAAATAAAAAACAAAGGCAATGCTGTTATCACAGTTTAAATGCGCAACAGCTTA
>NZ_JAAHFZ010000198.1:0-1092 GCF_010672795.1 Moorena sp. SIO1G6
CACGATGTTTCTACATACCGCTGACCTCGTTGAATTCCAGGTCGCCATTTCGCCGTCGTCAACCCTCGCATCCAGCCACTTCCTGGCATCTTCTCACTACATCTCGGCACATGAAACCCATCTCCCCCTACTACAAATGGCTCCTCCTCTTCTACCTCCTTCAACATCTCTCCCAACATCACTTTGCTCGTCGCCTCTTCCTCAAACCTTCCTTCGCTAAAGAGCCTATACCATGCACTCCAATCCTCATCCGTCAGACCTAGCGTTAACAGCAACTGAGTGATTGTATGACGACCAAACGAAAATAGCTCCGCCATCACCAACGCCACTATCCGATTGAAGACTCGCTTTTGTCCATAATTCCCCTCACAAGCCTTCACTAGACTCATGATCTCCTTTAGCAAAACTGGGCTTTCTTCAATTTCTTTGATATCTTCCATTTGGGATGTCCTTTTGCTTTCGTGCTGCTTGATAACAACACTATATCAAAGGTTCATCCCACTTTCTACCCCCTCAACTAAAAAGCCAAACTCAAGTCATCGCTGATCAGATAGACAGGGTGAAAGAGATATCCAGATAAGATTCCCACAATCGGTATCTCCCCAAACAGCCCGTCCATCACTTTGATCCAGCCATTCTCTTCCTCGATATTCATTTGGCCGTTTCGTCCGCTGGAAATATCATAGCGGGCCTTCCACAACGACCGCATTCCTTGCCGTTTGATAGAGCCAATCGATCCGCCACCGTTTCGCTGAAAATTATAGTTGGCGGACCAATCGATAATTCGATCAGCATTCAAATAATAACGCGGATCTCGCTGCTCTTCATCAGCAAAGACGGTCACAGCTTCTTTCAGCTTAAAGAGCTTCTGGCGGACATAGAAGAGCAGGTTGCCATTGGCATCACGAACAGATAGCTGTGGCGCTAGGGCGAGAATCTTGAATGATAAGGTTAGTGGGTAGATAAATGGGGGTTGCATAATTACTCCTAAATTCGTACTAATTCTTATAGGCTGACTTGGCACAACTGGTTATTCTGCTACTCTGACGCAGAGTCAACTTGAGATTAATGACAACGTTGCTAGCGGAAATC
>NZ_JAAHFZ010000199.1:0-1076 GCF_010672795.1 Moorena sp. SIO1G6
CAAGCCGAAACCATGAATGGTGATGAGTTGCAAAGCTTAACTAACGAATATCTACCATCCGAAACATTCTTAGATAGTCTACACGAGACACCATACAGTGTTGAGCGTGCAAAAACTTATCTGTTCCCTAAGATACTGAAACCAAGCGAATACAAGAAAAATTATCTGACATCTTGGAAAAATTCGCAAGCTTTCCCCGGATGCAAAGTTGAGTCTGCTCGTTTGCTACGTGAATGTAGCTTATCACAGTTCACATTTCAAACCCACGACCAGATGAAGAGCTGGGAACGAGAACAAAAATACCTCATCAACAAGTATGGCCAATCATACGAAACATTCTTCACCAATGATGATGGGACTATCAATTATCAACTGATGACAGATTCGATTGACACAGCCATCCGTGCTGGTAATCGCAATTTCAAGTCAACCATCAAAAAGCATAAGTACTATAATGCCGCACGAGATTACGAAGAGCATCCAGAATTCCAATGTTTGCTAATGGTCAGAGCCAACTTAGATATTCGGTATGGTCGCAAATTGGTTACTGGTGAAAATGATAGCAGTGAAGAGTAATCAAATCTAGATAAACCATCAATAAAAGTTAGCACATGCAATTTTGGAACCCGCTGCTAACAAGAAACACAGACCGAAAACTTGTCAAATATTCACATTTTGCATGTGCTAACAAAACTAGGGGTGTACCAGTCAAAAGCCAATACTGACACCATGATAACACATACACCCCATTAACACTAATTAACACTACCAGTAAAGTCAGTATCAATAATTCCAGTTATTGAAAACTCTTGATGGTAGTTGGTAGTACTCTAAGACAACTAAACCAATGGTGTTAATGGGTTATTAGACCGGTATTAAAAACACTCCCAAAAAACACTAAATTAGGTCAGTCACGATAGCAGTTCAAAAAAAAACGCTTGACTGACGGAAAATCGAATTCTGAAACCCGCATGAAATATGGGTATGTGTGTTTTTGTTGCCGTGAACGGCTCTAATATATGGGGAATGAGTACACGGCACCCCCATATTTTGGCTGCGAAGCATCCGCTTAATTT
>NZ_JAAHFZ010000002.1:0-172372 GCF_010672795.1 Moorena sp. SIO1G6
ATTTTAAACTAACTCCTGTCTATTGACTGTTAAATGCTTACTTATTAACATTATCATCTAGCTTCTCTCCCTGCTCCCTGCTCCCGACTCCCGACTCCCGTCTCCCGACTCCCGACTCCCGTCTCCCGACTCCCGACTCCCGACTCCCGACTCCCGACTCCCGACTCCCGACTCCCGACTCCCTATTCCCTATTCCCTATTCCCTTTGCTATCATGACCCAAATATCCTTAATTATTCCAGTTAGAAATAGGCAACACTATACTCAGAATATTCTGAGTCAAATTTTTCAGCAAATTCCTCAAGCAAATACCGATAATACCTTAGTTATCTCAGTCATCATAGTAGATGATGATTCCACAGATGGCACCCGAGACATGATTAGACGTCAATTTACCAATGTTTACTTAATTGAAGGAGATGGCAATCTTTGGTGGACAGGTGGGATTTGTCTCGGGATGAACTATGCCATAGATAAATTAGACTCCGATTACCTAGTCTGGCTAAATGATGATATTTCTCTGTCAGACAATTTCCTTAACAACCTGATTGATATTTGTCAGTCTCCACTGTACAATAATACAATTGTTGGGGGTATTGTCCGGGATAAAACCTATTCCGATTGGATTGTGTTCAGTGGAATGCATCAAAAACAGCCAATTCGGAGTATGGATTATTTTGCTACAGCAGAAGCTAGGTCAGTCGATACCCTAAATGGTAATATAGCTATCATCCCCAGAGTAGTCGTCGATAAAATTGGGTTTCCAGATGCTGATAGATTCCGGCATTACGGCGGTGACTTTGAGTTTGTTAGTCGTGCTAATAAATCAGGATTTAATGTAATTTTGTCAAGTAAACTCCAAGCCACTACTGATTATAATTTAAATGACTTGATTCGTTATATGCCCCCTTTACTACAATGGTATCTCCAACCGAATACAGCCAAAAGAATCAAAATTTTGAAAGGATTCACTAATTTAAAGTCAAATTATAATATCTGGCATATGGTCAATATAATTTATCAAGACTCACAACATGTCCCTTTCTGGAGGTATGCTATTTTATATGTTAGGCAAGTTATTAAACTGTTAGTCAGCGATTTTTTATTAAAAAATCAAACCGAAACAACTCTCAAAACCTATTTGAAGCAGCAAAATGCTCCAGAAGAAACTATTAAGGTGCTAATGAACCATATAAATAATTCAGGATAATATGGTTTTAATATCTATAATTATACCAGTTTATAATGACGAAAAAACTATCAAACAGACTATTCAATCTGTTTTAAATCAGACATTTGCGGATTTTGAAATAATTGTTATTGATGATGGGTCCCAAGACTCGACATGGCAAATAATTTCTACCATCAAAGATGCTCGCTTAAAAATTTTTTCCTATCCCAATGCTGGCGTCAACCGAGCCCGTAATCGTGGATTATCCCATGCTTCAGGGGACTATATTGCTTTCCTAGATGCCGATGATCTCTGGCATCCGGATAAATTAGAGTTCCAGTTAAACGCTTTACAGGCAAACCCCCAAGCCGCCGTTGCCTATAGTTGGACAGATTATATCGATGAATCAGGTCAGTTTTTGCGGCGAGGTAACCATATCACTCTCAATGGTAATGTTTATCCTCAGCTGTTGCTAACGGATTTTTTGGAAAATGGTTCTAACGTCCTGATTCGTAGGAAAGCATTTGACACAGTTGGTCAATTTGATGAGTCCCTGAGCCAGGCAGAAGATTGGAATATGTGGCTGCGGCTCGCAGCTCATTATCCCTTTGTAGCTGTACCATACCCACACATTTTATATCGAGTCTCGGCTAATTCAGTCTCTTCTGATACTGCCAAGATGGAAGCAGGTTGCTTACAAGTAATTGAACGAGCCTTTGCTGCTGCTCCTGATTCTCTACAATATCTAAAAAAGCACAGCCTAGCTAACCTGTATAAGTACTTAATTTTCAAGGCTCTTGAATCCTTTCCACAACGACCCCAAACCCTAGCCGCACTCCGATTTCTTGGCCATGCCCTCAGACATGATCCAACTTTATTACTGGCAAAGGTGACCTTAAAAGTATTGCTGAAAATTATCCTATTACTTATATTACCTGCTCCTCAGTATACTGCTTTACTGAATCGATTTCCAAGATTGTCGAATACTAGCACTATTCTCGGATACCTACGAACAGAACCTTAGAGCATCTTAGTTTTAGGGAGCTTCGGAGCAGGCAAGTGTGGGGAGATGGGGAGATGGGGAGATGGGGCAGATTTTTATTAAGGGTAATGTAAGCATTCAGCCATCAGCATTCAGCTATCAGCATTCAGCTATCAGCATTCAGCTATCAGCATTCAGCTATCAGCATTCAGCTATCAGCATTCAGCTATCAGCATTCAGCTATCAGCATTCAGCTATCAGCATTCAGCTATCAGCATTCAGCCGAAGGCCAAGGTCTTTGGCTGAATGCTGATGGCTAACCTTCAACACTACTAACCTTAAACCTGCTAACCTTCAACACTACTAACCTTCAACACTACTAACCTTAAACCTGCTAACCTTCAACACTACTAACCTTCAACACTACTAACCTTCAACACTACTAACCTTAAACCTACTAACCTTCAACACTACTAACCTTCAACCTGCTAACCTTCAACACTACTAACCTTCAACCTGCTAACCTTAAACCTGCTAACCTTCAACCTGCTAACCCAAAAAAATAGCCGCAGAAATACTTTCCACGGCTAGGAATTTTCGCTTATGCACTCAATTTTCTTACCAATCCGTTCGCTACGCGAACAGACCGGAGCCTTTGCTCTGGGGGGTTTCCCCCCAGAAATTTAAGGTGTTAACGCCAAATCCAGTATCTCCTCATGATCGTAATAAATTGCCCTGGAATTCCAGTGGGCTGAAGAGGACTCCACTCCGAAAGCTGTGCATAGCCCATGGCATTAAGGATATGCATTGTATGGCTTATTTGCTGGCGAGTTCCCTTCAGAATATACGGAACAAGGAATTCTTTTTCGGAAAACTCCTCAGGAGTAATCTTCGCAGTGATATCCTCTGGATTGTTGTCTGAATTTGGCAGAAAATTGTGATGCATAGTCGAAAAAATCTTTTTAGGTTTATAACTATAATCATAATGATTACAAAATAAATTGTCAAGGGTTTTTATAAATTTTTTTTGAGGGATAATTTAAAGGAAACGAGGGAATTTAGAATTTAGAATTTAGAATTTAGAATTGGGAATTTAGAATTTAGCGTAGGGTGCGTTAGGGGCGGGCTATCCCTAATTTTCCACTTCGTAGCCAGTATTGGGATAGCCCGCCCCGTAACGCACCACCAAGTAGAATTGAGAATTGGGAATTGAGAATTGAGAATTGAGAATTGAGAATAGGGAATAGGGAATCGGGAATCGGTAAAAGGGAATAGGGAATAGGGAATAGGGAACAGGGAATAGGGAAAATATCGGAAGCAATCGCGTTTTTTTTAGGAGTAATATTACCGATAAAATCGGTTAGCTAAAATTGTCATAACAAGTTAGCGATCGCGTAGCGTGACCTTTGGTCAATCGCGTTTTTTTTTCGGAGTAATATTACTGAAAGCTTCAACAACAGTAAATTTGTAAAATCCGAAGTTATCTACTCCCGACTCCCGACTCCCGACTCCCGACTCCCGACTCCCGACTCCCGACTCCCGACTCCCTTTTCTATTAATCTACACCGTTCAATCATATCAACATAGGCGGTCGATAACTCCTGCCAACTAAACCGATCATAGACCGTACGATGACAATTTTCGCGCTTACTCTGATTATACCCTTCCCCCAAGACTTGAGTAATTAAATTAGCTAAACTTCCAGTTAATTCAAAATTAGCGAAATAGCCTTCATTGCCTAAAACAAAGTGAGTAATGTCATAATCATGAGCTAAACAAGGTAAACCATGGGACATCGCCTCGACAATTACTCGTGGTAATCCTTCATGGAGAGAAGCTAAGACGAAAAGATCAGCAACCTGATAGTAATCCGTTACTTGCTCACGAGCAACAGTTCGCACTTGAAACTGATTAAGCCCTAATAGCTCTTGGCCAAGCTGAATAATTTCTGCTGATTCAGCATCCTGTTGACCTAATAATAATAGGAATGGTCTAGGTTTTGGTAAACTCGCTACTTCATGAATGATGTAATCCATGCGTTTATGAGACTTGTTAATTGCTGCCACAGAAAGAATTAACGGTTGCTGTTTCGGTAGTCCTAGTTTTTCTCGTAACCCCTCTCGTTCTACTCGTGACAGTATCTGTAATTTGGCAGGGATAAAGAATCCAGAGGGCAGTAGACTTTGTTGATCAGCAGGCTCTCCATAAGTTAACGCCTGTTTCAAGTGAATTGGGGTTAACTGCTGTACATGATCCCAACGGGAAAAAGGAGGGGATAAGGCTCCTCCATTACGGAAAAGTAGCTTATAATTCTGTTTTGTCAAACGCCGCCAGTGCCACAGTAGATAGCCTAAGCCATCATCACTGAAGTAAATTACCTCTGGACGTTCACGATATATATGTGATAATAAACTTAAGATAAATGACGCTTGTTCAATAAAGTAGCCTTCTTGTCTGACAAAGTAGTCACCTTTTTTTAAAAATTCACTTAATTGCTTAACCAATCTTCCCAGTTGACCTGCCATCCAACTATACCGTGGCAGATTCCATAATGTAATCATTTTTTGATCAGACTTACCTCCTCCTTTAAACAGGGTGATATCAAGAGACGATTCCTGAGATAAAGCGGCAAAGCACTCTTGGGCAAATGATTCATACCCCCGCTGGATATGACCCAGACCAGAACAGATTAGAAAAACTTTAGTCATGGTATGGCGGATTGATTTATTCTCGGTATATAGTTGTATAGGGGAGGGAATAGGGAACAGGGAACAGGGAATAGGGAATAGGGAATAACAAAAAATTAATGTATCTGTTTAGCTGCTAATTATCATAATATACTATTTAAAATTAATTTATTTTGGCAAGTTAATCAAGGGAAGGAAAAATTACTATTGCCTTTCCTTAAAGGAGTATGTTCACAACTAAAATAAAAGGTTCTTCAGTACCTACTATGCTAAATTTATATTTAAGAACCACCAAAAAGCTTACTGTGTAAGGGTTATGAGGCTATTTAACCATAAATTTTTCCAATATAGCTGCCTCTTCCTCCTGCTCCCTGCTCCCTGCTCCCTGCTCCCTTTGGCAAAGTGTTAATTTAGCATAACAATTACGGAAGAGCCAAATAAAAATGCTATATTATCTATTCGTCTATCAAAAATGATTCTTAACCAAAACTTCCAGGTAATTGAGAATGCTGCCCAAATTGATGACCACTTTTGTTTAAAATTAGGACCGCAAGCTAAGGCAAAAGTCTACCGAGTATTGATTAACGATACAGGACAAATCCTACTCGACCCAATTCCAGAAGAAGAACAGTGGTTATGGCAAAATCCCGAAACCCTGGCGCAGGTGAAACGGGGTATCCACCAAGCAGCAGAAGGTCAAGGAAAATATTTAGCTACCCCGGCGAGAAGCCCCGCACCATAATCTTTGATTTGGTGTCGGGATGATAGCCGGGACAGGGTTTATGTAAATTAACAGTTATCATTCACCTGGTTTGTGTTAAGATATTTTCATGGTACTAATCATGAACTACACTTATCGAATTTATCCAGATACAGCTCAACAGGAATTAATGTTAAGTTGGCTAGAAACTTGCCGACGACTTTATAACCGTTGCCTGGGAGACTTAAAGGACTGGATGAATAGTCGGAAGTGTGCAGTTGATCGGTGCTCGCTTAATAGGGAATATATCATGTCGCCTGACATTCCATTCCCCGGATACAGGTCACAGAAGCGACAGTTAACGCAGTGGAAAAAGACTGAATCTGACTTGAAAGAAGTTCACTCTCAAGTCACTCAAGATGTAATTAAGCGATTACATACTTCTTGGGAGTCGTTCAGACAAAGAGGAAGAGGTTTTCCAAGATTTAAAAAGTACGGTCGCTATCAATCGTTTTTGTTTCCTCAGTTTGCGACTAATCCAATTAAGGGCGATCAAATCAAACTACCCAAGATTGGGCTTGTAGATCTGAAATTACATCGAGAAATCCCTGAAGGATTTCAAATCAAGGGTGTACGAGTTGTATCAAGATGTAGAGGAACAAAATGGTTTGTTGTTATCACAATTCAAGCTGATATTTCTGTTCCGGACAACCCTCATTTTGGACGAGCAATCGGAGTAGATGTCGGGTTGATTGATTTCCTAGCTACATCAGATAATTTAACGATTCCTAGACCGAGGTTTTTCATAGACCTACAACGCGAGCTGAAATTGCTGCAACGTAGAGCATCTCGAAAAAAGAAACGGTCTAAGAATTACGAAAAAGCACAAATCAAGGTAGCACGGTTACATCATAAAATTGGTAATACCCGTAAAGATTTTCACCTTAAAGTTGCACATCAACTTTGTGACCAGGCTGATTCAATTGTCTTGATGCAGTCGCTCATGGGGGAAACCCCCAAGACCGCGCTGCATCGCTTTTTGTTGAAGACATTGATTACAGAGTAATGGCAAAGGGCTTTCTGGGTAAGCATTCTCTTGATGCTGGCTTTGGTCAGTTCAGAGAATTATTGAAATGGGTATGTTGGAAACGAGGAAAGTTTTTCGCACAAGTTGACCATAAAGGGACATCAAAGCAATGTCCTGAATGTGGAACCGAGTGGGATAATAACCTTTCAATCCGTTGGCATACCTGTGATGAATGCGGGTATTCCAACCATATAATGTCGCTTCAGCGGAAGTAATGCGTAATCGTGGAATCAATAAGTACCCAAGGACAATTGGGGAAAGGAAACTGTCTGCTGACAGCGTACTGTCGGGGGTTTTGTACCTAGATAAGTGCTACGCAGAAACTCTTAATCGTGAGGTTAAGAAGCCCGCGCCGTAATCAAAGATTCGGCGTCGGGAGTATGTCACGTGATTTCGCTCAATATGCTAACCTGGAGATTGATGACTAGTGGATTTTCAATAATTAAACTATCAGCGATTAGCGCTACTTGAGGTGCGATCGCGTTCACCTATCAGCGATCAGCCTATGGGCTAGGGGCATGCTACACGGAACAGCTAAAGGCGAAAAGCCACACTAAACCGAACAGCTGTTGAATAAAATAGCTGACCGCTGACCGCTGACCGCTGACTGCTGACCGCACCTCAAGTAGCGTGGGCGTAGCGCATAGGCTTACAAATTCATTAGTATTCCCCAAAATACGGAAATCCGAATCCCTATCGGTGGACAACCCTATCTGTCGTATCAAAAATAATCCCTCAAAATCGTTAAAGGGACATTCATCATATTAATGTAGCTATACCAACAATGACTGTACTGGAACAAGGCACAATCACGATTCATACTGAGAATATCTTCCCGATTATCAAGAAGTCTCTCTACACGGATCACGAAATCTTCTTGCGGGAGCTGATCTCCAACTCAGTGGATGCCATCCAGAAGTTGAAGATGGTCTCTTATTCTGGGGAGATTGACGGGGATGTGGGAGACCCGGAAATTAAAATTACCATTGATAAGGATAAAAAAACTCTCTCCATCTCGGATAACGGCATTGGGATGACTGCCGATGAGGTGAAAAAGTATATTAATCAAGTTGCTTTTTCTAGCGCTGAAGAATTTATCCAGCAGTACCAAAAGCAAGCTGACCAACAGATTATCGGTCACTTCGGATTGGGTTTCTACTCTGCTTTCATGGTGGCTCAGAAGGTAGAAATTGATACCCTCTCTTATAAATCAGGGGAAACAGCCGTTCATTGGAGCTGTGATGGTTCTCCAGCCTTTGAACTATCGGATTCAGAGCGGACGGAACGGGGTACTACTGTTACCCTCACCATGCAAGAGGAGGAACAGGAGTACTTAGAACCCTCACGGATTCGCCAGCTAGTGAAATCCTACTGTGATTTCATGGCAGTGCCCATCAAGCTTGAGGAGGAGGTGATCAACAAGCATGAGGCACTGTGGAAGAAATCCTCAAGGGACCTGACCAAAGAAGACTATCTAGAATTCTATCGCTATCTTTACCCCTTCCAAGATGAACCCTTGCTGTGGGTACATCTAAACACAGATTATCCTTTCTTGCTTGATGGCATTCTCTATTTCCCGAAACTGAAGCCAGATGTGGATGTGACTAAGGGGCAAATCAAGCTTTTCTGTAATCAAGTGTTTGTCAGTGACAACTGTGAAGAAGTAATTCCTAACTTCCTAATGCCACTGCGAGGGGTGATTGATAGTCCTGATATTCCCCTGAATGTTTCCCGTTCTGCTCTGACCAAAGACCGGACAGTGGCTCGGATTGGTGACTTTATTGCTAAAAAAGTTGGCGATCGCTTAAAGCAACAGTACCAGGATGAGCGGGATGAGTACATCCGTTCTTGGCAAGATGTGGGTACATTCGTTAAGTTTGGCTGCCTCAATAGCGATAAGTTTAAGAAACAAGTGGAAGATATTGTGATCTTCCGCACCACCTATCAACCGGTGGAAAGTTCGGAAGCTCCAAGCACTGACACCCCTAAGGTAGAAGTGCAATCCCAAGATGGGGATGCTTGGGAGGATGTCACCCCGGATGAGGGCACCGAACAGGGCAAGTCTTCCTCTTCTCAACCCTACACTACTATCAAAGAGTATCTAGAGCGCAATAAAGAAAATCACGAAAATCGGGTATTCTATTGCACTGATGAGGCTAGCCAAGCCACTTATGTAGAACTGCACAAAAATCAAGGGTTAGAAGTCCTATTTATGGACTCCTTTATCGACACCCACTACATTAGCTTCTTGGAACGGGAATATACAGAAGCTAAATTCTCTCGGGTGGATTCGGACTTGGATGATACCCTGGTTGATAAGGAGCAGGAAAAAGAGATTGTTGACCCGAAGACCAACAAAACTCGTTCTGACCTGATTAAGGAACTGTTTGAGCAAGCGATTAATAAGCCTAAGGTTAATATCCGGACTCAAGCCCTCAAGTCTGATGACCCCCAAGGCACCCCACCGGCAATGGTATTGTTACCGGAAGCCATGCGCCGTCTACAGGAAATGACTGCCATGATGCAGCAGGAGTCGGTGCAGTTCCCAGAGGAACATATTTTAGTAGTGAATACTACCCACCCACTGATTCAGAATCTAGTCAACCTCAGTCAAGGCAGTATTATTCAGAGTGGCGGTCAGTCTCCCTCAGCGGAATTGGCTAGCATGATTTGTCAGCATGTCTATGACCTGGCACTGATGGCTCAGAAAGGCTTTGATGCCGAAGGCATGAAGGCGTTTGTGGAACGGTCCAATAAGGTTATGACGCGCTTGACGCAATAGTAAAGGCTCGGTTGAAGGTTGAAGGTTGAAGGTTGAAGGTTGAAGGTTCGAGGTTGAAGGTTCGAGGTTGGAGATGTAGAAGATGTAGGGTGGGCAGTGGCTCAGACCGATTCACCAAGCTCGTCATCGGGTGACTAGGCACTGCCCACCAAAGAAGGTAGAAGATGTAGGGTGGGCAGTGGCTCAGACCGATTCACCAAGCTCGTCATCGGGTGACTAGGCACTGCCCACCTACGATTAATCACTCCCCCTACCTCCCCATCTCCCCGCGCCCCCGCCCCACACTACCCACACCTCCCGACTCCCGACTCCCCACTCCCGACTCCCCACTCCCCGCGCCATCTGCGAGATATGATCAAGAACAGATGTGAATCAAGAGGTACCCCATGTCCCGTAGATGTCAGTTGACTGGTAAAAAGGCCAATAACGGCTATGCTGTTTCTCACTCCCACCGTCGGACTAAGCGCTTACAAAACGTTAACTTACAGGTTAAAAGAGTTTGGTGGGAAGAAGGGAAACGCTGGGTGAAGCTGCGGATTTCCACTAAGGCGATTAAGACCTTGCAGAAGAAGGGCCTGCAAGCTATGGCTAAGGAAGCTGGGATTAATCTGAATCATTATTAAATCAGGGAGCAGGGAGTCGGGAGTCGGGAGTCGGGAGCGGTGGGACCCGTGGCGAATTTAATTCGACGACTGTAAGCGCACCGAGGGAGTCGGGAGTCGGGAACATTTTAAATCGGGAACATTTTAAAACAGATTATGATATAATAACCCGATAATTCATCATATCCCTATCTCCCCATCTCCCCATCTCCCCGCGCCCCCGCCCCACACTACCCACACTACCCACACTACCCACACTTCCTACACTCCCCATCTCCCCAAGTTTTTCTCTGGGGATGATGGTTTTTTGGCTTAATGTGGGTAGGTTAAATCTATGAGTTTTTGGTAAAGGGCAATAGTCTGCCTGTAAGCTATCAGCTATCAGCTATCAGCTATCAGCTATCAGCTATCAGCTATCAGCTATCAGCTATAAGCTATCAGCTATCAGCTATTTGCCTTAGGCCACGCTACTAGATCGGTGCTTTTGAATAAAATAAGCTGACGGCTGACGGCTGACGGCTGAATGCTTACGTATGCATTGAGAGGAGGTAGGTGAGTAGGGTGGGCAAAGTAAGATAACCTAGAATACTCAAAACCTCCAAAGGGTTTTTGCCCACCCTACAAGCTGATGATCAGAAATTCTGGCCACAGTTATCCACCATAAGAGGAGGCAAAGTAAGATAACCTAGAATACTCAAAACCTCCAAAGGGTTTTTGCCCACCCTACAAGCTGATGATCAGAAATTCTGGCCACAGTTATCCACCATAAGAGGAGGTAGGAAAATCCTAGGTTAGGTAAACTGTTAACAAATCGTTGTATTTTTCGTAAATCTCGATAGTATAATGAAATATTTATTATTCTCTATTCGTAGGTAGAGGTAACGCTATGGGGTTGACCGTTGATGGGTAACCCTTGGCTTCGTTGAAGCATATTGAACAATTTGGCTCAGGACTTAGGGATTGCCCCCTAAATCCCCCAATAATGGGGGACTTTAAGTACATTACCCCCCAAAATGGGGGGGTTAGGGGGGCAAAAGCAACTAAACTTCGTAAGTCCTATTAATATCATCTAGGGTGCTTGAACTAGTTCGTCTTTAGGAATCTACTCAGGAAATGTGACAGGAAAATCCCTATGTCAACCAGGAAGTCAACCAGGAAGAAGTTAGCGAATGCGATCGCAAAACTACTCAAACAGGTAGTCAAGCTCTCTCAAGCCATCACCAAACCCTTGATGCGTTGGCTGTTGCGTAGCTTATTTATTTTACACCGTCGCTCCCGGGTGACAACAGCAGGGTTTGTGTTGCCTACCGCGATTATGGTGACCTTGGTGGTAACCTTGCTGGTAACTGCCATTGTGTTGCGCTCCTTTGACCGGGTCAAAAATGCCAGTAATTATCGCGTCAATCAAGCGGTGTTCAATGCTGCTGCTCCAGCCATTGAGCGGGCTCAAGCCAAATTGGAAGCCTTGTTTGAGGACCCCACCCTGCCCCGCTCCACCCCATCAGAGGAAGCCTTGGAAAATGCCTTCAATAGTAGCAAATATAACTTTGGTGATGAAACCCGTTTGCTCCTCAAAGACGAAGACAGTCAAGGCAACGAAAGCACCATAAACACTGCCTGGAGGTTTCCGGTTGATACGGATAACAATGGCCTATTTGATAGCTACACCCTCTACGGAATTTACTTCAAAAGTCCAAATCCATTATTAGACGAAAAAGAACGAACCCCTCTACAAGCGAGAACCCCACCTATGGGGGAGTCGAACAACAACAAGGGATGTGAAGCAGCTGCTAGCACTAGCGCTAGCCTAGTAGATAATTCCGGGTGGTTTAGATCTGGGTCAAAGTTAAAGAAAAGTATATTTGTTTACACCGCAACCGTTCCGATTGTGGCTGGGGATACACTACCAGATAATAACACCTATGAAACTTACAAGGGTGAGGCGGGATTTTCAGCTCTAGAGTATCAGCAAGACCGAGCCAGAATTCCCCTAGCCAACAATGCCATTGTCTACGAGGATGATTTACAAATCACTCCTGGAAGTGGCATCCAGATTAATGGCCGGGTTTTTACTAACGGGAATTTTCTCACCGGTAATGGTAACAATCAGTATTTTCAAGTCAGTAGCCCGGAATCTTGCTACTACACGGAAGAAAACAGCAAGATCGTTGTCGGGGGCAATATGGCCTTTGGTCGTGTAGATCAGGAGGAAGATCAAGACGGAGGAGAAATACATCTGTTCAATGGGGAGGGAGCACCGGCAGTCGTCGAGTTAAACAATAATGATAGATCGGTTAATCAACCACCCAATGAGATTGGCAATAACAGCCAAGCCTTCACCGCACGAATTAATGCTCTGGTCACCGATCAGTTAAACAATGGTGAGGATACTGACCCAGAGGAAGTAAAGGAAAGGTACAAAAAGTTTACAGGTGATGAGCGTGAGAAACAACGGAACAAAGCTCTAGAGACATACTTCAAAGACCGCACCCGTCGTGTTCCTTATGGTGAAGTTGGGCCTGAAGTTGACCTGACTGCAAATCCTCCAAAGGCAACTCCACAAGGCAAGGGTGACGAGCTCCGACCCCAGGATGACTGGATATTTCCCTATGACCCAGGTACTAGCAACAGTAACAATGGCCTGACTCTCAATATCAGGGGAAACACCCTCAGTCCTGCAGCAACGGAACCAAGCAAACAACAGGGAGAAGGTAAGGAACTAAAAATTGGCGATCGCGTTTTGATCGGTCATGGTTTACCGGCTCAATGGTGGGATGACACAGCAGGGGCAGGGGACTTCCAGGGTGCCAGAGCTCCACAAGAAATAGATGGGGATAACGTTAAGTGGAATGACAGCGAGGAGAATCGCTTCCGCACTACCCAAGTCACTCCCTTGTCTGACTTAGGGGATACTGACCGCAATGGTTTCTGGGAAATAGCAGCGGCCAGGCAACCAGTTCAACCTCTAGAAGGGTATGGGGGATTGCGGGTAGTCACCGGTGCTGGGATTTATGTGGATGATGATGAGTCTGATCTGTTGCCGAGAACCAAAGGAATTCCTAACTTCAGGCGCAATAATCCTACTAATCCTGACTTAGAGTCTTATTTGCCACCTCCTGGTTGGGATATTAGGTTTGTGGATCCCGCAAGTCAGAGGATTGATGACAGAATACAGCTAAATGACATAACAACCCAATTGAGAGGATTCCCCATACTTGTCTGGCCAGATACCATGCCCATGCATGGTGGGGTAGGTGGTGATTTAAGTGATAATAATGATTTTCCTCCTCCTGGTAATGACATTACTGATTTTGACCAGAAAAGTGACCTATTGATGAGGGCAAGTGCCGTTTATCACTACACCGAAAACCCAGGAAAGAAACCAGAAGAAGAAAATTTTGACCAATTACCGATTGCCTGTGTCAGTAGCTACTATGACCCCACAGATGAACAATCAGCTGAAAATAATGTTGACTATTATCTTAATCCATTGGGGGAGGTAGGACGAAATGAAAATGGCAGGTCTAACAATGGCATCGTTTACACCTTTCCTGGTAGAACTTTTGATAGACCAACACTAGAACGACAAGCCCGATTAGTATTTCCCAATGGGCGTCTTGCCAATGAACCCTTGAAAATAGCCTTAGACAAAGCAGACAATGACCGCACCTTAGCTGATAATTCAGCCATTGATACCGCAATTTGCGCCCTACAAATCTTAGAAAACCCTACAGCTAATCAAAGTGAGGCAGCGATCCCTAATGGGGCAATCTACGAACAGTCCTTTTTGAATGCCAGACAAATCCAGGAAATTGAGGATCCTAACACTGCCGAGCTCTATGACCTAGCCATAGAAGACCGTCAGCCTCTGGAAATCCGGGCGACGGTGTTGGATCTCAATCTGCTCAGAACAAGAGAAACTGGGACATCACCCAACGGTCCGAGCCCAGAATTTCTGCTACCGGATAGTGGGATTATCTACGCCACCCGTGATGATGCGTTACCAGACCTCAGTAATAATGACCCTAATGCTAGCGATGAGGAAAATCTAAGCTTAAGTAGCGTAGACTTTGAGCTTGACCCCACCCGCCGTCCCAATGGAATTATTTTACGCAATGGCACAGTGCTAGCCCGGGGAGGCCAAGGTAACTCATTTGAATTGACCACTCCTGCAGGAGCAGAGAAAGGGTTAATTTTAGCTACCAATGTGCCAGTGTATATCCAAGCAGCGGAAAACGAGATTGGAAATGGGACAACATCTGGCTTTAATTTGCACCAAACCCCTGGGGGAGCTTTGGTGGAAGAGTTTACGGATACACTGGAAAATCAGAAATGGGATGATAATGCAGGTGGCAATTTCTACGGTCGTGACACTCTCGACAGAAACTTTGCTTGTCGCCAAGATGATGATAGATTGCCCGATTGTCAACAGGGGGATTTGTGGCGACCAGCAGTAGTGATTGCTGATAGCGTTACCCTACTGTCTAAGGATTTTAACTTTGGTTACCGCTCCGATGGGGACTATGACCTGAGGGGAATACCAATGGGTATTGACTGGGACAATAATGGTAACTTAATAGACACTGTAAATGAGGCAGAGCCGGGTATTGCTGCTGACCTGAATGGCGATGGTGATGCAACTGACATGGTTCTAGAGTCTCAAATTGTCAAGGGTTATAACTTGAACGGGAATAATACCTTATTCGAGACTGTCAGTGTGAATGGGCAAGCCATTAAGGAGGAAGACATTAACGTTGACCTGAATAGTGATGGTGATAAAATCGACCCTGAAACTTTTGAGTTTGACATAACTGTTGCGGCAAAACTAAAACTTAATGGCATATTTGACAATAATTTTGTCACTAGTGCCAACTGGTGGGATGTAAACGAGGACGGTAATATTGATAATCGAGATAATTTGAGGAACAACCCTCGACCTAGTCTTGAATTAAATCCGAACGGTAGAACTGTAAACAGTTCCTACCTAAGTAATTTTGTGACTCCGATTCAGCGACGGGTGCTATTTCCAGAGTATGTGATGGAAATCTGTCGCAGAGTGCCGGTTTCAGCCTGTAATCCCGGTGATTGGGTGGTTGGCATTGATGATGGTAATCGTCAATTTGATCCAGGAGAAGATGAACCGGCTAGTGACCCTAGGATTTTGACAACTAATGTCAATCTACTTTTGTCCGGCACAACCGCAAGACCTGCCATAGATCCAGCAGATCGACGCTATCCCCGTCGCATTGCTTTCCAACGGGATCCTGCTAATAACTTGGATCTAACTAATGGCGGTCTTCCAACTCTTCTGGGAATCGACGGAACGGATGGAATAGTAGATAATTCAAGGACGGTCGCAGAATACCCATACACTACTTTCAGTAGCACCAACAGACCTCGATTACAAGCACATGCTCTGTGGTACAGAACAGCTAGAAATCCAAATAACCCTACCAATACCGCTCCAAGCTTCGGTACTGACAAACCACTGTTTTACCAAAAGCCATTACAGCAAACAGCTCCAAGCGTAGGAACAACAGAGCAACCGATGTTGGTACCAGTCCTACAAGTTCACTCCCTGACTGCTCAACCCCGAGGAAGAGAGAACAGATTCCCGATAGAAAAAGGGGAATGTGTGGAAATGGAAGATGGCTGGACACAGCGAGCCAATGAAGACGGAGCAACCTTCAATGTAGTGATTGCTTCGGGTGATAGTCCCCCAAGGCCAGAGGAATATAACGGTAGTTTAGAGAACTTCGTACGCTTCCTAGAAAACTGGCGGCAAGCTGGCGGAACCTGCAGAAACAATCAGGGTATCCCGGTGCGGATCAGCGGCTCCCTAATCCAGTTCAAGCGTGCCGCCTATGATACAGCTCCATTCGTCCATGCCAATCAGGACGCTGGTGCACAATCAGTCCCCACTCGATTTGGATACGACATAGATGGTGGAGATCGAGGCGCTGCGACTTCCATGCCCTATGCCACTGCTAGTGGTGAACTGCCCTATTACATGGCACCCACACGTCGATATGGTTTCGATGTCGCTCTGCTGACTCAGTTACCAGACCTGTTCTCCTCCAGGTTTACCACTCCCTCAGCGGGAGACCCCGATGAGTTTTTCCGGGAAGTTTCCCGAGATGACAGCTGGGTGGAAACCTTACTGTGTGCTAAGGAGGAGGACGATGGAGCTGATGCGGTTAACCAGCGCTATTGCCGGAAATAAAAGGTTTTCAGGTTTTCAAGTTGAAGGTTGAAGGTTGTTTGGTTGAAAGTTGAACTATGAATAATCAAGCACTATTGTGATTAATTTGAGGGTGGTGGGCAGTGCCTACCACCCTGATTTGCCAGGAAATGAATTGGTCTGATGCACTGCCCACCCTACATCTATATCTGGTTCCGGTTCCCCCCTTATTAAGGGGGGTTAGGGGGGATCTGTTACTCCCTGGTTGGTGGGCAGTGCCAACCCAAGCTTATGGCAAGCATATGAATCTAACTCCAGCACTGCCCACCCTACATCTACATCTGGTTCCCCCCTTATTAAGGGGGGTGAGGGGGGATCTCTCACTTCCTGGTTGGTGGGCAGTGCCAACCCCAGCCTACGGCAAGCAGATCAATCTAACTCCAGCACTGCCCACCCTACATCTACATCTGGTTCCCCCCTTGTTAAGGGGGGTGAGGGGGGATCTCTCACTCCCTGGTTGGTGGGCAGTGCCAACCCCAGCTTATGGCAAGCAGATCAATCTAACTCCAGCACTGCCCACCCTACATCTACATCTGGTTCCCCCCTTATTAAGGGGGGTTAGGGGGGATCTGTTACTCCCTGGTTGGTGGGCAGTGCCAACCCCAGCTTATGGCAAGCAGATCAATCTCACTCCAGCACTGCCCACCCTACATCTACATCTGGTTCCCCCCTTGTTAAGGGGGGTGAGGGGGGATCTCTCACTTCCTGGTTGGTGGGCAGTGCCAACCCCAGCTTATGGCAAGCAGATCAATCTCACTCCAGCACTGCCCACCCTACATCTACATCTGGTTCCCCCCTTATTAAGGGGGGTGAGGGGGGATCTCTCACTCCCTGGTTGGTGGGCAGTGCCAACCCCAGCTTATGGCAAGCAGATCAATCTCACTCCAGCACTGCCCACCCTACATCTACATCTGGTTCCCCCCTTATTAAGGGGGGTGAGGGGGGATCTCTCACTCCCTGGTTGGTGGGCAGTGCCAACCCCAGCTTATGGCAAGCAGATCAATCTCACTCCAGCACTGCCCACCCTACATCTACATCTGGTTCCCCCCTTGTTAAGGGGGGTGAGGGGGGATCTGTTACTCCCTGGTTGGTGGGCAGTGCCAACCCCAGCCTACGGCAAGCATATGAATCTCACTCCAGCACTGCCCACCCTACATCTACATCTGGTTCCCCCCTTGTTAAGGGGGGTGAGGGGGGATCTCTCACTTCCTGGTTGGTGGGCAGTGCCAACCCCAGCCTACGGCAAGCAGATCAATCTCACTCCAGCACTGCCCACCCTACATCTACATCTGGTTCCCCCCTTGTTAAGGGGGGTGAGGGGGGATCTCTCACTCCCTGGTTGGTGGGCAGTGCCAACCCCAGCCTACGGCAAGCATATGAATCTCACTCCAGCACTGCCCACCCTACATCTACATCTGGTTCCCCCCTTGTTAAGGGGGGTGAGGGGGGATCTCTCACTTCCTGGTTGGTGGGCAGTGCCAACCCCAGCCTACGGCAAGCAGATCAATCTCACTCCAGCACTGCCCACCCTACATCTACATCTGGTTCCCCCCTTGTTAAGGGGGGTGAGGGGGGATCTCTCACTCCCTGGTTGGTGGGCAGTGCCAACCCCAGCCTACGGCAAGCAGATCAATCTCACTCCAGCACTGCCCACCCTACATCTCTCCCGACTCCCTTAATAATTAATAGTTAAATCATGATCAATCCCCAGAAGCAACAACCCCTTTCCCAATCATCAGATGCCGGTTTCACCATCATGGAATCTTTGATGGCAATGATGATAATTACAATTCTGATGCTTGGCATCTCACCCATGATTGTCTTAGGAGTGGCCAATCGAGTCCAGTCGCGACGAGTAGAAATAGGAGTGCAAGCGGCTAGGGCCTACATCGATGGTGTGCGGAGTGAAGCGATTGCTCGTCCGGAAGAGGAGGTAATCATGGACGCAAAAGATATCTTAACAGAAAGAAAGAAATTGGCTGAGGTTGGCGCTCCTGAACCACAGTTGAATTGTCAAACAAATAATAAAAATTATCCCTATTGCAACAAGAACAAGAGTCTCTACTGCGTAGACCTTGATGAAGAGGCGGGCTGTAGCAAGAACAGTTCAAGAGACTTAATCATCCAGGCATTTCGGAGTATCCCGGCAGACGAAAAGGCCATAAATCCTGAGAAAACCTACTTTCTGGGGGTGCGGGTTTACCGAGCGGATGCCTTTAAGGATACAGGTGAATTGACAAGAAAAAAGGATGAGGAGAAGAAGGAGAAGGGTAAGGTGTATAAGGCGAAAGCCGGGGGACCTGGATTAAGCGATCGCAAAGCACCCCTAGTGGAAATGACTACAGAAATTACCACAGGTATACCGAGTTATAGCCGTTTTTGCGATCGCCTAGGTTGTAAATAATCTTGTAACTAATACGGTCACTATGATGAGTTTGACCTGGTGGTGTGTTACGGGACGGACTGTCCCAACACTTGCTACCAGGCGGAAAATCCCCTAACACACCCTACGCAAATATTACTGATATAAATCACAAGCAAAAACCCCAACCATGATTAACTCACTCAGAACCTTACTCATCCATCAACTTAAAAACAATAAGCCTAAGCTCAACCATGGGGGCTTCACCTTAATTGAACTCCTGGTAGCCATGATTGTGGCGGTGCTAATCATCGCACCACTATTGAGATTTATGATTACTATCGTCGATACCGACCGTAAAGAGCAAGCCAAAACTACTTCAGAACAAGAAATCCAAGCGGCTATGGACTACATCGCCAGAGACTTGGAGCAAGCAGTCTATATCTACGATAACTCTGGAGTAGAAAGAGACCATAAGGAAAAAGATGCTAATAATTCTGGAATCAAAAACCAAATCCCACCATTTGCTAAAACAACGGGTTGTGATGATGCAAATACCTGTACACCTGTGCTGGTATTCTGGAAGCGGAAGTATTTTGATAGAACAGACGAGGTCAAGGTCCAGGGCAAAGATAGAAACATTGAGGAGTTAACCAATGGAAATGATACCTTTGTCTATGCTTTGGTTGCCTATTACTTAATTGATGATGAAAATCAGACTTGGTCAAATATTGCTAGAATTGGTCGGTTTGAAATTCACGATAAAGTTGTCAGTGAAAATGACAATATAGGTGATTCCGAGCCTAGCCCAGGCTTTAAAGACTTTAATCTCAACGAGCCAGGAAGCAAGCTGAAGCAAAAATTAAATCAGTGGACAAAAGAGGGTAATTACGATACTCCAGTTCAAATTTTGGTAGATTACATTGACAACAAGCAAACAACGCAAATAACACCAGATTGTCCAAGTGTCTTTCCCAAATCAGATGACAAGGATGATTTGCAAGTTCCAAAGGAGATAAAAGCTGGGTTCTATGCCTGTGTGGATGCAGACAAAAAAATAGCCCAATTATCTTTGAGAGGAAATGCTTTAGCTCGGCTCAAGACTAATCCAAAAGACTATGAATACAAACCAGCACGGTCTAGCTATTTCCCGACCGTAACCATGCAAATTGAAGGACGGGGTTTCCTTAATATTAAATAATAGAGCAGTTTTAATTGGGTGAGGTACGTTTTTTTGAGGGAGTCGGGAGTCGGGAGTAGGGAGTAGGTAAAAGGTAAGATAAAAAAATATTGTGTCTCTGATAGTTATGAAAAAGGTTGTATCATAAATAGTATAGCATTTGTTTAATGTAGCTATCTTGTTTTATTAATTATATGTTGGTTGAAATTTTACAGAAAAATGGAAGATAATAAAACACTAAACCAGAAACTAAATAATGATGCTGGATTCACGTTGATCGAATTAATAATAGTCATCTTACTAGTAGGAATTTTATCCTCAATTGCTGCTCCCAGCTGGCTGGCGTTTGTGAATCGACAACGAGTGGGTAAAGTCAATGAGAGAGTATTAAGTGTTATCCAAGAAGCCCAGCGACAAGCTAAAAATAAGAAACTCAGCTATAGCGTTAGTTTTAGGATGAACGGCAATGATCCACAAGCTGCTGTTCATCAGGCTAAGGATAATCAGGGCAATGCTCAAACACCTGAGACCTTTCAATGGCAGAGTTTAGTTGGTGATTTAGGGGTCAAACCAGACCAAGTTTGGGTGGGGACAAACCTAATTGATGACAACAAATCTGGCGGAACATTATCGAGTTTAAGTGACGATAAAACCATTACCTTTGATAACCAGGGCGTTCTAGAGGATCCAGACATTGGAAATGGCTTAGCTATCGTAGTAGCTGTTCCTGATTCTAAGGATAAAGATAACCCTATTGAAGCTACCAAGCGATGTGTAATAGTAAAAACTATCTTGGGTGCCCTAGAAACTGACAGAAAAGAGGGATGTCCTTAGTCAACATAGTGCTGAGTTTTGCCTAGATGGTCAAGAATTAACTATACCAGTATTAGCTGGTACAGAAATTACTGAAGTTTTGTTGGGTTTACCCTGGCTAGAGGAAAGACCCTTAGTGGTAGACAAAAAAGCTGGTTTGTTGAGTCTGGGAGACTAGCTTATAGACCCGGTGGTGCGTTACGGGGCGGGCTGTGCAAAGGCTGACGACGAGGCGGAAAATGAGTGCCAGCCCGTCTGATCACGCACCCTACGCAACTACTCCCTACTCCCTAATCCCTTCCCAATAACAATAAAGCTAAACTAAAGACAACCGAAAAAGTTCTGAAATCGCTATTTCAGGTCTTTTTTTTTCAGAACATTCTCCCTGTTAGTCGTTCAAAAAATTAAATTAAATCGAACTATATCAAGCAACAATTGTAAGTATTCAGCCGTCAGCCGTGGCCTTTGGCCACGCTACTTGAGGTGCCGTCAGCCGTCAGCCTTAAGCTGATAGCTGATACGCGACACGCTGATAGCTAATAGCTGATAGCTTAGGCACAATTAAACCAAAGGTCAAACTTAAAATCAGGGTGATAGTCCATGCAATTCAATAGCCAACAGGGCGATCAATCCCGAGCTGATGCGATCGCTGGATTCACTCTACTGGAAACTATTCTGATAGTGTTAGTAGTTGGACTATTGGCTGCGATCGCAACCCCCAGCTGGCTTACCTTTATCAATCATCTGCAGCTCAACATAGCCCAAGACGAAATCTACCGAGCCATGCGGATTGCCCAAAGCAACGCCAAACGAGACAAAGCGACCTGGCAAACTAGCTTTCGAGAACAAGATGGTATTGTCCAGTGGTCAATTCACCGAGCGATGGGAAAAACATGCATCTTAGATCAAGTCCATTGGCATAGCCTAAGCCCTACCATTGCCATCTACAAAGACAAAAATAAGAAAGGTAAATCCGAAACTACCCTAGCCAAACCAAAGGGAGACTGTTCAAATACTGGACCATGGCGAGTCCAGTTTAACCACAAAGGAAACACCAACGGACAACTGGGACAAATCACCCTAATCACCAAGAATAATAATAACAATATCACCACCCAACGTTGCGTTTACGTATCCACCCTAATCGGAGCCCTGCGCAAGGGTAGATATCATCCTAAACCGAATAACAGTAAGAAATATTGTTATTGAGGGCAGCAGGGAATTGGGAATTGAGAATTGAGAATTTAGAATTTAGAATCGGGAATCGGGAGTAGCCATACAGGAAAGTTTTGAAAAGTTGTTGATCTGGCTCCCCATCTCCCCATCTCCCCACACTTCCAGAAGTTCCCCACTACTGCAACTCTGCTTGAGTCTTCTGATCATCAAGCTTTAAAATTAACACTCCCAGGGGTGGCAAACACAAATCTAGGGAATAGTAATGATTGTGGAAGAACCATTCATCTGTCCACTTACCCCCTAGATTCCCCATATTACTACCACCGTATTGGCGAGCATCACTATTGAGCAATTCCTTGTAGAATCCCATCTCTGGCACTCCTACTCGATAATGACTATGGGGCTGAGGGGTAAAATTGCACACTGTGACAATAAACTCCTCAGAATCGTAAGCATAGCGAATGAATGACACCACACTATGGCGATTGTCACTACAATCAATCCATTCAAACCCGTCCTGGTCAAAATCCTGAGTATAAAGCGCTGGTTCCCTACGATACAAATAATTCAGGTCAGTAATAAACTGCTTCAAATTTTTATGGGGTTGATATTGCAACAAATCCCACTCCAAATCTCCCCAGACATTCCACTCACTCCACTGACCGAACTCCATACTCATAAATAGAGTTTTCTTACCTGGGTGAGCAAACATATAAGCATACAGACAGCGGAGATTAGCAAACTTGAGCCACTCATCCCCGGGAATTTTCCCGAGCATATTACTCTTGCCATGAACCACCTCATCATGAGATAGGGCAAGCATATAATTCTCAGCATGGTTGTACCACATGCTGAAGGTAACATTATTCTGGTGGAACTGGCGAAACCAGGGATCCATGCTAAAATAATCTAGTGTATCATGCATCCAGCCCATATTCCACTTCAGATTAAATCCCAAACCTCCTAAATAATTTGGCCAAGACACCATCGGCCAATCCGTTGACTCTTCGGCAATGGAGAGAACACCAGGATAATAACCAAAAATTACGTGATGAGTTTGCCTGAGGAAATCCACCGCTTCAAGATTTTCCCGACCCCCATACTGGTTTGGTATCCATTGTCTATCCCCACGTAAATAGTCTAGATAGAGCATAGATGCTACGGCATCCACCCGCATCCCATCAATGTGGTACTTATCAAACCAGAACAAAGCGTTAGCTACCAGAAAATTCCGCACTTCGTTACGGCCATAGTTGAAGACTAAGGTTCCCCACTCCTGATGTTCACCCTGACGGGGATCCGCGTATTCATAGAGATGAGTACCATCAAAGAAAGCCAAACCATGAGCATCTTTGGGGAAATGACCGGGGACCCAATCCAAAATTACCCCAATCCCATTTTGGTGGCACTGGTCGATCAAAAACATCAAGTCTTGTGGGCTACCATAGCGCGAGGTACAAGCATAGTAACCGGTAAGCTGATAGCCCCAAGACCCATCAAAGGGATGCTCCGCCAAAGGCAAGATTTCGATATGGGTGAAGCCCAATTCTTTGATATAAGGAATTAATTTTTGGGCTAGTTCTCGGTAAGTCAGGAAACGGGCTCCTGGTTTGAGGTCTGAAACGGTTACCACCGTTAGGGTTTCACCATTTGCTCCCTGAGGAAGTTCAGCTGAGGACCCATGAAGCCAAGAGCCCAGATGTATCTCATAGACAGAAATCGGTTGCCTCAAGGGGTCAGTGTGACGCCGATGCTCCATCCAGTCATGATCATGCCACTCATAGCCATCCAAGTCGGTAACAATAGAAGCAGTTTTCGGTCTGACCTCTTGTTGGAAACCATAGGGGTCAGATTTTTGATAGATATGACCTTCGGAATTTTTAATCTCGTACTTGTAGGCTGCTCCTACTCCCAGTTCAGGAATAAATAGTTCCCAGATACCGGTGGCTCCTTTGCGCATCTGATGTTGACGCCCATCCCAATCATTAAAATCTCCGATGACTGAAACATTACGAGCATTAGGTGCCCAAACGGCAAAATAGACTCCCTCAACTCGATCAATTTCTGTAGGATGAGCCCCCAGTTTCTCGTAGATGCGGTGATGATTCCCTTCGGCAAATAAGTGCAAATCAAACTCGGTTAGTTTGGCAGAACGGAAGCCATAGGGGTCATAGCTAACCCATTCGCGTCCGCCTTTTTGAATCCGCAGTTGGTAATTAGCCAGCCGAGGTATTTCAATTTCCACCTCAAAGAAGTGAGGATGGTGTACCGATTGCATGGGGTAAGACTTCCTTTCCGTTGGCAGAAGTACCCATGCTGCTTCTGCATTTGGTAGATAAGCCCGCACTACCCAACAAACCTTACCATCCTGCTCAAATTTATGGGAACCAAGCACCTCAAAGGGGTTATGATGTTGGTTTCCTACGATCCGGTCAATTTGTTCGGGAGTAATTCTTGAAGACATTAAGGGTATACAGGTCTGGCAATATCACCGTTAGAAGGGAAGGATTGTCCGAAACAAATCGCTCAGTTGCAGCAGAAAAATCAATTCTCTAATCTTGGGGTCAAGGCCAGGTTTGGTTGAGCGTTGTGCTATGGCATCTTGCAGTTGGGCGTATTCAGCGGCACTAAGTGGCTTGCCATCAAGAGGCGATCGCGCTTCAATAATAATCTCAGTTCTCAACACCTCTTCCGGTACATCCTCCGGAGGTGGTAAACACCAAGCTGGTCTAACTAGAAGTATAGCGATAGTTAATTCTAGGCCAATTCCTAACAATTTCAACAATTTAGCCATGACCAACAGGATTGAGTCGTTAATCAAATCCTATCTCAACCGATTCACGAGTGGGTGTGGCGTCTGGATTTATAAGCTTGGCTGTGTGATTTATTTACAGGGATTTCCATTGATGGGATTGGCCTACGGCCACGCTACCTGAGCGCACACTTTGCGCATTTGTTTCCTGTTTTGGTCTAACCTGAGGGTGATGGCTAGGGTTATGGGTTTTCTCAGGGGTTTGTTTGTGATTTTTACTAATAATTCCTAGGGTATCACAAATCCCCGTCTGTCGCTAACTAAGGATTCCTCCTGAATCTGAGCTGATGCTAAGATAGTTGCGTTCTAGCATCATCTTTCTAGCTAGTAATAACTGCTACCAAGTTAATCCTGGTTAGCAGCGCTTCTTGAGTTAGCTGACCAGCCTAAGACCTCAGAGGTCTAGGTTACTGGTAAGGGTTAAGGTTCCTAGCTTAGGGTCAAATATCCACTTCTTTGCTCTAGAACTAGGTCTTTAAACGGGGAGGAATCTACCGCCAGTAACTTTAGCATGGGCATTGGTTACGTCTTGCTTCAACGGCAAAGGATAGGCATTGTCACGGGCTCAAACCCCGAAACAGTTAAGAACTGCACCTGTTCTGGTTCACCATCAGAAAGTCAGTCAGTAGTCTCGGCCATCAGATAGTTTTCCTGCCCTGATTAAAAGTTACCGGTTTGCCATAGGTGTTTCCAATAACTAAGGAGTTTTTTATGAATGCTGTTCCTCCCTCTGCTCGCACTCAAAGAAATCGGTCTCAGCAATCATTGGCTATTTCAAAAGACAAACGTTCCAGGATAGCACGACCTCCCACACATACTATGATGTCACCGAAAAACCCTAAGCCAAAGGTTGAAAACCTGAGTGTTTTGCAGCAGCAAACACCATTTTTGTTGAAAGCCTTACTATTATTAAAACGTGGCTCAGATCTAGTAACATTTACACTAATTGCTACTGCGGTCACGGTTTATTCTTGGACAGTTTACAGCCAGCAACAATGGAGCCAAGAGTATCGTAAGCTAGAGGAGCTGCAAAGAGATGAGCGCAATATGACAGCAACAACGGAAGTGATCAAAGATCAACTCGCTCAACAGGCTGAAAATCCAGCTACAGGGCTGGTTACTCCCAATCCAAGTAATACAATTTTTATGAAACGAGCTCCTGAACGTCCTCAGCGCCAGCCATTTACCGCTTTCACCAAACCTCCTGAGCCAAAACCCAAGAAAATAACACCCCTGGGTTACTAGTTTTGTGCCTAGGCATAGGGTCTAATGTGATAGACTAGAGATGGTAGGGAAGATAAATTAAGAGCTAACCGCCACCTGCCAACTAAAAGCAAGACTTTTTGTATTGTTCCGGCGCGGAGGGGCATCCCGTGTCGTTAATAAAGCTTACCGAGTAACCGTTCGCGCAGCGTCGGCGAAAGCCGATACCTTTGGGTGGTGTTGGTAAGAAGCCCGCACTGTGCCGATAGGCCAGTGTCGGGAGTATGTCACTTAAGTGTGTCTGTTTAAGTATATTTATTTAGGTATATTTGTTAAACAATGATAGTCACGTAAACCCCTATGAAACCCGGTAAGTCACTGGGAAACAACCGTTTGAGACTGCTAATGATATGGGTAATAATGATGGCAGGCGGCAGTGGGCTGTTGCTAAATTTATACCGTTTGCAAGTTTCAGAGGGATCGTCCCTAGAGGAAAAAGCACGGCGGCAGCAAATGGTATATATGCGGCCGTTTGTACCTCGCCGTCCTATTGTTGACCGGAAGGGGAATGTTTTAGCCATCGACCGACCTGTCTATACATTGTATGCTCACCCGAAGTTGTTCAAAAAATCCTTACAGGAAATTGCTGCTTTGCTGGCTCCGATGATCAAAAAAACACCAACAGATTTGGAGGAGCGGTTCGGTAAACGCAAGAGTGGTATTCGCTTGGGCAATACGATCCCAGAAGCGATCGCTGACCAAATTTCTCGGTTGAACTTAGATGGTTTAGAGTTGATTCGACAATACTCCCGCTTTTATCCCCAAAATGAATTGGCATCGGATGTGGTGGGTTATGTAAACATTTTCGATCATCGGGGTCAAGCGGGTCTAGAATACACCCAAGAAAAGTTCCTAGAACGGGAGATCCGAAACATCCGACTGAGCCGTGCTGGGAATGGAGCCTTGATGCCAGGTCATGTGCCAGAAGGATTCATGCACCTTGATGACCTGCGGCTACAACTAACTATCGATACTCGCCTGCAACGAGCGGCTCGCTCTGCCCTCAAGCAAACCATCAAGAAGTTTAATGCAGAGCGTGGCAGTATCATAGTGATGAATGTACACAATGGTTCCTTGTTAGCCCTAGTTTGTGAGCCAACCTACAACCCCAATCAGTACTCCAAATTCGATGTGAGTTTGTTTAAAAATTGGGCGCTGTCAGACTTGTATGAGCCTGGTTCTACATTCAAACCCCTAAACGTTGCGATCGCATTAGAAACTGGTACCATTACAGCCCAAAGCTTGTTCAACGACACTGGCAAGATTCAAATTGGCGAATGGCCGATTCTCAACCATGACTATAAATCAGTAGGCGCTCGGGGCATGATCAATCCCAGCAAGATTCTGCAACATTCCAGCAATGTGGGCATGGTGCGGATGATCAGAAAGATGAAACCTGAGGTTTACTATGACTGGTTAGAGAAGCTAGGCTTAAAGCAAAAAGTAGGAATTGAGTTACCAGCTGAGACCGCTGGACAGCTCAAAAGTAAGTACAAGTTTAAAGTTTCGCCAATTGAACCAGCTACGGCTTCCTTTGGTCAAGGTTTTTCCTTAACCCCAATTCAGCTAACTCAGATGCTAGGTGCCCTTGCCAATGGTGGTAAGCTAGTGACTCCCCATGTGGTTCGGGGATTGTTTGACACCAAAGGGAATCCCCACTGGCAACCACGGCGTCCGGTACCGAGACGAGTATTTTCCCCCAACACTACTCGGACAGTGGTGGAAATGATGGAAACTGTAGTAACCGATGGTTCTGGAAAGGCATCCCGCATTCCTGGTTATCGGATTGCTGGTAAGACCGGTACGGCTCAGAAAGCCAGTCCTACTGGCGGCTATTACAGCGATGCCAAGATAACTAGCTTTGTGGGAATTTTGCCCGTAGAATCTCCCCGCTATGTAATCTTAGCAGTAGTCGATGAACCCCAAGGCATTGCCTTTGGTTCTACCGTAGCTGCACCATTAGTCAAATCAGTTATAGAAGCACTGATTTCCATTGAGCGAATTCCACCATCATCTCAAAACTTCCGCCAGTAGGTAAACTCTGTCTCTATCCTGCTCCGAAGTTCCCTACTCCCTACTCCCTACTCCCTACTCCCTACTCCCTCCAGGGCGAAGTACCTCACTCAATTGATAAATGCTAGAGAATTCAAGCTCTAGTTTGACTTGTCCGCACCTGTGCTAATAACTGATCAGTGTTAGTTGCTGCTGGTTTACAACTAAGTCCCTGACAAACTAAACCAATAACTGAATCTGGCAGATGGGTATCTAATTGATAAACACTGACGGGGAAATACCCACAGATCAGGGAGGTAAGTTGGTCAGCGCCAGCGCGAATCAGAGTGCAATTGCGGTACCAATCTAAAGCAGTAAATATACTGGGACAGGATTGAGGGGATTTGTTGAGCACGCTACTAAATGCTTTCAAGGCTTGCTCTGCTCGGTCAAGGTATCGGAGATCTTCAGTAAGTAAAGCCAGACGTACTAGGTTTGCGATCGCTACCCCATTGGCAGATGGTGTGGCATTATCGGTATAACTACGCTCGTGTACTAACAGTTGATCACTAGCATCACTGGCAGCATTATAGTAACCACCATTATCGACACTCCACAGCAATTCATCAAACTCCTCCTGAACCTTAATAGCTTTCTCTAGCCAACTGGCCGGTGACAGGTTGGTCGGTTGCAGGTTGGTCGGTTGAAGGTTGGTCGGTTGAAGGTTGGTCGGTGGCAGGTTTGAACGTTCAACTGTTGTTTGCGTAGCGTGGCCTTTTGGCCAAGGTTGTTTAACTGGTGAAGCGTGTTCTACTGACAAACTTGCCTGATGTAAATCCAGTAGAGCTTTGATAAACAAGGCATAATCCTCAGACTGAGCCAGCACTGCCGGTTGACCATCATAGTTTAGTCGGTGGAATCGTCCTGCTACCCATTGATTGTTGAGGATGAATTGAGCAGCAACTGTTGCTAGTTGCCAATAGTCCGGTTCATGGAACACACTATAGCCTCGCCCTAGACCAGAAATCATTAAGCTATTCCAGGCAACAATCATTTTGGTGTCTGTTACTGGTGGAATTCTACCGAGCCAGTTCCGGGTTTTTGCCTCTTGATTAGTCTTGGCTGGTGGAAAGGTTTCCAGAAGATCCGGTTTGGCACCATAACGTGCTTCAAACAGTTTAGCCAAAGCAGCTTCAGTGTTCTGGGAAAACTGATCTGGGTAACGGCGCTGCAACACATTCTTGCCTTCAAAGTTGCCCTCTTTGGTGAGAGTAAATTCCTCCTCAATTGCTTTCAACTCCGATGGGGTTAGCAGTTGTTCTAGTTCTGAATAACTCCAGACATAAAACGCCCCTTCTTCAGGTTCAGTGTCTGCTGGGGTCGCGAAATTATCTGCATCTTGAGCAGCATAAAAGAAACCTTCTGGAGCGGTCATTTCGCGCTTGAGCCATTGAACTGTTCCTGCGATCGCTCGTTTAAAAGCGGCTTCCTGAATCCCTGCACTCCACAAATCTACCAAGTACTCCATAATCTGCCCATTGTCATAGAGCATTTTTTCAAAGTGGGGTACTGTCCAAGTGGGGTCAACTGTGTAGCGATGAAAACCCCCAGCGACATGATCGTAAATACCGCCCTGAGCTAAGTCTAATCCCCGCTTTGCACAAGCCTGCTCTGGGTTATACTCCGATGCCCAATCAAAGCGAGTAACCCGTAGTGCCATACTCGCATAGGGAATCATGGGGAAACGTGGACCTGGATTGAGAGCATTAACGACACCCACACTAACTTGACCACCGATAAAGAGCAAATCATCACCAAGCTGCTCTGATTCGGGTAGTACTGCTGCCTGTTGGAGGTATCCCAGGATGTCTTCTTTGAAAGTGTTAAGCTTGCCTTTTTCTAAATCATAGAAGCGACGAATTGATTGGAGCAACTGCAAAAACCCCGGTCGTCCGTAGCGTGGTTCCAGTGGGAAGTAGGTACCTCCATAAAAGGGTACCAAGTCATCGGGTGTCAGGAAAATATTAAGGGGCCAGCCTCCTTGACCTGTCATCATCTGCAATGCTAGCATGTAAATGCTATCAATATCCGGCCTTTCTTCCCGGTCTAGCTTAATCGGAAGAAAATTAGCATTCATATACTCGGCAATTGCCTGATTGGAAAACGCTTCGCCCTCCATCACCGTACACCAGTGGCAGCTAGAGTAACCGATAGACAGGAAAATTGGCCTATCTTGTTTTTTAGCTGTTAATAGCGCTTCTTCACACCAAGGCCACCAATCGATCGGATTTTCAGCATGCTTACGTAGATAAAGGCTTTGGGATTCGGCAAGGCGGTTAGTCATGACAGCTTCAGTAGTCGCTTCACCTTAAGTCTACCTTGGTGAGTACTGAATAATTCAGGTATTTGTGGTTAGTTATTTGTCGTTATTCCTTTATGATTCACTCTTTGTTCTTAGGGTTGTTAAAAATCACCAATCACCAATGACCAATCACTATGAAACTTTGGTTTCCTCAAGAGTATTACCGAAGTAATAATGATAGTAATCATAGGCTCTGGTTGTGTAACCTTTTAAACCATTAGCAACTATACCCAATACTGTGCTATGAGCAATTCTCAATTCCGAGAGAGCTTCTTTAAACAAAACTTGGTTAGCTTTACCTAAACCTACGACCATCAATATCCCATCGGTATTAGGCTCCAGAAGTCTTGCATCCGCCAGACCAAGTAGGGGAGGGGTATCAAAAATTACCAGCTCAAACCGCTCTTTGAGATATTGAACTAAATTCTGCATCTTTGGGGAATTGAGAAGTCGGGTGGGGTCGGTGGAAATTTGACCAGCAGTTAGGACACAGAGATTTTCCTCCAGAGGCGATCGCTGAATCACATCATCAACCTTGATTTCGCTAGAAAGAACATCGCTCAGTCCCCACAAATTAGGTAAATCCATTTTTTGATGAATCTGAGGAAAGCGCAGATTAGCATCCACCAGTAAAACCTTTTGCCCCATTGCTGCTGCTGCCAGGGCTAAAAATATAGCTGTAGTGGATTTACCATCTGCTGGTTCAGCAGAACTTACCACTATAGCGCTAATGGGTTTCTCAGAATACAGACATTGGAGATTAACTTGAAGAGAGCGAAAGGCCTCTAAAACAGGAGAAATCTGGTAACTACCAGATCCCACGCCGAGTTGTGGAGCTGAGGCTTCCGGCTCAGGTATTATGCCCACACCAGTAACGGTATTGGATTTCTGGAGTTCTTTGTTAAAGGGGATTGTGCCTAATATTGGTAAGCGAGTATACTCTTTTATATCGTCGGTGCTGTTCAGTAAGTGATGTAACTTTTCTGCTAAAAACCCAGCTGTGGCACCTGCAACTATCCCTGCTACTGCACTTAGGAGCAAAGTATCAGGCAAATTGGGGGATATTGGTTTTTGAGGTTGTTGCGGCTCGACAATTGTCTGCCAAGGGATGCTGGTTTTAGCTGACTCAAGTTCCAAAGTTTCCCGAACTGACTCAAAGCGGTTGAGGCTTTCTGTTGCTACCTCAATCTTCTGCTTGAGTTCTGTATATCGATTGGCAATCACAGCTAGTTGTTTGAGTTGTTCACTCATCAGACTTTCCCCTTTAGTGATGGCGGCCTGGCGCATCTCTAAAACCTTGATTTGGTTCGCCGTCTCTACTAGCTGCTGAATCAAATTGAGGCGAAGTGTACTTGAAGAAGCCGATTGAGGATTGCCACCAAACTCCTGAATACGGCTAGTCATCACCCTTTCTGCTTCCTGACTTAACAGGGGGAGTAAATTTTGCTGTTGTTGCCTTAATCCGTCAAAGGTAGATTGGTTTTCCTTGAATTGTGCCAAATCCAACACCATCTGACTTTCTAGGTTAGAAAGTTGGCTGAGCAATTGTTGATAACGGGGTGTTTCTATAAGCTTAGCTACTGCTTCCGCTTGCTGTGACGATAGCCCCAACTGACCTTTGAGTTTCCCATACAGTATAATCGTTTCTCGGAGCTGAGTTTGGGTAGCTTTTCTGTGTTCGACAATAGCATTGACCCGATTTGTCAACAGTTGACCCTGAAGTTGTGGATTAATCAGGTTGTACTTCTGCTGGAGTTGCTGGAGTTGTAGCTGGAGCTGATTAATTTGCCCTTGTATTTTAGGCTGCTGATTCGAGACAAATTGAATGCCTTGTCTGATGCTAGCCTGTTGTTGTTGCTTAGAGTACTCGATGTATCCGAGAGCAACCTTTTCCAAAACAAATTGAATTCTTTCCGGGTCTGAATCTTGGTAGGCAACTTCTAAAATTTTGGTTTCTCGCAGTCGGGATACCATGATTCCTTCCCGGAGAGTATGATAGTTTATTTCTGGATATTGGGTTTGAATTTGCTCCACAATCTCAGACATAACCTGAGGAGAGCTTAATACCTGAATTTGAGTGTCATAGTCGAAACTTTTAGTTGGAGCAGCAATGCTATTTACCCCGGGTTTGCCCTGCAACTCCAACGGGTTTTCACCAGATATGGGTTCGAGTAACAGCTGGAATTTGCCTTCATAGATCGGAACTGCACTTAAGGTTTTGGCAATAATTCCCGATGTCACAGTAAGGGCCACCCCTGCCATCAAGACAGCTCGACGACGAGCAGCAGCTAATATACGACGCAGATCGAGTTTGCTGGCTTCCAAGTCATAGGCTCCCCCCGTTAGTTGTGGAGAAGATCGATACTGCTGTTGACCACTATGGTTAGATAGGGACGGCTTATAAGCTCCTTGGGAACCCATAATTCAAGTTCTTCTTGGTACTTGGGGATTGGGAATTGGAGATTGGATAACTGGTAGGATGCATAAACCCTAGTTACATGATAGTTACAGCAACAGAGGCAATGATGAACGCGGTTGATTGTGATCAGTATCGATTAGCCCGAAGGGCTACGCTACGCGAACAGCAATAACCTTTAATTTTCCTTGCTTGAAGGTGAAAACAAGAAAGTTCATGTAATATCATTCCTCAGCAAGAGGCGATCGCCAACAAAATAGAGGATATCCAATTTACCAAACTTTCCCAATTTACAGATACAAGAGTTATGCCACCCATCAGGATGAATAGGATTAACGAAAAAGGCAAAAGGAATAGTAGCGTCCTAACTTTATCCTTTAACCTTTGAGATCTATCCTGATTGCCAGGGAATGAATGTGCCCAATAGATTTCAGGCACTAGTTGTTGCCAAATTCTCGGATTTTGCTTCCAGCAAGCTCTTATAGAGCTGACTCAGCTGATGGGCAACACCATTCCAGCTAAACATATGTTCTACCCTTGCTCTTGCCCCTAAACCAAGTTGATTTTTCCAGTCGTGATCCGAGAGAATCCGGTCGATAGCAGCCGCAAAAGCACTAGCATCTTTGGGTGGTGCCAGTAAGCCAGTTTCTTCAGATACAACGGTAAACTGAAGACCACCGACATCACTAGCTACTACAGGGGTGCCACTAGCCATGGCTTCGATGGCAACTAAACCAAAAGGTTCGTAGTGACTTGGTACTATGCAAACATCAGCTGCAGCATAATAAGCTGGCAGTAGTTCATCAGCAATGCGTCCAGGAAATGTAGTGATAGTTTGCAGTTCCAATTCAGCTACAATCCCTTCAATGCGATCGCGTTCCATACCATCTTTCTCTCCGGGACGAGAACCACCACCAATAATCAGCTTTAAGTTAGCATCACCCCGTAACTGGGAGCAACCAACAGCTCGAACTAGGGTTTCAATGCCCTTGCGTTCGTCAAACCTTCCCAGGTAAAAGATGATTTTGTTTTCAGGGCTTTGCCCAAGTTTTTGCCGTGCTTCTAAGCGGTTAATCTTGCCAAATCTGTCAATGTCGGTGCCACAGGGAATAATATCAATGTCGCCCTTACTTGAAACTAGCGTACGCATGTGTTCTTCTTCTTGGGGAGATGTAGCAACAATGCGTTCTGATGTTTCTAGCACTGCTTTTTCTATCTCCAAGCGAGTAGCAGCAATCTTCGGAATTGTTTCTACTGACTCGTATTTAACTGCGCCTAGGGAGTGATAGGTGTGAACTTGAATGAGCGATGCAGCGCGGTCTTGGGGAGGCAGCGCGGTCTTGGGGGTTCCCCCCATGAGCGACTGCCGTTGGTTTCCCCCACTCGCTATTGCATCAAGAAGGGATTGACGCTTCTTCCACTCCATACCTACCCAAGCTGAAAGCCAGTAGTTTGTATGTACTATTGAGTAGTCAATGCCTGATTGCTCCTGAAACTCAAGCAATTGGCTTAAAAACTCACCACAGTATTCAAAAATCTCCTGCCGTGGCACAAATGCTTTTGGACCAGCAGTTAGGCGAATAGTGCGACAACCTGGAGTATGTTCAACAATTGTGGCTTGATTGGAACTGGAGAGGCGAGTAAACATATCGACCTGCCACCCTTGCTTAGCAAGAGCTTCACCCACTTGGCGCACATACACATTCTGTCCTCCAGCTTCTTCCTTACCGATTTCTATCGCTGGATCTCCGTGAACGGAGATCAGAGCAATGTGCTGTGTATTTTTCGTATTCATAGGCTTTTTTGATGTTGGAGCTTACAGAAGGTTTTCAGGTATGGGGAGTCTGACCTCTATCCGGCTAAACCCTCAGCGTCGAGCTTTTACACACTCACTTAACAAATTTTAACCTCTCAGGTGTGCTTAACACATCAGTGAACAGAAGTAAATTTTTAACAATTTATTTATATAAATTATAACTTAAGTGGGGACATTATATGGTATAATTTAATATTCAAGATGCTTCTGGGCTTTCACCCACGTATTAGGCTGAATCTCCCTCACTTAAAAATAGTAGATCTCTCAGCGATGCAGGGCGGTCTTGGGGAGGCAGAGGTGCGACCCGTGGCGAATTTAATTACGGGTCAAACGCACCATTACGGTCTTGGGGGTTCCCCCCACTCGCGCTTTGCCGTGGTTTCCCCCACTCGCGCTTTGCATCAAGACAGAGATTGGGAGAGTCCGAGAGTCATCATAAATTTTCGTATTGCATTTTCCTATTGCAGTGGTGTGAGCGATCGCTCATGGTTTCTAATCAGAAAATTTACATTACTAGCAGTTGACAACATCAAAAATGTGCTATTATGGATTGACACCACCTTGGAGAGGTGGCTGAGTGGTCGAAAGCGGCAGATTGCTAATCTGTTGATAGGTTCAGGCCTATCCGAGGGTTCGAATCCCTCCCTCTCCGTTGAGTATCATCAACTAACTTGCAAAAATCTACTTTTGGCAAAAATCCAACTTTCCTTGCTTGGGGAAGCAGTCTACCTAGATCCTTGTAAAAAAGGAGGGATAAGATGGGTCATTACTGAATCTTATCCCTCCTTTGCTTATATAGCAGTCGCCAGGGCAGTTAGGACATCGACATTAGTCTCACACCCTTTGTAAGCGATGCAGAGGTGCGACCCGTGGCGAATTTAATTCGCCAAGGTCAAGCGCACCATTACGGTCTTGGGGGTTTCCCCCACTCGCGCTTTGCATCAAGAAGCGCAAGAGTTTGACTTCTGACTTCTGACTTCTGACTTCTGACTTCTGACTTCTGACTTCTGACTTCTGACTTCTGACTTCTGACTTCTGACTTCTGACTTCTGCTATATTTGTCCCTTTTCTACTTGCCAAAGTTAGAGAAGCTATAACCAATGCCAAAGGAAATTCCGAGATCTGCGGCACCATCAACAAAAATTCCAGTAGTTAAGGCAGCATTGGCCACAAAATTGGGTCCAAATGGCCAATCAACACCACCAGTAACGATTAAACCCACATTGTTGTCATCACCTGTAGAAAAAGCCAAACCACCACCAGCGAAAGCTGAGTAAGTAGGCGGCTCAAACGGTTCATCCTGGAAAATAAAGTTGTAAGTAGCTGGGATCACAAAGGTAGCATCATCATTGATTAGTATGCTAGGACGAACTGATAAGGTGGGGGATAAATCATATTTGCCGTTAATCATAAAGCCACCTCGACCAATATTGGTGCCATCATCAGTAAAACCGATATGACCGCCAATTCCAACATAGTTTCCAACCCCAAGGCTGTTGCCAGTAGGATCAATATTTCTCTGAGCTACAGGGGTGCCTACTTCATAGGAGATGGCTGGTGAGGTGTCAGAGGTGGCTTGATCTAGTTGTATTTTTAGAGCTGCCACAGATGTAGCTAAAGTCCCTGGTCTCGGTGGAGCTACCACAGGATTATTAAACTCTTGAGAAGGTGTTTGGTATTCCTCAGTGATCGGTTCTAGCTCTTGTTTGGGGGGATCAGCAGGATACTCCTGGATAGTTTCTAAATTGGCTAATGGTACCTGCTTCTGTCTGACTGTATAGTCAGCAATTGGTGCAACTGAGCCATTGAATTGGGAGCGGTTGACTAATTCACTAGGAGACCCTACCGACTTACTGGCACGAACCGCTGCTCCTATCCTGTCCAATTGCCCTAAACGGGAATTAGCTCGATGGTCAGTGATAGTGTTGAGATTCCCTGATGGCAGACTAGTTGGTCTGAATATATTTTTAGGAGTTTGTGTAGTTTCCGGATTAAATCGATTAGGGTCAACTGTGATGGTGGAAGTTGCTGCTAATTGCTCAGGTCTGACGGCTGCTGCTGTCTGGGTAAATTGCTTTACCGATGAATTATAGCGAGGTGTTTCAGCAGTAGCAGACAGCTGGTAACTGACCATCGTCAATACTGCCATACTCAGTTGGATCGAAAGGGTCTTAGGAAAATTACTCTTCACACTCACTCCTCAAAAACTACTTGGTGACTGGTTAGGGGTAACAAACTTAGCAGTTAGCCAAAAGCTAAAAGTTATAGTTCTTGGTCAGTAACTTGTAGCTGCTAGTCACATCAGATCAGGTCAGGTACTCAAAAATTTGAACCCTATCCTAGGATAGTCTACTCATCCCTTGAACTTTACCAGATACAAAGAGCAGAATAACCTCATTTTGGCTTTTAGTTTTGCCCTGCGTAAACATCACTAACACAGGACTTAGGCATCTACACCTGTAAAACCTCTGCAATTCTCTATTTCCGGTTGCCCGATCGGAAATTACCGATTGGCGTTGGCCCCTGATTTTTCCTCTGAGTGGGGTAAGTCCACTTGCCAGCTCCTGAGGCGCTCGATCAGAGTAATTTGATCATGAGGCAGTTAGGGAAAGGTGGCTCTTGGGGCAACGGTTGATTTCGCTGCTTAATCTTCCTAGTTGTTTATCCTTCTAGAAAAGGACCATAATCTGAGTGTGAGTTCCCGCTTCCTATACTATGGTTTTGCTTGAGCAATTACGAGCCAATGATTTGGAATACTACTGTCTTGCTAATCTCAACCTCTATGATTCGCCCAACTGTAAGCGTTTAACAACACAAGCAGCTACGGGAAGGCACTTGTGGGTCAAGTCTGTCCCACCTGTCGGTAATGCCTTAGAAGTATGTCTGTGCGAAGATAACTATTCTGGTTGGTTGCCTGTGTCGGATTTGGCTCTACTGGACATAGCTAACACTCCTTATCGCCCCATTTCTCTGTCTCCAGCTCAAATCCAAGCACGAATAAAAGCGGTGATTGGGTTTACTAAAGCAGCAATGCACCAAAATCCCTACTACCTTTGGGGGGGTACAGTAGCTCCCAACTATGACTGTTCAGGGTTGATGCAAGCAGCGTTTGCAGCATCGGGGATTTGGTTACCCAGAGATTCCTATCAGCAAGCAGCTTTCACCCAAACCATTAGAATGGAGGAATTACAACCAGGAGATTTGGTCTTTTTCGCTACCGCCCAAAAAGTGAACCATGTAGGATTGTATCTAGGTGATGGTGATTACATTCATAGTTCGGGTATTGATCATGGTCGTAATGGGATTGCAATTGACCAGCTTTCAGAACAAGGGGATGAGATAACAAAGTATTATTACCGACAGCGCTACGGAGCTGGGCGAGTTGTGGCAAGTTATCAGCCCTAGTCACCTAGCCCAATTATCTAGCCCAATTATCTAGCACAGTTATCTAGGACGGTACTGCTCGAAGAGAACATGCCAATCAGGCTTACTGTAAAGCTCTCAGCAGGGCTTCAGGGCAAAAGACTAAAAAATATTACCACAAAATGTCCTCAAAATTTCCTTTCCTTAGAGAAATCTTCTGAGCTTTCTAAAATACTCCTGCTGATGATCTTGTGATTATACTGATTATTGAGGGAAGACTGTGGGTAGATGTATCCCTAGCTTATCTGTAGAATTTCTGACGGATCGAGCCCAGCAATGAACACCACTCAGTCTCACATAAAAAGTACTGAAACAATGGCAGAGGCAGAGTCCGCCCTAAAGATCTTGTTTTCTTTATCACTTGATCTATTATGCACCTTTGGTCAAAACGGATATTTTCAACAACTCAATCCGATTTGGGAAAAGGTTCTAGGTTGGACTTGCTCCCAATTGCGATCGCGACCTTGGATTGAGTGGATTTATCCAGAAGATCGGGAAGTTACTCTCAATGCCCTTCGTGATTGTGGTCAAGGAAAACTAGTCGAATACCGGAATAGAATTTACCACAAAGATGGTAGCTTGCGTTGGCTGGCTTGGAGAATTTCACAGGATGAACAGGGTCTTTTCTATGCTGTTGCTAAAGATATCACTAGCATTAAAGAGCTAAAATCTGGATTGGACGATGGTAACTCTACTGGCTCCTATGAAGGTAGTAAGGGCTGTGAAAATCTGAATCGAGATCAGCAAAACTTCAAAAATTACTTTGCTCTATTAACCGAATGGCTTTATCGCTATGAAGCGGTTAGTAAAATCAGTGGTCAGTTGCTCTACGAATGGAATACCCAGACAAATGAATTGATTTGGGGTCACAATATTGAACAAGTATTGGGTTATTACCCAGGAGAACTCACCAACACTAGGCAAGGGTGGGATGAATTAATTTATCCTGATGATTTAGAACGATACCGACACACCATAGAACGGGTGATTGTCACTAAGGAGCCTATTCATCTTGAGTATCGGATCCGTAAGAAGGATGGCACATACATCACGGTTGAGAACAAAGGACAGTTTTACCTAGATAGTTCGGGTAATCTCAATCGTGTGCTGGGGTTAATTGTTGACATCACGGAGCGCAAACAGGCAGAAGAGGCATTACGCCTGAGCGAAAAAAGATTTCGCCTAGCAGTGGATAATTTCCCCGGTACATTTATGATCTATGATGCCCAGCGGCGGCTCCAGTTTATCAATCAACAAGGCGTTAAGCTTACTGGAGTGTCTGATTCACCACTACTGGGTCACACTGACGAGGAAATCTATCCACCTGTATTTAAGGATATCTATGTGAAACTGCTACAAAAGGCTGTGGAAACCCGTACACCACAAGTCGAAGAACTTACTCTGACTTTGCCAGAGGTTGGTGAACTCACTGTCCTTGCTACCTATATTCCCCTGCTAAATGAGCAAGGAAATATTTATCAAGTTATCGGGATTATCCAAGATACTACCCAGCGCAAGCAGGCAGAGGTAGAACTACGCCAAGCCTATCAGCAATTGAGACTAAATACAGCAGCGGCTTTAGACGAGAAAGATGCCCAATTTGGAAGGGTGTTTGATGAAGCACCTATCGGAATGTCACTTTCAGATTTGGATTATCAGTTTATTCAGGTGAATCGGGCTTTTTATGAAATGCTCGAATACACCAAGTCTGAACTAATGGCTCTCAATGGTTTGGCAATTACTCATCCTGAAGACCTAGAAAAAGCCAAGCCTTATATTAAGCAGGTCATACAAGGAGAAATTGATAGTTTTAAGTTAGAAATACGTTACCTAAAAAAGAATCAAGATACCCTCTGGGGTAATTTAACCATGATGGCTATGCGAGATCAAGCAGGAGAAATCCTGTGTATTTTGAGCATGGTTGAAGACATTACAGAACGCAAGCAGGCAGAGGAGGCGGTGCGACACAGTGAAGAACGATTTCGTGCCATCATTGAAGATCAAACTGAACTGATCTGTCGGTTGAAACTTGATGGCACCCTAACGTTTGTCAATGATGCTTACTGCCGCTATTTTGGCAAAGACCGATCTGAATTAGTAGGGCAAGTATTTTTGCCAAAAATGCCTCCGGAAGACGAAGACATTGTGACCCGGAACTTCCGTTCTCTTTCTGTAGAGAATCCGATCAACACTTACGAACACCGAGTTCTTCTCGACTCTGGAGAAATTCGCTGGCAGCAGTGGAGTGATCGAGCTATGTTTGATGAACATGGCCACTTTATAGAATGCCAGGCGGTGGGAAGGGATATCACTGAACTCAAGCAAGCAGAAGCAGATATTCGTAAGGCATTGGCTAAGGAAAAAGAACTCGGTCAACTCCGCTCAGGTTTCGTTTCATTAGTTTCTCACGAGTTTCGTACGCCCCTGACTACCATTCAATCTTCTGCTCAAATGCTGCAACGCTATGAGCAAAAATTGTCCGCTGAGAAAAAACTGAAGCACCATGATAAAATCCAGCATGCTGTGCTCCGGATGACTCAACTTTTGGATGATGTTCTAACCATTGGGAAAGCCGATGCCGGGAAACTCAAGTTTGAGCCAGAACCCATGGATTTAGTTGCTTTGTGTCAGGACATACTCGAAAATATCAAAATTAACCTGGGTTTTAACCATAACCTGATATTCCTTAGTCATGGTAGTTGCCAAGATGTCCTAATCGATGAAAGACTTTTGAGTCATGTCGTTAACAATTTGCTCTTAAATGCCATTAAGTATTCTCCAGAAGGAGGTACTATCAAATTTGAACTCAATTGCAATTCTTCGACCGCAGTAATCCAGGTCCAAGATCAGGGGATCGGTATTCCTAAAAAAGACCAATATCAACTATTTGAGTCCTTTGAAAGAGCAAGTAATGTTGGCAGCATCCCTGGGACTGGACTGGGTTTAGCAATTGTCAAAAAATGTTTAGACTTGCACGAGGGTACAATTGCTGTAAACAGTGAAGTTGGGGTGGGAACTACATTTACGGTTACCCTACCGCTGCACTTTGCTACGAACCCAAATAATTAATAATATCAAATCCGGTTAATCACTTCTACAATAGTTGATCGGCTTTAGTTAATTGTTAATTATTGATAATGAATACATAATTAAAGTCTTCTGTATTCCTAATTCTCAGTTCGGTTGACAATCAACGCTCAACAATGACCCCTCAGCTTTCTATCAAATTCTTGCAAGTTCAGGAAACTAGCAAGTCTACTGGTTCCACTCCCAGTTATCGCCTTGACAGCTATATTGCCCAACAAACACCTGACTTGTCTCGCTCTCGTATCCAGAAGCTGATTGAACAAGGCAACGTGCAAGTGAATGATCACGTGTGTATCTCAAAAAAAGCTAAAGTTCAGCTAGGCGATCGGATCTCCTTAACCATTCCTGACCCCAAACCCCTGGAATTACAACCGGAAGTCATCCCCTTAGACATTCTTTATGAAGATGACGTTCTGATTATTATCAATAAACCTGCTGGTTTGGTAGTTCATCCCGCACCTGGCCATGAAAGTGGTACTCTTGTCAATGCCCTTTTAGCCCACTGCCCTAAACTTACAGGTATTGGTGGTGTTCAGCGTCCAGGGATTGTCCACCGCTTGGATAAGGATACAACTGGTGCAATTGCGATCGCAAAAACTGACCAGGCTCATGGACATCTACAAGCCCAACTCCAAGCCAAAACTGCTCAAAGACAATATTTAGGTGTAGTCTACGGTGCTCCGTCTGCTGAGTCTGGCACCATTAACCAACCGATTGGACGGCATCCTGTAGACCGCAAGAAAATGGCTGTCGTGCCAGTAGAAAAAGGGGGACGCCCAGCTATTACCCATTGGCAAGTCCGAGAACGACTGGGCAACTATACCCTCATGCATTTCCAATTAGAAACTGGTCGCACCCACCAAATTCGTGTCCACAGTAGCTATATTGGTCATCCCATTGTTGGAGATCCCGTTTACAGCAGTGCTCGTTCTGTCGGTGTTAATCTACCGGGTCAAGCACTTCACGCTTGGCGACTACAACTACAGCATCCCGTTTCTGGGGAGTGGATTGAGTTTGTTGCCCCTCCCCCCCTAGCTTTGATCAAACTCTTAGACGTGCTACGACTTCGCTTCAGCTAGTTCCTTGTTCTGAGCCCGATATGGCACTAAGGATTCGTAGTCGATGTTCACAGCTGACACTCGTGGGATAGGGTTGCCTTGGGGAGACAGCTCCCGTGCCATGCCCATATACAGAGACGGATCCCCTTCCTTGGCCTTCTTGTCTTGTGGGACATAACTGCGCACCTGGTTCTGCCAAATGATTTGTGGGAAGCCCAGTACTGCACGGTAGTATTCGTTGTAACGTGGAGATTTGATGTTGAATGGTGTTTCACCCTGAGGGCGACCGGGAAGCACTCGACGCCGTTGATAGGGGACGGTGTTGTACCCAAAATTCTCCATGTACTCTTCGCTGTCGAGCAGTTGATCGACGAAGCCTTGGATACCCTTTGTTGCAATTACAATTGACCAGGCTAATTTTTCCCTTTCGCCATAGATATCACGTCCAAGCACCCGCTGCACGCACTGCTCTACAACGCGATAGTTGCTGTTTTTGTCATAGAAACTGGTCTTGAAGGTTTCAGAAAGCAACAACCCACGAATGAAGTCCCGCACTGTGATCTGACCGAAGCGGAGTTGGGACTCCAGGAACGGTTCACGATCCGAAGCAAAGGCATGGAAGAAGATCTGACGGTATCCTGCCTCGATTAGGGCATCCATGTCTCCGGGAGAGAGCAAGTTTTCAGTGGAATAAATTCTGGGTTGCTCTTCTCCTGGTATCTCATACCCATCTATGCGCGCATTCTGCGTCACAGGGGCGTAGCCTAGTAAAGGAATAGCCACGTTTTTATCTCCGTATTCTTAGAAAATCTTACAAACCTTAATCAAATATATAATGAATCCTGTGTCAGTCTATAAAAAAATTATATTTTAATCGATATCTTAATTTCTAAAGCGACTACTGATAGCCGGGACAGCAGTCAATCCTCAATCATCAATCGTCATGGGTTAATCAACTAACCCTCTTCTTGCTTTTGTGATTACTCTGTGTGATTACTCTGTGTGTCCCCCTTTAACTTAATCACCTTAATCAGTAATAGGTTATTAATTTTGATTAATTAAAACGTTAATCAAAGCAATAATTTTTAATATTTTTTAAAATAGCCCGAAAGAATTAGACCAAAGAATTAGAGAATAGCCTATCGCTCCTAGCCTCCATACCCGTACCAAAAAGACAGTGGATTAGTCTTGGATGGACACTCAGGCCAATCCCGTAAGTAAGTTTCCAGATCTACCTGCCAGCGTGGCGGTTTTAATCCCAGACCCAAACAGAGATGGGAAATGACCTCAAAAAAACGCTGATCGTGACCAGGGGCACCTAAATGAGCATGGGCATATTCATGGATGACAATACTCAACCAATCAGACCGTGCAATGCGTCCGACATCAATTAAGATCACCGCCGGAGTGGCTAAGATGTTGCAAAAGCCATCAATTCCAAACTTTTCCCCTAAAGGGCTTGCCAAAATCCGCATTGGGCGGCATACGGAATGATGATAGCAGCTATGACAGGCTTCTAGGCAAGTCTGGAGTTCAGCATTAATGGCATCAATGTGATTGCCAATCCAGGTATAAATGCGATCGCGTTCTTTAACATTATCAGTGATCTCTACCATACTTGGGTCTAAAGCCAACTGACCCACAGCATTCAGATACTGGTAGCCCCGGATTAACGGATCATCGCTGATGGTGGAATCACCAGCCCAAGATTGAATAATACTCTTCCTTTGGCAAGACATTTTGTTGTTGTTGAGATGTCACGCCAATATTAGCCCCAGTATTAGCGCCAGCACTAGCCCCATTATCTAGATTAGAGTCAATCCGGGTTTCGATACAAAATGATGCGCTGCTAAATCCACCAAAACGTTTCACTATACTTGTACGCATCCGCCGAGATGGAGTGATAAACGAGAAACGCTCATGAGCACTCATAGTTTCATATTCAGTAATCAGCACTAGCCCATCTTGAGCATCCATCTGATAAAGACCAGCCACTGGCATGGTTTCCGCGTAACCTTTTTCCCGCAATAACTTCCCCTGTCTAGGAGAGTCCCGATCTGGAACCACCACCATCACCGTCGAGTCTTTGTGACCCTCATCAGTCGGATCCCAAGCCATTGTGCCCTGCCAACTGACCAAAGCTCCACCTGCTGCCAAACTCGGATTAATCTTATGAAGCTCACACAGCTCAATGACTTGGGGATGATCAGCCTCTAAGGTAGCTACATTGATGTCCAACTCTCCCTTCTCTGCTTGTCGGAAGGCTAGGTGGTGGGTTGTGCGTTGCGATCGCCAGTTGCCAGCACTGAGCTGGAAAAATTCCATGGCATCAATAATTGGATCCATATTATGGTATTTGGTTTACCGAGTTTTTACTTAAATTTTACTTAAGCTTGAATTTTTGCATATTCCTGAGATTTTTCCAAACCAGCCATCCATGCCCAAGCTATCAGGACTTCCGCTGGTACGCTACATATACTGATACTAAATGGGATTGTGCCACTATATAGGTGGGTTTGGCCTCAGGTTTTGGGTAATATCATGTCCGAATAATTACTCTTAATCAAAATCTTCCCATCTCCCCATCAATATTTATTTATTATCGGTATTCAAAGAGCTAAGTCCGTCAGACATACAGGCACAAGGGCAAATCATCGCTTTCCGGATTTTTATTACAATTTGTATCTTTGATTACTTATTGCTTGACAGAATCGACAGTATTCTATAAGTGTGCTAGATTGATTAACAACGGCCAAAAAAAAGAGCAGTCGGAACACTCGTCCGTCTGCCCTAATCAACGTATTTAAGCTTAGGAGTAAACCTATGGAAACGCCTGGGAAGCTAAGTTTGGAGCAACAGTTCCAGATGAAAATCTACCAAGACCAAGTCAAGCTCTTGAGCCAGGAGGAGGCTCAGTCCTATCTCTTGGAAGTTTTGCGTCAAATGATGGTTAAGGAGAATCTATTCCGCCATCTACTCAAAAACGCTTAACTTTTAATTAGCTGCGAAGGTTTCACTTTGCTTGACTTGTTTTAAGGGGTGCGTCAGTCGTACCTACATTCTACGAATCTACACTGGCATGGGAACGCCTATAATCTAAACCTTCGCTGCTGATCTGAACCTGCTAATAGCCATCGTAGCGCTTCAACCCTGGCTGGGCTACTACTAGATAATAATAGTGTATTTTAGCAATTTCGACTTACGTAAGAACATATAGATACTCAGGGAATTAGATACTTAGGTAATTAGATAGTCAAGGAATGCTTACCAAGACCCCTTGGCTGTTAATGGTTTAAATTTACAATCTTGAATTTAAAATATTATCTTTACAATCCGTACTAGCTTGCATAGTGCTCACCTTAAGCTTCTTCCGAATTGTAGCACACATGATAGGATTAGTGGTGATTGATTTTTACCTCACTTGCCATTATCCCCCCTTTCAGGTCAATCAGCACTTAGGCAAAATGGGTCAACAAACCCACTGAGCTAGTCGAGCTTATAGCCCACAGAGAGATTCATCAACCTGGCCAAGAGCCAAGCTAAGCACTGCCCACCCTAGATCTTTGGTGGGCAGAGATGTAGGGTGGGCAGTGCATTAGACCGATTCATCAACCTGGTGATAGCCAAGCTAAGCACTGCCCACCCTACCATTAATCCCTAGGAACCATTAGTAATTCTCCTGAGATCCTGGCAAGAGGGGGATTTGCGCCAAGAGTTAGCCCAGGCCTCCGGGGTGGTAGGGAAAGCCGTGAGAATAACGGTACCATCAGGGCCAATCAGCCAACCCTGAGCTTCTACAATTCGCCGCCTGGGACGCTTTCGAGCCGACTCCTCCCTAGCAGCAGGAGTGATCTGACTCTGATCATTTTCTGTTGCCGAGTTATCTATGGTCACCCAATCTGCTATCACCGTCTGGCTGATGATTGGGTCAAGGGGACTCGGAGGTAAGCCACCCCGTCCAGTAATAATGAATTCATCCCCTTTGGAACTGTTTGATCCTACTTTGACATTGTCGGTGCAGCTAGCGGCAATCAGTGTAGATGGATCAACTACAGTAGTGGGGAGTTCTACTAAACCATGAGAGGGATTAACCCCAAGGATGTTGATTTGTATGTCACCGTCTACACCACGCTCAGAACTGGCGATGATATCACTCAAGTTGGTTAGTTGATCCGGAAAGTTGAACCCAAAGATCCCTTCAGCGGTAAGTGTAATATTACCCCCCATGCCCTCAAAGGCATTAGCGGTGATGTCGCTATTTTCTTCCAGGAAGGCCACAATTAAATCAGCATTAATGGTGATATCGCCACCATCTCCTGGTTGGTCTTCGGTACCGGCGCTGGTGGTGATTTGACTACCGTTGCGCAATAGTAATAAATCCTGTAGGGTCAGAGTAATATTGCCACCGTCTCCGCTAACGGTTTCAGTAGAGATATTACTTTCTTCAAGGAAGATAGAGTCAGCCTCTACCAAGATGTCACTAGCATTTCCTTGGCCAGAACTACTAGCAGTCACTTGAGCATTATTGGTTAAGGAGAGCGAGCTTCCCCGAATGATGATGTTAGGGTCTTGGTTTTCTTGAGAGTTAACAACTGCTCTTTCCTCTACAGCTGTAGTAATTCTGCTGTCTGAGAGGGAAATGGAGTTGGCATTGAGTGTGATTGTTCCTATTTTGCCAGTAGTTTCGGTAGTACTTAGAATCTCACTATTGTTTTCTAGGGAGATGGAGTCAACATTAATTATTATTATTCCAGCATCCCCAGTACTGTTATCAATCGTTCTGGTACCAATAGTACTGCCTTCTCTGAGCACAAGTGAGTCAGCAGTAATGGTTATTTTTCCAGCATCCCCACTGCTATTGTCTTGAGTCTCGCTGCCAATACCATTGCGCTGACCTTCCAACAATAAAGAACCGGCGGTGATGGTGATCTCTCCAGCATTGCCAGTACTGTTATTTCTAGTGTTGGTACCAATACCACTTTGTTCTCTGAACACAACTGAGTCAGCAGTAATGGTTATTTTTCCAGCATTGCCCTTGCCTTCAGTATCGCTACCCAAACCACTACTATTTTCGATAACTATAGAACCAGCGTCGATGATAACTTGTCCAGCATTCCCCTCTATGGTTTGTCCAGCATTATCCTGACAGGAATCAGTTAAACAAGCATTGCTACTGATACCAGCGTTTCTGATCAGGGATATAGAGTCAGCGGTAACTTCTACTTGACCAGCATCCCCCTTACCTTTTGTCCTACTACCAATCCCCGCCTCTTCTATGGTAAGGGTACCTGTTTGAACGATAACGTTTCCAGCATTTCCATTATCCCCAGAGGTGAGGCTATTGATTCCAGCACTTTTGAGGGATATGGATTCACCACTGATCACGGTGATTGGTGGGGCCTGATCGCTACGGTTGTTATTTCTGTTGATTCCGAAACTTTCCAATGCGATCGCACCAGCCGCAGTAATGGTGACTGCTCCTCCGCCAGTATCAATGCTCCCATCCATTAATTCCACATCACCACTACCGGAGTTGTCACTATCCGCTTCCAGGACTAGATTCAGGAAACCACTGTTGGCCTTAATATCAAACTTTTTGAGACTAATATCATTGGCCGCTTGCAAACTTAGAGTGACTTCACCGTCTGTAGTTTTGGTAATCCCAAAGTCATCTGCAGTGATATTTCCTTCCTGAGTGCCTGTGTTTCCAGTAGTGATGGTGACATTGGTGCCACCATTGAGTTGAGCTTCAAACAAGCCAACTTGATCTCCTAATACCGTTACTTTGCCGCCGGTTTGTCCTGGAGCGAGGTTGGCAGCGCTTAGGGTACCAGAGATCATCACCGTTCCTGGCTCAAGTGGCACTACAGTACCGGAATCGGTAAGTGTTACCTGACCGTCACTGGAAACTGTTACGCCAGTGTCATGGTCCAAACTACTCAAAAATTCAGTGACAGAGGCCGGAGCGGATGGTGTTAATGGCACCTTTGGGGTGGATAGTGTCAAAATCTGTCCAGCTTGCCCCAATTGCACTAAGGTTTCAGCAGGGACCGCTAATATATTAATCTCACCCCCTGGTGCTAGGATTTGCCCATTGCTAATCACACTCCCACCCACTAAGGTGACATTCTGTCCCTGTCCCACAGCTAAATTGCCAGCATTTACGATTGGCTGAGGCGGATTCTGGCCATACTGCAATCCGGGAGTAATGTTAATGGTTAACAGGGGTGGTTCTTCGGGATTGGTAGCACTAAACTCGGTGCCATTGCCAAAGACTATACTATTAGCTGTACTTCCTACAAAGGAACCGGCTACATCCAATTGGGAATTGGCTCCAAAAACAATGCCATTAGGATTGAGCAAAAACAAGTTAGCGGCACCATCTACTCCTAGGGTTCCGAAGATCTTGGAGATGTTACTACCGGTTACTCGGCCCAGAATATTATTGATGCCAGCGGGATTGGCAAAGTAAACCCGCTGCAAGTCCCCAACATTAAAATCAGAAAAGCTATGGAATAGGTTATCCCCTCTGGTTGCTCCACCTTCAATCAAGTCAGCGGGAAGTCCTTTGACCTCTACATTTGGTTTAACAACAGTTGGGTTATCCCCCAAGGTATGATCCGGAACAATCTGAGCCAGAGCGGGATCGGCTGAATGGGTAATCCCATAGTATCCACTCAGACTTATGCCACCAAAAATTACTAGCGAGTGCAATATTTTCATTAGATTTAGCCTCCTATAGGTAAACTTAGGAGTAATCTAAGTAAATATGCTCCGAGTTGAATTATTTTGATCAGATAATTAAGTTTTAATGACTTAATTACTATTGTGCCGCCATAGCTCTAGCGCGATTAGTTTCAATCATTTGCTCCAGCATTTCCCTAGAAACACAGCGGCGTTCAGAGCAATAAGTCATGAGATTGATACCATTCATCATGCGCACAGTGCTGACTCGCACACGAAAATCATCGGTGACAAACCAACAACGTTCTTGACCCTGATTGTTTTGATAATTGGTATCAATGGTGAGGATGCCGTCTTTGCCAAACCAATACCGACTCACTACCGGAATACTTTCCACATAGCCCTGGTCTCGAATCAATTTACCACTAAGCTTAGTTTCATCGTCTGGAACATCAATCAGAATTGCGGCATATTTGGAATTTGGTTCCCGGTCATCTAAATTGATTTGCCACATAAAGCTCGCTCCCCCCATCGCCTGGCTTGGGTCAATGCTTTGGAGGTCACACACGGCTTTGACTTTAGGGTTATCTTTTTCGATGACTTGAACAATCAGATTGGATTCTCCGGATTCATCGGCAGCGTTATCAAAGTGATGAACTGTGCGTTGAGTAAACCACTTGCCCTCGCTTTTGCGAAAGAAGTCCATCATGGTCATGGGTGGCTTGAGTCGCATTTTTGCTTGAACCTCCTATTAGTGATAGATGGGTAGAGCTAGCCCCTACCCTAGAAATAGTAATGGTTTTTAATATCCTGTGTTCCCACCAGAACGGTAAACTAACCTTGGCAGTTCCAGGTAGAGTTCAGTAATCACCATGAGTCAAACTCGGTTAAGCGATCGCACTAACAACCAAGCTATGGATATCTTAAAACGGTTCCAAGCCGGAGAGTATATCTCTGATGCTAATCTTGAGGGGATTGATTGGAGTCAGAGAGACTTGTACCAGGTTAACCTGAGTGGTGCTAACCTACAGAAAGCTAATTTGAGCCAAGCTACCCTGACTGGGGCTAATCTTAGTCAGGCAATTTTGCGGGAAGCGAATCTAAGGGGAGCTGATCTCAGGGGAGCTGACCTGACTGGCGCTGACCTGACTGGCGCTGATTTGGAAGGGGCTTTTTTAAACCGGGCGGATTTAAGGAAGGCTAATTTGACCATGGCTAACTTAAATGAAAGCAACCTACAAGTAGCCCTGTATGACCGGGAAACCAATTGGCCAGAAGGATTTCGCTACAAAAGTTCTGGGGCTGTTGGGCCTGGTGCTAATCTCAATGGTGCTTTTCTCAATACCGCTAATCTGAGGGGAGTTGACTTGCAAGGGATTAGAGTAATAGGAGGCTATCTCAGCGGAGCGGATTTAACCGGTGCTAATTTGCAGGATGCTGCTTTGAGTGGCTCCAACTTACGGAAGGCTTTGCTGACCGGGGCTTGCTTGCGCAATGCCCGTATGAGTGGCGTGGAGCTGGAGGGAGCCGATTTGCGAGGAGCCGACCTGACTGGAGCAGATTTAAACCATGTACAAAATATTGCTGGCGCTGACTTTACCATGGCTCAAGGCATCAGTGAAGCCACCCGTTCCATGCTCTTGAATCAACCATATAAAGAACTCGATACCTGGAATCCCTATACTCGCAGCAATACTCGGGAAAGCTTAGGGGCCAGTCATCCTAGTTGAAGGTTGAAACGTTGAAGGTTGAAGGTTGAAGGTTGAAGGTTAAAGCGTTGAAGGTTGAACGGTTGAAGGTTGAACGGTTGAAGGTTGAAGGTTGAAGGTTGAAGGTTGAAGGTTAAAGCGTTGAAGGTTGAAGGTTAAAGGTTAAACCGTTGAAACCTGTAACCTGTAACCTGTAACCTGTAACTTGTAACTTGGAACCTGTAACCTGAAACCTGTAACCTGAAACCTGTAACCTGTAACTTGTAACCTGTAACCTGTAACCTGTAACCTTATATAATAATCACGATTTAAAAACGTCACCAAAATGTCTGAGAGTCAAGAAGCCAAGCCATCAGCGGCAGAAATTGAGGAAGTTATTACTGAACTAGAGAAATATCGGGAAAGACTCGTTAATGATGTGATGAAAATAGCCCAGAAGTTGAAATTGCCTAAAAAAGCGGTCATGGCGCAGATCAAAAACCACCCGGAAATTGTAAAGATTGACACTGCTCTGGAAAATCTCCGCCCCCAGGAATCCTCTTTGCCATCATCCTGAAGCAACTGACTCAAGCAACTGAATTACCCATGGTTACGGAAACTCAACCACCAGCTCCCTCTGAAACTGACCGTTTGCTGGCTGATGTCAATAGCCAACTTGCTGAGGGAAACGTTGATATTACTAATGCGCAACAGTTAAAACAGATGGTTGAATCCCTGGCTGATAGCCGGGGCATGGTCAGACTGGGATTCGTGGAAGCCTTCGGCAAAATAGGTAAGGTAGCTTCTCCGTTTTTGCTCGAAGCACTAGCTAATCACCCAAACCCGGTGGTGCGGAGGTCTTGTGGCAAGGCTTTAGCAAAAATCAGGGATCCCCAGGGAGTTCCTACCCTGATTGATGCCTTGTTAAATGATGAGGATACAGTGGTCAAGAGTTCAGCGGCTGGAGCCTTAGCCAGAATGGGAGAAGCGGCTGTGCCAAAGTTGATTGAGGTGTTGGAATCAGCGGATTATCCCCAAACTGCCAAAGGTCATGCCTCGTGGGCACTGGCTTTCATTGGGTCAGAAGCAGCTGAGCACCTTTATCAGGCAATCCACTCAGAATCGGAAGATGTGCGGATGGCAGTAGTCGGAGCGATCGCTAATTTGGTGGATCAACCGGGTAATGACCAGGCTACAGAAATTCTCCTATTAGCACTGAAAGATGAATCTGTCAATGTTCGTGCAGAAGCAGCTACATCGGTGAGCCAACTTGACCCCCAGCTAGGGGTTTCCAATTTAATCCCGTTACTGGAAGACCCTAGCCAAGAGGTCAGGCGCAGGGCAATCTTATCCTTAGGGAAGCTTCAGGATGAAGCGGCTTTACCCGCATTAACAGCCAAGTTATCCGATGACCGAGAGGAAATTCGCCAACTGGTCAAGGTAGCGATCGCACAAATTCAGAAGGGTTGAAGGGTTGAAGGGTTGAAGGGTTGAAGGGTTGAAGGTTGAAGGTTGAAGGTTGAAGGTTGAAGGGTTGAAGGTTGAAGGTTGAAGGTTGAAGGTTGAAGGTTGGAGGTTGAAGGTTGAAGGTTGGAGGTTGGAGGTTGTTCCCGTAGCGTGGCCAATAGGCCAAGGTTGTTCGCCCTGGGTGTTCGGTATAGGGTAGCTTAAAAAAAATCAGAAATCTAGCGGTTATCATATTTATGAGGTACAGAGAATTTTTTTATGTTCCCTGTTCCCTGTTCCCTGTTCCCTGTTCCCTGTTCCCTGTTCCCTGTTCCCTATTCCCTGTTCCCTGCTCCCTGTTCCCTGTTCCCTATAATCACCAAATTGTGTACCTCACCAAAGTAATAAATACACTATAAAACAATCAAAGTTTCTATACTTCATAAGTCATACTTCATAAATAAAACTTTATAATACATACTTTCTAAGATAGTGGTCAGTTTCAATCACAGAGAATCCCAGAAGTTTACAAATCTTGATAATTTAGGGTGATCAGGGCATTGTATAAATAAATGTGTGAAGGTGTAAAACACTGACACAATCTCGCTCACAGGAGCTGTGAGCTCCCAAGACTCCTCAATCAGGAGTCGTAGAGAGGTTATTTTGTTGTTTAAAAGCTTGTAAAGTTTTTTAAACACCCTGAGAAAACCCTGATTAAAAAATTTGTTGCTATCTAGGAGAATCTGTTAATGGCATTCGGACCAGCATCACAGCTAGGTGTCGGCCTATTTGAAGACACAGATCCAATTGAAGTATGGCCAGGTATCTCAAGCGAGGACGCTGAGGCCGTGATTCGGGCGGTCTATCGGCAAGTATTGGGCAATGCTTATGTCATGGAAAGTGAGCGACTCGCTGTCCCAGAGTCTCAGTTCAAACTAGGTGAACTCAGCGTTCGGGAATTTGTGCGGGCAGTAGCTAAATCCGATGCTTACAGCTCCCGCTTTTTCGACAAATCCCCCCGCTACCGGGTAATTGAGCTGAATTTCAAACATTTACTTGGTCGGGCTCCCGATGGCTTCGATGAGATGAAGGCTCACAGTATTATCTGGGATGAAGGAGGCTTCGAGGCAGAGATTGATTCCTACCTCGACAGTGACGAGTACCAGGAAGTCTATGGGGAAGACACGGTTCCCTTCTACCGGGGCTACAAAACCCAAACAGGCAAGAAGATGGTTGGGTTTACCCACATGTTCCAACTGTTGCGGGGAGCTTCTAGTAGCGACTTCAAAGGGAGCTTGGCTGGCAATACTCCCTGTCTAAATAAGAATGTAATTCAAGAAATTCCTACAGCAGTGATTCCCCCGTCTGGTGGGATATCTGGCTGGTCTTTCCAAGAAACCCCATTGGGTGCCAGAACTCGCCATGGTGCTGGAGCTGGTGCTGAAGGTAAGGTTTACCGGATTGAGGTAACTGGCTATAAGTCCCCTGGTGCAGTGAATCGGGTATCCAAATTCCGGCGCAGTAACCAGGTATACCTGGTTCCGTTTGATCAGCTGTCCAAAGAGTACCAGCGGATTCATAAGCAGGGTGGCGTGATTGCCAGCATCACCGTTGTGTAATTAGGATTCAATCGGGATTTAAACATTTATCGCCTGGAAAAGTTCGTGTATTTTTGCTTGCTTTGGCAGCAAACTAGTTGGCTTGCTGCCAAAGAAGGTAGAGGTGCAGTGCAATGAAGCGTTGCTTGCTTTGTTTTGGCAAGGAAAATCCCCTGTATTTTGAATAAGTTTTTTGCAAGGAGAAATTTAAATGGTCAGTACAGCGCCTACTGCCAAGTTTGGTCTAGATTCAGATCTCATCTTTGAACTATGGCCCACTAGCGGCATTGATGAAGTGCAAGCTGTAATTCGGGCAGTTTATCGTCAAGTTTTGGGCAACCCCCACATTATGGAGAGCGAGCGGCTGGTGAATGCTGAATCGCAATTATGCGATCGCAACATCAGTGTCAGGGAATTTGTCCGGGCTGTTGCTAAGTCAGATTTCTATCGCGCTCGGTATTTTGAATCCTGTGCGCCCTACCGATTTATTGAGCTGAACTTTAAGCATTTATTGGGTCGTGCTCCCCTAGATCAGACAGAAATTTCGGAACACATCCGCATCTGTATTGAGCAGGGTTACGATGCTGAGATTGATTCTTACATCAATAGTGACGAGTACCAAGTTAAGTTTGGGGAGAATATCGTACCCTACTATTGTGCTAGTAGCCAAATCGGTCAAAAGCAGGTGGGCTATAACCGTACTCTATCCTTGGTAAGGGGTAATTCAGAAGTTGATAGCTCCATCAAAAGCTCTTGCTTGGTAGAAGCAGTTGCCACCAATAGCACCAGCAAAATTGTGCCATTGGCAGGTGGTCGTGCTGCCGCTTATGCTGATGCTACCGAAAAGACGTTCAAAATTGTAGTGCGGGGTGCGATGTACAGCGGTCGTCGCCGTCGTAGTACCACTGAGTACATTGTTCCTGGCAGCAAGATGACACCCCAAATTCAGCGGATTAATCGCACTAGTGGGACAATCGTCAGCATTACAGAAATCTCCTAATGTCTGGGGTTTGGTCTTTTCGGAAATTTTAAAGGACATATAGAAATGGGAAATTTAACTCGGTCAGCTACTCTAGGCTTGGATGCCTTTGAAGGTGATCCATTAGAATTACGGCCTTTTGCCACTGAAGATGATTTACAAACGGTAATTCGAGCCGTTTACAAGCAGGTTTTGGGCAATGCCCATCTGATGGATAGCGAGCGACTCGCTAATGGGGAATCAATGTTGCGCAATGGGGATATTACTGTCCGTGGCTTTGTGCGCATGGTCGCTCAATCATCCCTGTATCAATCCCGATTTTTCCAGGGGTCTTCTCCCTATCGGTTCATTGAACTTAATTGCAAACATTTGCTAGGTCGTGCTCCCCTAGATCAAGCTGAAATCTCTGAGCACGTCAGCCTTTACAATCAACAGGGTTATGAGGCTGAAATCGATTCCTATATCGATAGTGACGAATATCTCCAGAATTTTGGCGAGAACGTCGTTCCCTACCCCCGCAGCATCCGTAGCCAATTGGGAATTAAGAATGTCGGCTTTAATCGGATGTTCTCCTTACTGCGAGGTGCTCCTACCAGTGATACCGGAAAACCAGCTCAGCTAATCACGTCTGTAGCTAGTAATCTATCTCCAAAAGTAAAGGCTCCAGCGGTTGGCAATGGTGCAGGTTATGGCAACACTGGCAAGCGCTACCAGATTGCTGTTTCCACATGCGCTGGTGCAGCCCGGTTGAATAAATATAGCCAGCTGAACTATCAGGTTAGCTACGACCAACTCTCTGAACAAGTGCAGAGTATTCATAAAAGCGGTGGCAAGATTCTCAGTATTACTGAGTTAAATTGATCCAATTGATCCAGTAGCCCGGTTATCAGTTACTAAGTGAATAGTTAATCAGAATCAATAACAACTGGTAACGGTTAACTGGAAACTAGTAACTGATAACTGAATAGCTGTTTAAATCAGCTAAATCTGCTCAAAGAATCTAGGAGGAATTGAAATGTCACTTTGGGTAATGGATGCTGACCCGGTAGAGTTGCGTCCTGGTGCAACAGAAGATGATCTGCAGACAGTGATTCGGGCAGTTTACAAACAGGTTTTAGGTAACCCGCACTTGCTGGAATGCGATCGCTTAACTAGTGCTGAAGCGATGCTGCGGAATGGGGACATCAGTGTACGGGGCTTTGTGCGCATGGTCGCTAAATCAGAGTTGTATAAGTCCCTGTTTTTTGATTCTGCTTCCCAGTATCGTTTCATTGAGCTCAACTACAAGCATTTTCTAGGTCGTGCTCCCCAAGATCAAACAGAAATTGCCGAACACGTTCTAATTTATAACACTGCTGGCTACGATGCTGAAATCGATTCTTATATCGATAGCGCCGAGTATAACTTGAGTTTTGGGGAGTTGATTGTTCCCTATCCTCGTAGTAATACTACCGAAGTTGGGATTAAGAACGTAGCCTTTAATCGGACATTTTGTTTGATGCGGGGAGATGCTACCAGTGATAGCAGTAACCAAGCCAAGCTGATTAGTGATTTAGCGGCTAATCTGTCTACCAAGATTACTGCTCCTGTTGGGGGTTCAGGTACTTACGCTAATACGGGCAAACGCTTTAAGATTACTGTAGCTAAAGCTGGTGTTGGTTCTCGCTTTAAGCGGAGTAATGCTACCTATGAGGTGGGTTACGAGCAGCTGTCGGCGAGGATTCAAAATATTCACAAAATGGGCAGCAAAATTGTCAGTATTACTGAAATAGGTTAGGTTGACTTTCTGGATTCAGTAGTTGATATGAGCTAAGTCTATAGATGTTATTTTATTTGAAATAAGTTGTGAGCAATCAAAAACTAATTGATCAAAAAAAATAACACTATTGAAGAGTTAACTATAAGAGTTTAGTTTTGGTGAAATATTGGGAGTTTAATTGAGGCTTTTGAAATTCAAAAGTTAGTAAATTAAACGTAGTTTACCGATGTCATTAATGATGACAGATGGAACTAGCAATCTGAGGGATGATAGCGATCGCACAGTTGTACTAGAGGTAACAGGTTTTTGTTGCCAAGATCTAATCGAAGTAACAAGGTTTCTGATAGCTGATCTCAATACACTACTTGCTAATGTTCTAGGTCTCAATAAACCCCAACGAATACATCCGACAGAAACTCAAACAGCCCCTAAGATTCTCACAGAAGCTCAAAAACTCATGCAAAACACAACTCAAACCAGGCAAGGTCAGTATCAAGCCTGGGAAGAAATTGATCCAATTGAGCTGTGGCCAGGTCGTTCGGAAGCAGAAATCGAGACGGTGATTCGAGCAGTCTACCGTCAGGTTTTGGGAAATGCCCATGTCATGGAAAGTGAACGGCTAACTGTCCCGGAATCCCAGCTCAAGCAAGGCGAAATCACTGTCCGTGAGTTTGTGCGTCAGGTTGCCAAGTCACAGTTGTATCGGTCAAGGTTTTTCGATATTTGTCCCCGCTACCGGTCAATCGAGCTGAATTTTAAGCATTTGCTCGGTCGTGCTCCTGATGACTACTCTGAGACTTTCTATCACAGCCAAGTACTTGATCAAGAAGGTTTCGAGGCGGATATTGATTCCTATATCGATAGTGACGAGTACCAAGAGGTCTTTGGGGAGAATGTTGTACCCTTTTACCGGGGCTATAAAACCCAAACAGGCAAAAAGCTCCTTGGGTTTACTAACATGTTGGTGCTGATGCCGAGCGTTTCTAGCTCTGATAAAGACAATGTGTCAGGGAATCCACCAAGGCTGAATAAATCAATTATTTACAATAATCCCCTTGGACAAGCCCCAGTTACTGATATCCAAGCTTTATTGGATGAAGTACTCAAGCCCAAAATCCAACCGCAGGAAGCTCCCACAGAAGCTGAGAAACAACGCTCAGAAGCGTATCAAGCCATCGAACGGAAATGCCAAGAGCAAGAAGAACTGCTGGAAACCTTGCAGCAACAGCTGGCAGAGTTACGACCATTGGCTAGCTTTGGAGAATCACAGTATAGCAAATGGCAGTCTTACAGTTCTTCGACCAATGGTGGTAGTGGTTTCACCAGCATTGCGGACCAAATCCCCATGGCAGCAGCAACTGTAGAGCCAGACAGTTATGAAGCTCTGCAACAAAAGTCTGAAAAACAAACGAACGAAATTGCCACCTTACAAGAAAAGATTGCTGATCAGCGCCGTTTAGCTATGATTGCAGAAACCCAGTTGAATAAATGGCGTCCTCGTAGTTATTAGAGGAAAAACTTAGTACTTATTAGAGCTGCTATTAGCTCTATGGCCAGTTGCCATAGAAATGTGTAGGTTGTTGAAGGTTGACTGTTGAGAGTTTACTGACAGCGGTCAACCTTCAACAACTACCTGGAAAATATAAGCTTTTAACTAAAGCTTTCAACGTCAGCATTCAGCTATCAGCATTCAGCTATCAGCCTATGCGCTACGCGCACGCTTTGCGAAGAGCTTTTGCATAAAAGAGGTCAGCATTCGAATAATGCTGAGTGAAGTCCCAGCGTCGTTCGCACAGCGTGGCCATTCGCGTAGCGTGGCCAACGGCCAAGGCCAAAGCCTGTGCCACAAAGCTGATAGGCTTTTCCCCAGACTTTCAATTTTATTCTAAGCTGACCGCTGACCGCTGACCGCACCTCAAGTAGCGTGCGCGTAGCGCATATGCTTACCTTTCAACTAAAGCTTTTAACGAGGTACTTTTAACAGTAAAATATATAGACTTTAAATAGCCGATCCGGAGGAAAAGCCAATGGCCAAGAAAAGCCGTAAAACTGCTAGCCAGTATTCAGAAGGTAAGTCCAAGGTGGGAATATCCCTGACCCCTACAGGCATTGGCTTGTTAACTCAGATGGCTCAGAATACTGGATTGTCCCGCTCGGAACTAATTGAGCGTATCGCCAGAGGTAATATTGCGATCGCATGCCAGCAGGCAAGGATGACCATCACCGTTGAAAATCCACCGGAGGCAAAGGAAACATCCCCCAACAATGGAGCCACAAAATCTCCAACCAAGATTCAAGTAATAGAGGGTCAACAACCGCTACAACCTGATGTGTCTGAGTCTGGTACTTCTGGTGTATCCCAAGAAGATTACCAGTCTTTACAACAGCAGGCTCAAGAGCAAGCTAATGTGATTGAAGACTTACAGAAGCAGCTAGCTGACCAAAAATCTGAAACTGCTGAACAGACCGAAAGTTATCAGTCTCTGCAACAGCAGGCTAAAGAGCAAGCTAATCTGGTTAAGAAATTACAGAAGCAGCTAGCTGACCAAAAATCTGAAACTGCTGAACAGACCGAAAGTTATCAGTCTTTGCAAAAGCAGGCTAAAGAGCAATCTAATCTGGTTAAGAAATTACAGAAGGAGTTAGCCGAGCAAAAATCTGAAACTGCTGAACAAACCGAAAGCTATCAGTCTTTACAAAAGCAGGCTAAAGAGCAATCTAATCTGGTTAAGAAATTACAGAAGCAGCTAGCCGAGCAAAAATCCGAAACTGCTGAACAGACAGAAAGTTATCAGTCTTTACAACAGCAGGCTAAAGAGCAATCTAATCTGGTTAAGAAATTACAGAAGCAGCTCGCAGACCAAAAATCTGAAACTGCTGAACAGACCGAAAGCTATCAGTCTTTACAACAGCAGGCTAAAGAGCAAGCTAATCTGGTTAACAAGTTACAGAAGCAGCTCGCAGAGCAAGAATCTGAAACTGCTGAACAAACCGAAAGCTATCAGTCTTTACAACAGCAGGCTAAAGAGCAAGCTAATTTGATTGAAGACTTACAGCAACAGCTGTCTGAACAAAAATCTCTAGCAACACAACAGGTAGAGAGTAACCAGGCTCTGCAACAGCAGGCTCAACAGCAAGCTAATCTGGTTAACAAGTTACAGAAGCAGCTAGCTGAGCAAGAATCTCAGGCGGCCCAACAAGTAGAAAGTAAAAGTAATCAGTTTCTACAGCAGCAAACTCAAGACCAAGAGAAGCGTATTGCTGAGTTAGAGCATCAGTTGTCTGAGCAACAATCTCCCGCTAATCAACCTACCGAGAGTTATGAGTCTTTGACACAGCATAATCAAGAGCAAGAGGATCGTATCGCCACTTTACAAAAACAAATTGTTGAGTTAAAGCGTTGGGCAACCCTTGGCAAAGCAGAGTTGAATAAGAGGCGTAGCCGGAGATTGTTTTAGTTAGTGCCCGAAAGCATCAATAATAATGTCAAGTCCCCTGGCTTTCTTAGTTGATAGTTTTGGGGATAGTTTTGGCATTCAAGGACAACAAATAATTGGATTATTCTGGTCTTATTATGGAGATCGTTTTCTGCTTGAACCAAAGTTGATCACCTGTTCCAAGCGTGATATCGAACTAGCCGCTGATTCTCGGATATAGGGGTCGGCTTCCTGATTTTCAGCGGTAGCAGATAGCACTTCCATAGCTCTCTCATCTCCCAAAGAACCTAGGGCATGTAGCACAGCAACTTGAAGGGCAATATCATCGATGTCCAAAGCAGCCACTAGGGCTTCAAAAGCTGGTGGACCAATGGTTCCCAGTGCGCCAACTGTCGATATTTTGACAACGGGATCTGGGTCTTTAAGGGCGGTTTGTAGACTCTGCAACCCCACAGTTGGGAAGGTTTCTTCTGAGTAGTTAAGAGCGATCGCAGCCAGCGCTTTAGCACAGCTAGCTCGTACAGTGTTATTTTCACTGGTTGTTAAAGTTTCTGCCAATACCGGTACAGCATCAAGACCAATCACACCTAGAGTTTGCACTGCTGCTCGCCGATAAACCACATCCTCATCACCCAAAATTGCCATCAACTCAGGAATAGTATTCTCGGTGCGCTCTGCTGCAATCTGCCGCATGGCTCTTTCTCTGAGTCTAGGATTTTTATGTTTTAATTGTTGATATAACTCTTCTGTAGACATTAGTAGATAGTAGTAAATATCAGTATACAAATAGGTAAGCATTCAGCCATCAGCTTATGTGCTACGCACACGCTACGCGAACAGTTATCAGCTATCAGTTATCAGCTATCAGCTTATGCCCATAGCCCACGCTAATTGAGGTGCTTTTGAATAAAATAGGTAAGCATTCGTTTAATCTCTGTTATCTCTGCTGTCAGGGATTCATAAAGCTGACTGCTGACTGCTGACTGCTGACTGCTGACTGCTGACTGCTTACAAAAATATGAGTAGTCATCAGTCTATAACCTGAGTTAGAGAAAACTAACTTGATTCAGGAGTTTCGATAACAACAACTAAGGGGTTCTTAGGAAAGTGCTGAACCTGATTCAGGCACAGCACTTTCCTAAGATCCCCCTTTAGTCCAAAGTACTAGAGGCAGCTAATCACTACAAACAGTGGATAGCAATAATCCTATGACATGGAGTTGATTACATAGTCAAGATAACCCCGGTATTCAACCAAGGCTTGGGCAGACATATCACGAGGAGCGCAACCACGATCCCGGAGGAAGGTCAAACCAGTAACATAGGTAGCTGCATCGATACCTAAGGCTTTGTACACTTCACGAGCGCCAGCAATACCCCACTCATCCAGAGGACCAGTACCACCAACAACTAGGCAATAGTTGATCAAACGCAGGTAGTGAACGATGTCACGCTTGCACTTTTCTTTCTGAGTACCTGCATCGATGTCCCGACCACTACCGTTAGGGAACTTTTTGTAGATAGCATCAACAGCTTCTTGAGCTACTTTGTCGTAGTTACCTGCTAACTTATCAGCAGCTTCCATACGAGCCGCAGAACGTTGCAAGCTACCTTGAACTGATTCTAGGTCAGAAGCGCTAGGAAACCGACCTGCTAGGTCAGCGGAAGCAACAACAGTGGTTAACACTGATTTCATAATTAAGATATCTCCTGTCTTAAATTGATTTCGGCAAAAGGTCAGTGTAATTTAAATTCTCCTGAGCCGGGAGACTAGCTAATAGCACTGCCAACTGCATCGAAGTAGCTACCAACTTCTGCAGCCAAAGAAGCACAATCACCGCTAGTAACAGACTCTTTGCGTTGAGATGCAGTGTTGTTAACAAAAGCCACAGCAGCAGCCTTCATGATGCCCACAGCCCGGGTTGTATTACCAGTGGGGACGCCCAAAGCAGCGTAGGTTTCCTTAAGACCATTCAAGCAACGGTCAGTCAGTACAGAACTATCTCCGCTGAGAACGGCGTAGCACACATAACGCAAAACGATTTCGCCATCCCGTAGACAAGCAGCCATCTTGCGGTTGGTGTAAACACCGCCACCGGGAGCAACTAAACCAGGGTTTTCGCAAACGATACCAGCAACCGCATCAGTAACGATACAGCTAGCATTGCTGGAGATAAAATTCACAGCATCAAGGCGCTTGTTGCCATCAGCAATAAATCCCTTTAGAGCATCTAAATCACCACCGCCAACAAATCCACCTTTGGCATCGGCAGCAACTACGGCTTTTGAAAAAGCGTCTAGCATTAAAATCTCCTTATCAATAACAAGGACTTAATTAAAATTATTGGTCTTGTCGTTCATGAATTGACTAACCAATTTAGACGATAAAAGCTGTTTGACACTCTAGTCCCATTTATGAGAAACAAAGCAACAAAACATTACAAAAATTTCCGTCTAGCGGTCTAATTGTATACTTTTGTATCAATAATCTTTTAAGTGTTTGGTTAAGTGCTAAACAGTATCGTCAAGATCAGGGTCAATACCTGCTGCTCGTAGCTGCTCAGCCAACCGAGCCGCTCTTGCTAAAGCAGCTTGAGTTCGTTGGCGCTCCTGCTCCACTATAGACTCTGCTTCTTCAGCACGTTGTCGCTCTTGTTCAGCTCTTTCCCTTTCTAGTAAAGCTCGTTCATCACCAATCAACAACAGATTTCCTTGTTCATCCCACCACCTTAGCCATAGTTGAGTTTGATTCTGATAACTTCCTTGCCATAAGCCTAGTTCTACACCCAACGGTGAAATAGAATAATGCCCTCGTTCATTAGGGGTTAATTTCTGATAAAACCCACTGATCAAGGTATAGACTTCAAGAGAGCCGTTGTTTATTTGATAAATACCATAGTAGGGAATTCGGATAATTTGCTCATACACCCAAAACTTCCCTGGCTTAGTTACTTCTCCTTGAGTCGAGAGGGATAATGGGGTTTTGTCCCGTTCTTCCTCGCCATTGCCACTGGCGAATTCTAATGCAATTAATGGTGCTATATGTTCCCGCCACACCACATAGGAGCGACGAATTTTACCATCTAGCTGAGGAGGGACATTGGGCACATAGAACCAATCAGGCGCTTCGGCTCCTTTTTCAGGTGGGTCAGTTTCTCGCCAGTAGATACCACAGTCTTGCCCAATGGCATATTGTCCATCAGGATGTCGCTGTTGTAAGATCTCTCCCATCGAATCCGTTAGAATTATGCTTTGGGGATGCTCTTGAAAGTTTTTCACAAATGTTCCATCTGACTCCGGTAGCTGGGTGTGGTCAGGGAAGGGAGGAGGTAATTTGACTCGAGGTACTATCTCAGTCATGATCTGGCCTAGACTATTGCGGTGATGATTCTATATATTATTCTGGCTGCTCTAGTTTGATAGCCGATCGCAATTACCAATTATTAGAGCATGGTAATAGTGCTTAGTACACTAAAGATGCTCTTCCAAGGTTACTAATGACGTCAGCTGTCAGCCGTCAGCTGTCAGCCGTCAGCTATCATGCTTAAAATAAACCTCGTTCGCGTAGGGTGCGCACCTCAAGTAGCGTGCCCCTATGCGCAATGCGCAAACGGTAGAATTTAATAGTTCGAGATTTTCTCGAATTGAAAGTCTGGGGATTTGCCCATCTAAGCATATGCGCTACGCGCACGCTACTTGATGTGACGTTAGCGGTAAGCTATCATGCCAACTTAACTCAGCATTATTCGAATGCTTACCTGTTGTCTTGATCCCAAGCGCGAGTGGGGGAAACCCCCTTTGGCCGACTGCATCGCTTATTCAAAAGCTGTTCGGTGTAGCTTGCCCATAAGCTGATAGCTGATAGCTGATAGCTGATAGCTTACCTAATGACTAATCCTAATGGCTAATGACTAGCAATTGCTTTAGTAACTGCTTTCTCCCGAATCAACCAATCTGAATCATTAGCTGCCAGATCTTGACCACTACTGGTATCCCCTAACTGCTCTAATGCCATTAAACTGGCATATTTCAAGTCAAAAATCTTGGTATTGAGGCTGTTTTGGAGTAAGGGAATTGCCCGTTCATCCCCTAAATTCCCCAAAGCAATAGCAGCACCAGCACGGGATTTCTGAAACTGGGGTGCTTTATTGTGTAGGGCTTCCACTATCAAATCGTACGCATCGGCGTATTTCAGCCAGCCTAAAAGTTTGACAACATGGTAGTGAGCACCATAATCGTTATGGGCTTTGTCAGCATAGGTAGCAAGTAGCGCTTCAGCAACAGCGTCTGGGGACAACTTGAGCAGAGTTTTACTGCCTAGATAACATCGCCCAAAATCTGTGTGGTATAGCTCGTTAATCAAGAATTCTAAAGTGGGCATTTGGTCATATTCATGAACCAGCTCTAGGTGATCAGGATGATCACGAATCACTTGATCCAGTGATGGTTCGATATCCTCAAAGGTGATATCACCGGCTGGCAACCCAGCCTCTGCCAAGAGGCGAATTCCTCGTATTCGGAAGACCATGGAAATGGGACAGGTGGCAATTTTAGGAATTGCTTGGTAGTATCGGGCATCAATCAGGTCTTGAATACAGGCTCGTCGGGCATTGACACTAGAGTGTTGCAGGAATGCCATCACCTTGTGCATTTCGGTGGTATCCCCTGTGAACCGACAAACCGTTGCGATCGCAGCACTGGCTATGGGTTCATTATCGGATTTAGTAAAGGTCTTAATCTTGTCAAGGGCTGGTTTATAGTCCAGTGCGGCCAAAGTTTGGATAATCACCCGATAAGTCTGACCTGGTTTTTCTAGTAACTGGGCTATTTCTTCGAGAATTTCGGGATCTTGAGTGCCAATTTCCCCAATTGCCCAGACAGCATTTTCCACCGTGTAACAATCCTCATCCGTTAGACATGACCGAATGATGGGTAGGGCTACAGAGGCTTTCAGACGACCTAAACTTTCCACTGCCTTGCGTCGAGCGATACGATGGTACATTTCTGAGTTTTGGTCTTGCACCGTTTCCATCAGGGCATTGATTGACTGCTCGCTGGGAAAGTTAATTAAATGGGATGCAGCCAGATAGCGATCAGATTGGTCTTCCAGCTGGTCTAAGGGGGTCTTTAAAAGTGTGATCGCTTGATCTTCGGTCAAATTAAATATATTGGCAAAACGTTTATCCATCAGTGATTTAGTCGTGATTTAGGAATTAACAATAGGATTTACTAAGTTTAGTTGGTTGTAAGCATTGAGCTATCAGCCATCAGCCATCAGCTCTCAGCCATCAGCTCTCAGCCATCAGCTCTCAGCCATCAGCTATCAGCCATCAGCTATCAGCCATTAGCTATCCGCTTTGGGCTTTTGGCCATCAGCCATCAGCTATCAGCCATCAGCTATCAGCTTTGGGCTTTTGGCCATCAGCTATCCGCTTTGGGCTTTTGGCCACGCTACTTGAGGTACTTTTGAATAAAATAATAACCTGACGGCTGATAGCTGATAGCTGTTCGCGTAGCTTACAGTTAGTTTTACCCCCCTAACCCCCCAAAACAATTAGGGGACTCTTTGACGGTACTCAACCAATCCAGGCAAAGCAACGTACTAAGAGTCCCCAGGTACTGATCGAAATGTTAGTCAATCAGCGACGGATTTTCACCGTGATCTCCTTAGGACAGGGAGTTGATTACATAGTCGAGGTAAGCTTTGTACTCAACTAAAGCTTGAGCAGACATGTCACGAGGAGCACAACCGCGATCGCGAGTGAACTCAAGAGCTGCTACATAAGGAGCAGTAGGTAGGTTCAAAGAACGGTAAACTTCACGCTGACCAGCAATACCCCACTCATCTAGAGGACCAGTACCACCAACAACTAAGCAGTAGTTGATCAAGCGTAGGTAGTGACCAAGATCGCGGTAGCACTTGTCAATCTTGACTTGAGAATCCCCAGCTTCACCAGACTCTTTCAGGTAAGGATACTTCTTAAAGCAAGCATCACCAGCTTCTTTGGTTACTTTATCAATGCCTTCTGCTAGCTTTTCAGCAGCTTCCATACGAGCAGCAGCCCGTTGTAGGCTACCTTGAACGGACTCAAGGTCAGAGCTGCTAGGAAAACGACCTGCAGCATCGGCAGCAGTAACAACTGTGCTTATAACTGATTTCATTTTTATATATCTCCTGAATGGGTTTTGACAAAGGTTATACTTAGCTTTTGGCTTCCCCAGCTCACTTTAGCAGGAGCTTGGTATCTTATCCAGAAGGGAAAGACTAGCTGATAGCAGCAACTACTGCATCAAAGTAGCCACCAGTTTCAGCAGCTAAGGAGGAACAATCTCCGGAAATGATGTCAAGCTTGCGCTGGCTAGCGGTGTTGTTAACGAAAGCAACTGCAGCAGCTTTCATGATTCCAACAGCACGAGCTGTGGAGGTGGTGGGTACACCCAGAGCGCTGTAAGTTTCCTTAAGACCATTCAGGCAGCGGTCGCTTAGTACAGAAGCATCACCAGCCAAGATCGCATAGGTGACGTAGCGGAGGATGATTTCACCATCACGCAAGCAAGCAGCCATGCGGCGGTTGGGGTAGCAGTTACCACCGGCTTGAATCAAACCAGTGTTTTCGCAGATCATACCAGAAATAGCGTCGGAAACGATGCAGCTGGCGTTGCTGGCGATACTGTTTACAACATCAAGGCGCTTATTACCATCGGCAATAAAGGTTTTTAGAGCAGCCAGGTCTCCAGCACCGAGACATGCGGTTTTGCTATCTGCTGTAACTACAGCTCTGGAAAAAGCGTCAAGCATTGAAATCTCCTTAAATTAAAGGTACTTAACTAGTTTGCTATCTTGCTGGTTATTTATTAAATTTGACCAGCTCAATATGAACATTAGAGGATAATCGGAACCGCCGTCTCATTTATTAACAACAAAGTAATAATTTGTAATATTCGTTACCAGCTCACCAGTCGATCACACAGGAGTCGCTTAACCGACTCGGCAGCTATATACAAAACTTAATAATTAGATGTACTTACATGTACTTAGCTGTGATCAGGTACCATCCATTAATAAATTGCATGGTTATGACAGGAGGGGAGCAAGGGAGCAGGGGACCAGGGAACCAGGGGGACAAAGGTTTGGTCTGGATATCGTAAGTGTGCGCAATTATCGGCGTTGCTTATATCATGTCGGGATAATTAGTGATCAAAAACCATTACCCTTGAAACCTTACTCCTTTGCTTCAGCATAGCTGCCAAATGCCCTCTGCCTTCGACACACTTTTATTATGAGTATTCAACCGGACTTGATATTAATAATGGAATGATTTTAAAAGTAGGTGCGCGCCTCCAAGGCCGTGAGGGATTGCTCGCGGCCTTGGGTCGCACCTGTAGAATGGGCATCTTGCCCGTTCGAGAGGGTGCATCTCATTTTTGAAAATTTTGCGTAGGGTGCGTTAGGGGGGGCTTCATTTTTCGCCTCGTAGTCAGGGTTATGTTGCTGCCCGTAACGCACCACCATGTCAAACAGCATGCATTGAGATGCACCCGTTCGAGATCTGGTCGAGCGGGCAAGATGCCCACTCTACTCCTATTCATTACTTGGTTCAGCAACGCCGACAGAACAGGGATATTTTCGGGAGGGCAGGATGCCCACTCTACTCCTATTCAGCGCGAAGATTCAGCAATGCCCAATTATCTGGATTTGATATCACAACTGTCACTAGACCTAACGGCTGACCACTAACCACTAACCACTGACCACTAACCACTGACCACTGACGGCTGACGGCTGATAGCTTACCTATAAACTGGTTTAGTGGGGGGATTTTTCACGAACGTTCATCAAATCTGGTACGGAAGCTCCCGTATTTTATCCAGTATTGTTTCAGGTCATGATGAGGTGTATGTAAGCTCGCTTTAGCTTGATACAAAATAACTTGGCGATGGGAGCCAATCCAAATTTTTTTAATGGGTTTAACGGATATTACACTTCCTCCGAGACTCTCGACACATTCCGAGAATCGTTCAACTGTTGTATATTCTACCGTCTCAAAGATAAAAAAGTGACCGGAGCAGATTAAATGTCTGCTCCTAATCCAGCACTGCATCTTTTTTTGAGCTTTCGGCGGTAGCATTAGCTGTACACAAATCATCCTCAACTCTAATGATAATTAATATTTTATGATAGTTGTTTTAGGTTTTAGATTTTGGGCTTTAGGCTAATACCAAATCATCAGTTAGGGAATAGCAAAAAAATAAAATATCAGATTTTAGCTTTTAGGTTGACAAAAAAAATTGGTTATTTTATTTTTAGTAGTCTAGATTAGATGACTTTGCCCACCCTGATTCACTTGGTATTTGTTGGTATTTGGGTTACACCCAAATCCCTTATTGCTGATAACTAGGCACTAGAAATCGGCGCTACAAATCAGGTAATTCGTCAGCAAAACTTTGCCGTTTTTCAAATCGTAAATGACCAGCTGCTGAGCCCCATACGTGCTCATGAGTATTGACATCCATACCCTGATCTAGGCTGCTCCAAGTGGTTTCAGTCAATTCCACATCACTGACCAGATAGGTTTTACGCCCATTACGTTGGATGAAACACTGGCAACCAGGTTCTACACTGCCGCGAAACATGTCACCCTCTCGCCAGAAAATCATTGAACAGTTGTAGCGACGTTCTATAACATCAGGGGTGATGGTTTTGAGAATATCTGGCTCTCGCGCCGCCCCGGCATAAAGAATTGGATCGTTAAGGCTGTAATTTTCTATATAACTATGATCACCTTTATCAATCAGGCGATGCACTCCCTGACGGTAGGGACTCCATAGATCATAGTCATAGGCTTGCTCAGAGTAGAAACCAATACCCGAAAAGAAATCAAAGGGTAAGGGGCGAAAGAAAACATGAATGTGAGCGTAAAGCTGAGGATTATCAATGGCTTGTTTTTGGTTACTAAAATCTCCAGCCATCCAACTAGCGAGAGTCAGTAAATTACTGGTAGTTTTATCGGTAGTACTAGACAACATTGGTGTATTAATTTATTGAAAACTTAGGGTTAAAAAAGATAAAAAAATCTAAATTATGACCTTAACTGTTCAACCGGGTCACTTTCAGCCCGATTGGGATAGGTCACGGATTTCCGAAGAAAACGAGGCTGTAGTCACCCCTTGACCAGAACTGGTTTTAATCAAGGACACCCGAAAACGTAGATTTGGTGTGGCAAACCAAATCCGTTCTTCAGCAGCTGCTCGGTCATACTCCGTTAACAAAGTGAAGGTACCATCTTCACTAATGTGATAGTTGCCCACTGCTGCAATTGTCTCGGCATAGCCTTGCTCTCTGAGCAGTTTTCCCCGATCGGGGTTTTCAGGATCGGGAATAGGGACTAGAACGGAACTTCCAGACTGGATGTCGTCTTCATCCCAATCTGACTCACCTTCCCAACTCATGCGAAAGGGATGCAAGGCAGTTGTGGGATCAATATCGTATAGTTTGCAAATGTCAATCACAGCTGATTCATCAGCCTCAAGGGCAACGATATCAATAGTTGAGCGTATTTCCTCAAAGTGACTAAAGGCTAAGTGATGAGCGCTGCGTTGCGATCGCCAACGTCCAATAGAACGTTCTAGAAATTCACTAAGATCCATCTGCTTATGTGTAGTTTAATTTAAAAAAGTTAACAATTTTGTTGGCCTATAGCAGCTGAATGCTAGGCTCAATGGTGTTGTAGATTACGCAAACCTAGTAAATTAGAGCCTTTACCCGGATTTACATCTTCAGTTATACACCGTGGCTCCAATCCTTCAACATTAGTAATTGTAAACTTTTGTGACAGTTATGTGTGGAGACCAGAATTAGTATCAACGGAAACATAAATGTTAACTGTTTACAGTTAACTATAAACAGTATTTATATTATTTATCATAGTAATGAGGTACACAGGATTTGTTTCCGATTCCCGATTCCCGATTCCCGATTCCCGATTCCCGATTCCCGATTCCCGATTCCCGATTCCCGATTCCCGACTCCCATTAACCCAGAACGAAAGTACCTCACCTAATTGAAAAATGCTAGGCTAATTATCAAGCTTTTTGCTCCACCCCAAATCCTACTAGAACCACCTTGTCTAGGGGTTGACTTTCTGGAGGACGCTGGTAATTGATAATTTTGCGGATTCTTAAGTTGGGATTGATCAGGGTAATGGAATCAACAGATACCACACGGGTATAGTAGGTGGTCATCAAAAGTTCTAGTTTATTGGTATCGAAGCTAAAATGAGCGACTTTAGGTTTAGCTTCTTCGTAGGCGCGATCGCGTAAATAATCTCCCTCTATAATCATTGATTCTTCGACCTGAGGCACAAAAAGCATATTCAGTTGTTGGGACACCCGTTCACCTTTTTCAGAAACTGTCTCGAAACCAAGATGATAACCACACAGGTCATTGATATTAGGTAAGTCAGGTTGCTGATTATCTATCAATACCTTAGTTTTAAGGGGAGAAGACAGGGGTTCAATGGTGAATTCTGTAAGGGAGCGCTCTACCTCCTGGTGAGTCAGATTATGATAGGTACGTTGTGCCACCCAGGTTCCTACACAGCAATCAAAGAAGTATTTAAATTTGGATATAGACATTGCTTTGTTAATTTAAATTTTAAATTTTAATTTAATTAAAAATCATTACTATCTCGTTTAAATTTTATAGTTTATAGTTATTTTGCTGATTTATTGGTTTAGCTAAATTTTTTCAATTTATTAATTAAATGATCAAAATAGGGAGCTATTGTTTCGGGTTCATATAATCGCTTTAAACTAGCTGCCTTTATCTCTTCTAATCCTGATACCATTGCGGCGATTGGAACTTGCAATTCTTTGTACAACAAATTCATATAGTGCAGTCCTTCAGCACTAGTAAAGTTGGTGCTACTGCCAGCAATTCCATAGGTAATACAACGGAGGAAATGCCAAAAATCTCGCCAACAGGCTTCTGCTCGTGGGGGGGGATAAAGACCACCCCCTGGTTTAGTAATATCAGGATATTGAGCCAATACGGTTTCCCGCGCTTCGGAAACGATATCAGAAGCGTTATCCCGCAAAAATTTGGCTGTATTGATTAAGGGTTCCGTATCTGGTGAACAGGCTTTAATCTGCTGCAAGTCATCATCGGTAAGATAGCGACCGTGATCATCAGCTGCCTGGAAATGCTCGATAATCCCTGGGGGATAGGAGTGTTGCCAGTTGGTAAAGCTGACAATTCTGGCTTTGGTAATTAGCTCTTTGATATAGTCGCTTAGTTGAGTCGTCATGGTTGATCTTTGTTGAAGGTTGTTCACGTAGCGTGGCCTATTGGCCAAGGTTTAAGGTTTAAGGTTTAAGGTTTAAGGTTTAAGGTTGACCTTACCATCTCATCAACGCAACGGTTCACAAAAACTATAAAGTGAACTAGCCTTAGCTACTAGGGGAAGCTAGGGTTAGTTCACTTGATGAGAATTATACTAAATTATGATAATCTTTGATTAAATCTGTTAAGAAATGTAAAAAAAGCTGGCTCTGTAGTGCTATGGACATCCGCCAAATCGAAATCTCTCTCAAAAGTCCAAATGCTCAGGATCGCCTCAGGGCACTTACTGCTTTGAGAGAGTATGGTTCAGATGTAGCTGTTCCCCTACTCACAAGTAAACTCAAGGACCCAGAGTTTTTAGTGCGCTCCTTTGTGGCAATGGGACTGGGGAATAAACGGACTGACGAGTCCTATGCTGCGTTATTAAATTTGATGCAATTTGATACCGACCCCAATGTCAGGGCAGAAGCTTCCAATTCCTTGTCCAAGTATGGAGAGGTGTCAATATCTCATCTAGTCACTAGCTTTCAACAGGATGATCACTGGCTGGTGCGCCGTAGCATTCTTGCTGCTTTGGTGGAAATGTCTTGTCCAGAAGAACTCTATAGTATTTGTATTTGCGGCTTAGCAGGGGAAGACCCAACTGTCCGAGAAGCAGGAATTGATGCCCTAGGGTTACTGGCTGGTACTGTTAAGGAAACTGAGGCATTGCAGCAAATTTTGGCTCTGAAAGATTCACAATGGTGGCGTATTCGGATGCATGTTGCCCGTGCCCTCAAACGATTTGATTCCCCCGATGCTAAAGCAGCATTGGCAGAACTGATGAAGGATGAAGAGCATCGGGTGGTAGCTGCTGCTTTAGATAGTTCCCTCTAGAGCATCGGTTTGGTGATCAGATTTAGGGAGTCGGGAGTCGCAAAACAGCGCCGACCTGTGGGGGTTACCCTCATGACCGACTGCATCAAGAGGGGGTAATTGACACTCCCCGTCCTGTAAGAACGGGGATTCTTACTTCAACGAGCCGACTTGCTCAGCCAGGTCGGAACCAGAAAGAGTAGAGGCCGATTCTTCATAAGCGTTCTGATCATAGATCTAGGTTTCGGTGTGCCCCACCGTACCTTCTTTTTTTTTATATAGATAGATAGGTACTTTTTTTATCTAAATTTTTCATAGACGTTCAAGTCGTTAGACGGAATCACGCAATCTGCACTCTTTTGCCGATTTTTTACGTTGTCTACTTATTGTTAGATAATATCTATCTAATCTTTTAGTTTATTGTTTATAATTTTATAGTAGCACACCTAGTACAAACTGTCAATACAAAGTCTTAAGAAAAAGCCGTCCTAGAAGGACGGGGCTTTAAACCCAAATCTTTTGGTAAATTGAATTTACCGAATAATTTTGAAAAATTATATATAAATATGAGGCGTTGCGTCAGTCTTGGAATTAATAGGAGTAGACTGGGCATCCTGCCCGCGCGAAAATAAGCAGGAAACTGGCAAGATGCCAGTTCTACACCTGATGCCCATTCCACGCAAACATGCCCATTCTAGAGGTGCGCTTAAAATCATGCCATTATTAAGCAAGGCCAAAAATTTTACAAGGAGTGGGGCTCGTGATCAGTTCTGAAAATTGGTTGTATCCCATGCTTAATTAACAGCCGTATTATATGGATTGGATAATACAGGAAAGCTAGCACTCTAGGCAGGGACAGTAAGGCCCAATCTGCTTCGTTGGGCATGACGGTAACAAACAAACTGTTTTTTAGCCAATGGAGACAGTACATCACTCTGTCATGCAGACGCTCTCTCATGGTGAAGTAGAAGCGATGATTGTAGGACAAGAAAAAAGCCCAAAACCCTTTTGCTTCTGAGAGCTTAGGGCCGACTTCAAAGTCACGGAAAAGTTGTGATCGTACTTCGATAGCGAGGGATTGGGAGACTGGTTGGGTTTGCAATTTATTTAAGACTATCTGTGGCAATGTGATTCCCAGCAAATCCCTGACTAGGCAAAGGTCAAGCAAGAGCATGCGTTCACAACCGAGCTTTTCAGCCTCTGCCAGTACTCTGCGCCAATCTAACTGCGGATGAGAACGCAGTAGTTCAGCAACGTCGCATAACTGAGCCAGACGTACACTCCAGTGACAACAGTCTTTGCCCAATTGCACACAGAGAATTAACAGCATCTGTTCTGGCGAGATAGTAGAGACTGTCTTACCAGCAAGAGATAGAGGCTGAAGATGCGATCGCAAATACTCAAAATCTAATGGCAAACAGAATAAATCGGGTACAATCCCCTCGTGAAGGTCAATACAGACTCGACTCTTTTTATCGACAAAGTGATACTCCCAGCCTAGGTCTTTTTGCAATTCATACCCTTGAGACAGGAGTAATTCTTTAACTGTGGGGATGTCTTGGTGATCAACTAGGATGTCTAAGTCACCAAACTGCCGCAACCCCAGATTGCCGTAAACTGAAACAGCAAGGGTAGGCCCTTTGAAGGGGATAGCATAAATTCCGTGTTTCTCCAGAAGAGTCAGGAGCTTGAGTAGTTTCTGAATCAGAAATGTGTTGTGTACGACTAAGTGCTGGAAATAATCTCGGAGTTGTTTGAGGATGTTCTGGGGAACCAGGTCTGGGCAGGTATTTTTGAGACTATGGTACAGCAGCGGTAAGACTTTCTGACGGCGAGCTGTTTTGAGCAGATAAGTCCAGTCGATGTCTTGCTCAAGCAGTAAACGTTTGATACACTCAGCAGTCCCTTCGTCGATGCTGGTTCGGACACAGTAGAGGAGTAACTGGAGTTCTGGTTTAGTTTGGAGTTCTCGGTTAGTTATCGATACTGATGCTATAGTAGTTAATGGGGTTAAAGTCATCATCAAAGGTTGATCTAAAAACTCGCGCTGTGGAAACCGCCATTATGGATGTGGCGGATATAATGGCACCTAAAACTTGAATTTTCCCTTCAAAATGGGAAAATTAGCGAATTACGCCTCAAAGGTAATTAATTAAAATAATCTATTCAGTAATCTATTCAGTAATTGATTACTATTTACTTACTACTTACAGAAAAAACTGGGATTTTCAGTACATTTGACTGGTGATTTTGCAAAGTTTTGATGAAGTACCTTGCCATATAACACAATTAAGGATTAGTTTTTAAGTAATCCCTATTGACTGGCAGCGCTTTCCTTGCTAATGCTTTGACAGGGTGGCAAGGAAAGCTTCCCCTTAGGTAGATATGGGTATGGGGATTTGGGTATGGGGATTTGGGTGGCTTAGTCAGGCAAAGGTTAGCTCAGGCAAAGGTTAGATCAGACAAATGTTAACGATTATTTCTTTGTCTGGGAGAAATGAGACAGGAAGTATGGCGATCCTCTATGCTCAGTAAGGGTTTTACTATGTATACGAGCAATATAAATGTATCAGCCTTTCCTGGACTATCTGGAAAAAGAGCTATTCAAGCGGTTTGATTTAAGCAGTCAACCAATTCCCCCAGGCTTAGAACGCCAGGTAAGCGATCGCGCTAAACATCGGTCAATTATTCAAAGCTGGTGTTACCAATGCCCAGAATTGCGGAAGATTCGCTATACCTACATGGATGTTGGACCAGTCTCCCAAGTGTTTAACAGTGTGATGTATCCCAGTCACTGTTACGATCTCCCTTTGCTAGGGATTGACTTCTTAGCCTTTGGGAAAAAGAAGATCCTGGTGGTTCTAGACTTTCAGCCATTGTTCAGGGATGAAGCCTATCAGGAAAAATACATTGAACCAATGCGAGCCATTCGCGATCGCTATCAGGACTTGGCACAAAACTTAGAAATGAAGTTTTATGATGCTAACCAGTACTTCTCTAAGTATCTACTGTTTGCCAAAATCGATTCCTTAGAGAAAGTGCAAACGGAAGTCTTTGAAGCTTACAAAGACTACTTGGCGTTATATTGGCAAATGGTGGAGCAAGCTGAGCCTCTAACTGAGCCAGAAGATATTCAGCGAATTGTTAAGGCACAGAAAGACTACGACCAGTATAGTGCCGACAGAGACCCAGCCCATGGTCTGTTCAGCAGCTACTTTGGTCCCGAGTGGGCAGAGCGGTTCTTATATGAGTTCTTATTTGAAGATGCCATGCCTTTAGCCGTTAGTCAAAGCCAAACATGACTCTCTATCAGCCGTTTCTAGACTACGCGATCGCATATCTAAAAGAGCGCCTTGATCTACAGCCTTATCCCATTCCCTCTGGGTTTGAAAGCAAATTCGCCACAGTGGGGAAAGGGAAAAAGCAGCAAGATGTCCTGACCACCAGTTATGCCTTTGCTGCACCCAAAATTAGACAAATTCGAGCTGCTCATGTCCAGGGGGGAACCGCATTACAGGTACTCAATTTTGTGATCTTCCCCCACCTAAACTATGACCTACCCTTCTTCGGGGCTGACTTAGTCACCTTACCTGGTGGACATCTGATTGCCTTGGATATGCAGCCCCTGTTCCGGGATGATCCAGCTTATCAAGCTCGTTACACGGAACCTATCCTACCGATTTTCAAGGCCCATCAACAGCATTTGCCTTGGGGAGGAGAATTCCCTGAGGAAGCAACACCGTTCTTTTCTCCAGCTTTCCTGTGGACACGCCCTAAGGAAACTGAAGTAGTGGAAAATCGGGTGTTTGCTGCGTTCAAGGACTATCTGACAGCTTACTTGGATTTTGTGGATCAGGCAGAACTAATTACTGATTCTGAGCATCTGGAAGCCATCAAGGAAGCTCAACTGCGTTATCTGGGTTATCGTGCTGAAAAAGACCCAGCTCGTGGTATGTTTCAGAGATTTTATGGCAGTGAATGGACCGAGGAATACATCCATGGTTTCTTGTTTGACCTAGAGCGGAAGCTCGCACAGGCAAGTTAAGCACTACTGGAATTATTAGGATGTTATAACTTCACCTCAGTTCGATGTAAGAAATTGCTTAGTTTTTTCAGGAGTCAGGAGTCAGGATCTTCGAGTCATAAGTCAGGACAAAACTACAAAATTGATGACTACAGAATTGATGGGAATAATACAGAATTTTATTGTTGATAAAACGTCAGCCACAAGCCTTCAGCTAAAGGCTTGTGGCTGACGGCTGAACGCGCACGCGTGAGCTTTTAGCTCACGGCTGACGGCTTATGATAAAACTCTGATTAATTGCCAATTAACTGGGAAATAATTGATTTTGAATCCATTTCTAATGACTCGAAGCTCCTGACTCGATACTCCTAAATGTTAGAGGTTTTAATTGAAGGTGCAAGATCTTAGCCTCGCCCCTAGCAGTGATAGCAAAAGCGCAACAGTAGCCAGAAACAGATTTTTTTGATAAACCTCAAATCCTTGTCTTGATGCAGCCCCTCGCCACTGGCGCTTTGCATCAAGACAAGGTCGTTTAAATGGGCGACAGCTTACTTCATAATTCATAGTTAGTACTTCATACTTCATAGTTAGTACTTCATACTTTTATATACTTCGCTAAAATAACAAATTATGTTTTTTAATTAAGAAACGTAAAAAAAGTTAGGATTGTATGAAGCTTATCCCCTAATCTGTGATTGTGACTGAGGTTTACGATCATAGAGGTGATTAATGACCATTCCTTTGCTAGAGTATCCTCCCTCAACCCAAAATCAGCGTGTCGCTGGATATGAAGTGCCCGGAGATGAGCATCCTAAACTATACACTACACCTAATCTACTCTCTCCATCGGAAATGGATAACTTGATTAGGGCAGCCTATAGTCAAATTTTGAATGAACAACAGATTCTCAAAAGCAACCGCCAAACCTTTTTAGAATCACAGCTGAGATTTGGTCAAATCACCGTGCGCGACTTCATTCGTGGTCTAGCAACATCTGAACCTTTTTGGCAGCGCAATTATCAGACCAACAACAACTACCGTTTTGTCCAGATGTGTGTACAACGCATCTTGGGGCGTGATGTCTACAGCGAGCGGGAAAAGTTAGCCTGGTCAATAATGCTGGCTACCAAAGGGTTAAAAAACTTTATTGATGCTTTGCTCAATAGCGACGAGTACCTGGAAAACTTTGGTGATCACACCGTGCCTTATCAGCGGCGGCGGATCATACCCCAGCGTACTCAAGGCGATCTACCCTTTGCCCGGATGCCTCGTTATGGGGAAGACTACCGCACCCAACTGCAACAGCTGGGTTACTTCAAACACCAACCAATCAAAACTTATTATCCTCCTGCCCCAGTGCGCTTGTTAGGAGCAGTAATCACTACCGCAGGCGCTGTAGTATTACTTGGGGCAACAATTGCGACCGCCTTAGCGGCCTGGGGTATTATCAGCCTGTAGCTGTGAGTGTAGGTTTGATAAGAAATGTTACTTACCTGCCAACCGCTAGACCAATTAGCTGGAGTAAACAGCTGAGCTGTGTCTTGAGCAGGAGGTAAGCAACCAAGAGGCTTCCAGCACCAACGTGGAGCCAATCCACAGGGTAGCCATAGCAAGCCAGTTGTGATCTTCCGTTGCGATCAGGCATAAAAAATCTTAAACTCTTAACAAGATGTAACGAATAAAGGCTCGACATCATTGTATAAAAGTTACCTGAAGGGTAAATAGTGACAGGCGAAAGCCAACCAACCGGTTGACACACAGCATTCCTAGGTCTCTCACCTTTTGGTGAAGTTTTGTAATTTTTCTTAACGATCCGTTTTGTTACCAAACTCATGGGACAAAGACTAGGACAAAGACCAAGACACAGAGATAGGAGTATTGGCTGTGGCTGGAGCATGTTCTATCCCGTTTCAGACTTCTTGATTTAGTTTGATTCAGTCTGAGTCTGTTTAACTGAAGCCCGTTTTGAAACACAACCAACTAACGTAGGAGATTCCGTCAATGTTTGATGCGTTTACTAAGCTTGTTTCGCAGGCTGATGCCCAAGGTCAATACATTAGTGCTGACCAACTAAGTGCTCTTAGCGCTATGGTGAAGGACAGCAACAAGCGGATGGATGCAGTCAACCGCATTACCAGCAACTCTTCCACCATTGTGGCTAACGCGGCTCGCTCCCTGTTTGCTGAGCAACCCCAGTTAATCAATCCTGGTGGTAATGCCTACACCAGCCGTCGGATGGCTGCTTGCTTGCGTGATATGGAAATCATCCTGCGCTATGTGACTTACGCCATTTTTGCTGGTGATGCTAGTGTGCTGGAAGACCGCTGCCTCAATGGTCTGCGGGAAACCTACCTAGCTCTGGGAACTCCTGGTGCTTCGGTAGCAGTGGGTGTAGCAAAGATGAAGGACGCTGCGATTGCGATCGCTAACGACACCAATGGCATCACCCCTGGTGATTGCAGCTCTCTGATGGCTGAAATTGGCAGCTACTTCGACAAAGCAGCTGGTGCGGTTGCCTAAAACGCTAAAGGCATATCACTTGCTGTCTAACTATCACAACTTCAAACGTTTTTGAAAACTTGACAAAATATTAGGGAGATACCTAGACCATGAAAACCCCGCTTACAGAAGCCGTCGCTGTTGCTGACGCTCAAGGTCGTTTTTTAAGTAATACAGAAATCCAGAGTGCCTTCGGTCGATTCAAGGGGGCTACAGATTGCTTAGAAGCGGCAAAAGCCTTAACTGCTAAAGCTTCTACCTTGACTGAAGGTGCAGCCCAAGCGGTGTATAACAAATTCCCTTACACCACTAGCATGCCTGGACCAACCTATGCATCTGACGCTACAGGCAAGGCAAAGTGCTCCCGTGATATCGGTTACTATCTGCGTATGGTTACTTACTGCCTAGTTGCTGGTGGTACCGGACCGATGGATGAGTACTTGATTGCTGGTTTAGATGAAATCAACCGTACCTTCGAGCTGTCTCCGAGCTGGTACATCGAAGCCCTCAAGTACATCAAAGCTAACCATGGTTTAACTGGTCAGCCTGCTACTGAGGCAAATAGCTACATTGACTACGCTATTAACGCCCTGAGCTAATTGCTCTTTTGGCCTGGAAAGGTCAGCAGGTGTTAGCAAGAACTAGCATCTGCTGACCTTTCCGGGCATTGTTTTATCTATGTAGTTTGTCTATAGCAAAGGGAGCAGGGAGCAGGGAGTAGGGAGTAGGGAATATGGCATCAAAAATGCTCACAATTGATTTAGGTACCCTATATCTACCAAGTAATCAGATCAAGGATGAAGGATAAAGTAAGAAATTGGTAGGTTTTTTGAGGATACAGGAGATTTAATTCAGTCTTATCCTCCCTGAGCAAGGAGGTAATTAAAATAAAACTTAATAAGTTTAAATTAACAAGTTTTAAATTAACAAGTTAAAATTAGCAAGTTAAAATGTTGCAGCCTAGTCTTGAGAATTATGTTGAGACTGATAACTCGGAGTCATTAACTGTAGAGCAAGCGATCGCAAATCTAAAAGGCAATGACCAGGGGCTTCGCTATTATGCAGCATGGTGGCTAGGAAAGTTTCGAGTCCGGGAACCACTGGCAATTGATGCCCTAATTGCTGCACTACAGGATCAGGACAACCAGACAGAATTAGGAGGATATCCTCTGCGCCGGAATGCTGCCAGGGCCCTCGGCAAACTAGGAGACGATCGAGCTGTGCCTGCGCTGATTGATTGTTTAGACTGCCCGGATTTTTATGTTAGGGAAGCAGCGGTACAATCTTTAGCGATGTTAGAAGATCGTACCTGTATTCCCAAGCTGATCAAACTCCTAGACGGAGGTTTAGAAGCAGCCCAGCCTATACCCGGATGTCCCCACCTCGCCCAGCCCTACAATGCTGTCATCGAAGCCTTGGGGAATCTTGGTGTAACTGAAGCGATTGACCTGATTGAAATATTCCTAGAACATCCCAACGAGTTGGAACAGTATGCCGCCGCACGGGCGATGTACCAGCTAACTCAAAACCCTACTTATGTTGAACCTTTAATCAAAGCTTTGAGTGCTAATCAAGTGCAACTGAGGCGGGCAGCTCTTTCCGATCTCGGGGCAATTGGTTATTTACCAGCAGCAGAAGCGATCGCTAAGACCTGGGCAGAAAATAGTCTTAGGTTAATCGCGCTCAAAGGAATTCTAGAGAATTACTTAGAAAGCCATCCCACTGATGGTTGCCACCTATCGGAGACTGCAATTAGAATTATCAATTTGATGGATGGTCTTCTTTGAAGTGTGAAGGATAAAGTATCAAATAATTTTATCTAACGATTTGATATAACCATTTATACTAAAATAGTAATTTTATATAACCGTTTATCGAAGCATTACGTCAAAACTGCTAGGTTTTGATAATTTTGCTATTTGCTTTAAACTTACCACTATAAAACCCTTAGGGCAAACAACTTTTAGCTTAAATCATATCAGGATAATTACCCTTAATAAAAATATTCCCATCTCCCCATCTCCCCAAACTCCCCTAGATTATTGGTATTCAACCAGACTTGATATTACACCCCTGCATGACCAACACAACCCGAGAGCAAGAATTAATTCGAGCTGTGAGAGAGGCAGATTCTGCCTATAGTTTAGTAAAAGCAGTGAGAATCCTGGCTAATGCCCATATAGAAGCTGCGATCCCCACTTTAATTGCAGTTTTTAGCTACAACAACCCAGGTGCAGCAGAATTAGCTGCTGGTGGGATAGTGCGATTTGGGAAAACAGCAGTAGCGCAATTGCTAAACCTAATTGATGACTATAACTACGGAGGTAGAGCCTGGGCAATCCGCGCACTATCAGGAATTGGCGATCCTAGAGCCTTCGATACCTTAATCGAAGCTGCTGAAACTGACTTTTCTATGAGTGTCCGTCGAGCTGCTACAAAAGGTCTGGGCAATTTGGACTGGGACGATATGCCTAGAAATAAAATTCCTGCTGCCCAAGAGCAAGCTTTTAAAACACTACTGCTCACCTGCCAAGACTCAGAATGGGTAGTTCGTTATTCTTCCGTAGTAGGATTGCAAGGTCTAGCTACTGCTGTAGTCGTCACCTATCCAGAGCTGGCTGAGACTATCAAAACTCATTTAGCCCAAATGTTCAAGACTGAAACCGATTTAACAGTGCGCACCCGTATCCAACAGGCTATCCAACAACTTGCATGAAGAATAACTAATTAAGAACGCCGAATATTAAAACAACACCAATCCTGATGCTTCCAGAGGGTGGCGACAATCCAGTTATTTTGTTCTAGGGTATCAGCAATTGGTTTCACCTGATCTAATAACACACCACTGATAACTCCCCAGCTAGTGGGTTTCGCTATAGCACTCATTAGTGGAATTAAATCAATAATTACCTCTGCCAGAATGTTGCAGAGGATTCCATCTACTGGTTCACCATTAGTAAGCTTAGACAAGGTTTCTAGACTACCCTGTTCTATCACCAGATCCTGGTCAGACATGTTGTTAAGAGAGCGGTTGTTGCGGGCAGCACCCACTGCTAAGGGGTCAGTATCGACGCCATAGACCTTTGTAGCCCCTAACAACACCGAGGCAATGGAGAGAATGCCCGAACCACAGCCAATATCCACTACCACATTGTCCTGATCACTGCTGAAGCCTAGACGCATCTCTAATGCTTCCAGGCATAACTGAGTGGTGGGATGGGTACCTGTGCCAAATGCTGCTCCAGGATCAAGGCGTAACAACATCCGTTCGGAAGGGTCTGGTAAAGGTAGCCAAGCGGGATAGATCAAAAAGCGATCGCCAACTTCTTGGGGTTCCCAGTATTGTTTCCAACTACTTGCCCAATCTTCCTCATCAATCAGGTGCCACCGAGTTATGGGTACTGGCAGCCCTACAGTAAGGGCGTCCTGATTTACCCAAAGGGCAAGGGCGGCCAAATCCAACAGCTGTGCTTGTATTTGGGGTAAGTGAGCAAGCACTAGTTGAGAATGTCCCTTAAGCTGGCTGGACATTCCTCGACAACCAAACTTTTCTAGTCGCCAGAAGATTAAATCCTCTAAGGCAGAGTCGCACAAAATTTGAATTTCCCACCAGCTATTTGCCATATCTTAGTTCCGATTTGACACTCCCCGCCCGCTTATGAGCGGGGATTCTTAGTTCCTCGACATGCCTTAAAATTAGCTATCCGTCAAAGGCAATACTTAAGCCGAGTACCCGTTTAAAAACCAAATACCTAGCCTAATTTAACTAACCCCAGTGGGCTTATCTCCCTAAGCGTTGAGTTTACTCAGTTTCCGTGTGCCCCACGGTACTTTTTAATCTTTAAGGTTTGCTTTACTGGTTTTCGGTATCTATTAGGATCCATACGTTTTTAATGAGGTTTTTCGCGCCTCAGGTTCTAACATCGCTTTACGTCGTGGAGTTATGACAGTACCGACGAATCCTGTCTGTGTTAGGCCACTGTTTGATAATAACAGATTATTTGAAAGCAGTCCTAGAAGGACGGGGCTTGAAACCCATCTTTTTGGTCAAGAGTGCTGAGTTGAAGAGTGGGGAGTTAGGAGGGGGAGATACGCGCTCCTTGGTTAAGGATCAAGATTTTTTGTACCTATAACCTTTTCCCCATATTCAGCACCCAGCACTCAGCACTCAATAGTGAACGTATTCAGTACTGAACGTATTCAGTACTTAACTTATAAAGTTACCGTGTGAGCATCCCTAATCCCTGGCACCTTCATAATCTCTGTTAAAACTCCCTCCGGTAAGGGGTCATCTAGACTAAGAACCATAACTGCGTCACCCCGCACAATTTTGCGACCCACCTGCATACTGGCAATATTGACATTAAAACTACCCAGCAGAGAGCCAATTTTACCAATAATTCCCGGCATATCCCGGTGTACGGTAAACAGCATATAGTGAGTGGGAGGAACATTAATCGGGAATTCGTCGATACTGGTAATGTGGATTTCCCCATCATTCAACAGAGCACCCGTTACAGAATGTTTTCCCATGGACCCGGTAGCTGATAGATGTAGGGATCCAGAATAGTCTCGCATCGAAGCATCCCTGGTTTCAATTACCCGAATACCCCGCTCTTTTGCCTCAATGGATGCATTGACATAGTTTACCCGCTCTCGCAGTGCCTGGGAAAGTAAGCCTTTCAGGGCAGCAACCACTAAGGGCTGGCTTTCGTTGGTAGCTAACTCTCCCTGTAATCGGACATCAAGTAATTCAATGCGTCCCCCCGCCAGTTGAGCAACTAGGTTACCCAGAGTTTCTGCCAACTCCATGTATGGTCTGAGTTTTTCAATCACATTGGGTGACAATCCAGGAATATTAACTGCTGAACGGGCCGGTAAGCCTAAGAGGACATCCCGAATTTGTTCGGCTACATCAACAGCAACATTAACTTGGGCTTCTGCGGTAGATGCCCCTAGGTGGGGGGTCAAAACTATTTCTTTCCCCAATTCACGCAAGGGAGATTCTCCTAGTGGTTCTGATTCATAAACATCCAATGCTGCACCAGCAATCTGACCCTCTTTTAGTGCCTTAGCCAGGGCTTCTTCATCAATAATGCCTCCTCTGGAACAGTTGATAATTCGGGCAGTCGGCTTCATCTTAGCAATGGCTTCGTCATTAATTAGATGAGTGGTGTCTGGAGTTTTGGGGATATGCAGTGTGATGTAATCAGACTCCCGCAACAGCAAATCCATCTCGACTAAACGACAGCCTAGCTGTTCCGCCCGTTCCACGGAAATGAAGGGATCATAGGCCAGCAACTTCATTCCCATTGCTCGGGCTACGGTTGCCACATGGGAGCCAATTTTACCCAAGCCAACTACACCAAGGTTTTTTTTGTAAACTTCTGTGCCAATAAAAAGCTTACGCTGCCACTTATTGCTTTTAACTGACTGATTAGCATCGGAGATATGGCGAGATAGAGCTAGCATCATGGCCAGGGCATGTTCGGCTGCGGCTATAGTATTTCCTTCCGGAGAGTTAACCACTACAATCCCATGACGAGTTGCTGCTGGAATATCGACATTGTCAACCCCAACACCAGCACGACCAATGATCTTGAGTTGCTTGCCCGCCTCAATTACCTCTTGGGTAACGCGGGTGCCAGAGCGAATCATCAGAGCATCATAGTCTGGGATAATTGTCAATAGTTCTTCCGGTGATACATTCGGATTGAAATTAACCTCAGCAACTTGGGAAAGGATATCAATCCCAGCTTGATCAATTGAGTCAGAAACAAGAACCTTAGACATGACCAGGAGATAGGTTAATGGGCTATACACACGGTGCTGGAGCTATTCGATGAGAAACTAAGATCAACCCCAAGAGTACTAGAGATGAATCATCATCCAATAGCACTTAACTACAAGGAAATGTAGTTGAACAGGTCGATTTGTTCACATTCAGTAGCTCTGACCGCAGTATGCTATCTTAACTGCAAAGGTATCCCTGGATAGCTAGTGATCTAAAAGATTTTAAGTTTCCCCCATCTTTGATGGAAAATTTCTCAAAACTCTCACTGTTGAAAACCCCTGTGCTTGAGGCGGGGGATCAAAACGAGCTCAAGGAAGAGTTCAAGTCAAGTTCATATCTAGATAATCAGCACAACTGGCGATGAAATATGTGATTGCTGTATTCCCCAACCGCATTAAGGCAGAAGAAGCTTATACTGCTTTGGAAAAAGAAGAGTTACCTATGGATCGAGTAAGTATCTTGGGTAGAGGATATAAGAGTGCTGATGAGTTTGGATTCATTGACCCCAAACAACAGGGAATCAAGGGAGCCCGACGCATGGCATATTGGTTGATTCCCTTTGGATTTGCGGCGGGTTATCTGTTCAATGTGCTAACTGAAATAAAACTGTTTGGCTTCTCTAGTGAAATTGGTAACCATCTCCTGGGAGGGGTATTTGGTGCGATCGCAGCAGCAATGGGTAGCGTTTTCGTTGGAGGTGGGGTTGGGTTGAGTGTTGGTAGTGGTGATGCACTGCCTTATCGGAACCGTCTGAATCAGGGGAAATACTTAATTGTGGTTCAGGGATCCGAGAGTTTGACGGAGCTAGGGACTAAAATTCTGGGTCAGTTTCAGCCGGAGACTATTCAAAGGTATGAGTTCCTGGAGAGTAATTAAGGGTTGCGCAATTATTTTTGTGGTAAAAATCCCAAAGGCGCAAAGAGTGGTAAGTAACTAACCATAAATGTAAATAAAAATCAATAAAATTTAAGAAAGATAACTTTTATATTTAGTAATGGGTAATAGATGCTATAGGAAACTAATTACCTATTGCTAAATCGTAAGCATTCAGCTGTCAGCGGTCAGCCGTCAGCTTATTTTATTCAAAAGCTGTTCAGTGTAGCGTGGGTGGAACAGGCTTCTAGCCTGTGACTTAGCGCATTAGCTGATAGCACCTCAAGTAGCGTGTGCGTAGCACATAAGCTGATAGCTGATACGCGACACGCTGATAGCTGATAGCTTACGCTAAATCCTAATTACAATTTGAGGAAATAATTATTTAAAATTTGGAATCAAACGTCTTTAACAAGTTATTATAAATGCTACCTAGAGAAGAACTTTTAAAAAGTGTAGAGAATCGAGAGGATGTGGCTCGTGTGATTGACCAAGCTGATCAAGCAATTAAGACTTGGGAGGTGGTATTGACTGATTTTCTATCACCGCCAGTTTTGGTAGAGGTTGCTCAGCAGTTTCAACGGTTGACAGAGGTGCAATTACTGGCTTGGGGGGGATATCCTCAAGCGGAACGACAACGGTTAGGGATTGCCCGTGAGGAATTGCCTCTGGATCAATCTCAGGTAGAGGTGGTCGGTTTGGATATTGCTGGGAATTTTTTGTTTGATACGGCAACTCACCGGGATTTCTTGGGCGCAATTCTGGGAACTGGATTGGTGCGAGAGAAGATTGGGGACATTATTGTCTTGGGAGAGCGAGGTGCTCAGGTGATTGTCGTACCAGAGTTGGTAGAGTTTCTGGAGCTGAATTTAAATCAGGTGCGTTCGGTACCTGTCAAAACTCAACGGATTGATTTGAGTGAACTCAAAGTTAAGGAACCGAAAAAGAAACTCAGAACAACAACAGAAGCTTCCATGCGTCTAGATGCGATCGCATCGGCTGGGTTTGGTATGTCCCGCAGCAAGATGGTTGATTTCATTACCACTGGGGATGTGCGGGTTAACTGGAAAGAGGTCAAGCAATCTAGCTATACAGTCAAATCTGGAGATTTGATTGCCATTCGTGGTAAAGGACGCTTGGAAGTTGGGGATGTCTCTATTACTAAAAAACAACGATATCGGGTTGAATTAACCAGATACATCTGAACAAGGTGGGGCTTCAACTTTCGCTGTGTTCAATCTCCTGTCTATAAGATAAATTGAGAAAGGTACACATAAAAAGCCTATAGGCTGTCAGCACCCCATACCCTGACTGGGAGTAAAGACTACGGCTGGTTTTTCCTCCCCCGTCGCCCATAGCTGGGGTTTCCAAAATACCTAGGATTTGTGATGAAAATTTATTGATGATTATTACGACTTCCGTGCTGCAAAGCTTACTGCAAGCTATACCTATACTGCGGTCACAGGTGTACTTCAAGTCTTCTTTGACCGCACTTTCCCATGCCATGGAAGATCAGGTATTAGCTGGCTCAGAGCAGCCGTTGGTCATTGCTAGCTTCCAGCGAGAGCGTTTCTACCGTCAGGAAGCTCATCGATATCGACGCATTGCTCAACAGACCCCCCAAGTCTATGTACTAGCAGCACCGGAAACAGAATTTAAGAGTAGTTCAGATTATCACGAAACCGTGGCATTTGAACCCAACGATGCCCTCTCTCAAGAATGGCATTTGGTAGTTATTGGGCAAAGTTACACAAACTGTTTGATTTGTCAAGAACGACCCACACCAATACTAGAGGTTACCAATGGGGAAATAGACTCATCCCGACGTTTTGAAGGAATCTGGACATTTGACCGGACGGTGAGTCAAAAAGCAGCTGAGATATTACTCAATCGCATTCAAATTTACCGACCTGAACTGGCAGCTAAGATTGAACAGGCCAAATCTCAGTATTTAGACGATTCATTAGTAGTTAGTGCTCGATTAACCCAAAACTCCACCAGTAATCTATCCCCTCTCGACCAAACTCAAAGTTCCCCCAATTCTGACCCTTTTGTGCAGCGTTTGGTGACTTACCTACAGGCAGGTCAGTATAAATTGCTCAAAGCCTATCGCTCCATTGCTGCTCAGGGAAAGAAAGAATCTCTGATCAACTCTATTTCCAATGCCATTAGGCGATCCCTTGACCCCAATGCCATTCTTGAAGTCGCTGTGCAAGAGTTGGGTAAAGCCCTTGAAGCATCACGGTGTCTGATTTATCGCTGTAAAGGAACAGATACCACTACTATCATCAATCATGAGTTTTTAAAGCCCCTTAGTAAGGGGGATCAACCATTAGTGCCCACACTAGGAAAAATATGGCCATTGCAAGACAATTGTCTATTCCAAGAGGTTGTCCAGAGTGGAGAACCGATTTATGTAGAAGACACCCAGACAGATCCTCGGATTAACGGTACTAATTCCAAAAATAAAACTGGTAATCCAGGATCAAAAACCTTGCACAATCTAGTCCAAGAGTTTGCCATTCGCTCTTGGCTGAAGGTACCGGTGCTGTATCAGGGTCAGTTATTGGGCATGTTAGATCTACATCATTGTGGCTCCGAACCTTATCAATGGGAAAAAGATGAGTTAGCCTTAGTGGATGCGATCGCAACTCAAGTCGGTGTAGCTCTAATTCAAGCCGAAGCCTACGCCAACCTAGAAGATTTGAATCAGCAGCTAGAAGCTCTTGACCGCACCCGTAGCAATTTAGTCGCGATTACAGGTCATGAACTGCGGACTCCCCTATCCACAATTCAAGTATGTCTTGAGAGTCTAGCTAGTGAGCCAGATATGTCCCTAGAATTGCGTCAGGTGATGCTCAATACTGCCCTCGCTGACGCTGAACGAATGCGGAAACTGATTCAGGACTTCCTGACTCTTTCCCGCTTAGAAAGTGGTCGTGTTGAATGGCACCCAGAATCCCTGTCCCTAAGAGAGTGCATCGACCTTGCCCTGAGTAATGTTTGCGCTCGCCGTTCTGAAGATGAACGACCTAGTTTATCGGCTCAAGTTCCAGATAACCTTCCATTAGTCAAAGCCGACGGAGAGTGGCTAGTTGAAACTCTAGCTAGACTTCTCGATAATGCCTGCAAATTTACCAGCCCACAAGGAGAAGTAAAAATAAGTATCCAAACACTGGACAATTCCATGATAGTAGTTATTATCGAAGATTCTGGACGTGGTATTGAACCCAATCGGCTGGAAGCTGTGTTTGACCGCTTCTATCAAGAAGAAGGTGCTCTGCGGCGAACTACTGGGGGAACAGGGCTAGGTTTAGCAATTTGTCGCCAAATTGTCAAAGGCTGGGGTGGAAAAATTTGGGCAAATTCAGCTGGCAAAGACCAAGGTTCTCAGTTTTACTTTACTGTTCCTATTATCCAAACTCCAAAGTCAAAGCACTCAAAAGCTCGGCGTAAACGTTAGGGGATTCGAGATAGCGAAAGTTTGGGAGTGCTACAAAAGTAGTGATTTTAGCTCCTGTTACCTTGACCAGACCGTAAGCAAATCACCATATCTTTAGCACTACCAATACTTGAACCTTAATCTTTCATCCTTGATCAGCCGTTATACCTCTAAATTAGAGATTATTCAGTTAGAAAAAAAACGTCAAACCCTATTCCCCTGCTCCGGAGCTCTCTGCTCTCTTGCTGTCAGAACCATCAAATTCAAATGAAGACCAGCTTACTAAGGGGACAATCGTTTAATCACCCAATCCCGATCTTCACCACGATTGTAGAGCAACCGATCGTGGAGCCGACTGGGACGTCCCTGCCAAAACTCAATTTCTGATGGAATCACCCGGAACCCTCCCCAGTGGAGTGGACGAAGTACCTCTTTATTTTCATAGTCCTGCTTCAGTTGCTGTAGCCGTTGCTCTAACACCTCACGACTAGGGATGACTTGGCTTTGATCTGACACCCAAGCCCCCAGCTGAGAACCCTTGGGGCGGCTGTTAAAATAATCATCAGACTCAGCGGCTGTTAGCTTCTCCACTCGCCCCTCAATCCGTACCTGTCGTTCTAACTCAGCCCACCAAAACGTGATGGCAGCCCAAGGATTCTCGATTAACTGCTGCCCCTTGTTACTGTCATAATTAGTGTAAAAGACAAATCCCCGCTGATCGTAGCCTTTCAGCAGTACCATCCGGGCAGAAGGTTTACCATCGGGTGTTGCTGTCGCTATAGTCATGGCATTCGGTTCTGGCAATTGGGCAGCCACTGCCTGGTCAAACCAAATTTTGAATTGCTCAAAAGGATTGGGGTGGACATCGATTTCACTCAAACCCTTCAATGTGTATTCCTTACGTAAATCAGCTATTCTAGTATTCATGTGTCTTGCCTTATAATTGACCAGTTTTGGTGGCATTTTTTATACCTCCCTACCAAGCAGGTGTAGGCTTGAAGGAAAATCCAACTGCTGCTATACTGCACACAGTCATAACCTGAGCTAATCCAAGCTCCCCCCAGCCCCCCAAAATAGCGGGGGGAGAAGAGATAAAAAGTTCAGTTGATGACCGTGCCAAGTAGATGTCCTTGACCTGTGGGCGTTGGGACACCTGTGCACGTTCCAGTAATCGGCAAGTTAAAAAAGCCGATTTTTCGTGTTATCTGTTGTAGAAGTAGTAAGCAACTGCAACGGTTTTGGATTAAGCTGATGCGACAGATTAATTTTTTGCTGATTTTCTCTCTATGTCTGGCACTAGTCTTATTTGGCTTGGAAAATACCCAATCTGTTTCCATTAGGATTATTGATGGTATCCAGGTTAAGGCTCCCTTGGCGATTGCACTGATTCTAGCCATGTGGCTTGGAGCAGTAATAGCCTGGTTATTCAACTTGTGGACGCGATTTATCAATTTTATAGGAACTCGTAAGATGGTTGGGCAGATACGCTCGAAGGATGAACAGATTAGACAATTAGAAGACGACATTCAACAATACAAAATTGAGATTGAACAGAAACAGTTTCTCTTATCGGCATCTGACCCAATGGGAGATAATCCACTATTAGACTAATTCTAGGATTACCATAATTCTAGGATTACCATTGGGGATTGGTAAAATGTGAAGGAACTGAATCTCCCCTATACGCTATAGGATTCAATGCCTGAGCAATATAAGTCTAACAACAATGTTGTTTACTCTTGTAAGTACCCTGTTGTAGTTTGCCCTAAGTACAGACAAAAAGTTCTGACAGGCAACCTTGAGAGCACGCTCAAAGAGTTAACTAGAGAAGCTTGCCCAAACATGGACTAAGAAATTATAGCGATGGAAGTAATGCCAGACCATTTACATCTTGGGATCGAACTTAACTCTAAGTTTGGAGTTTATAAAGCAGTCAAACATTAAAGGGATGTCTTCTATAATATCTCAGAAAATAATTGCCGCAACTTCGCTCTAGACTGCCTACGCTTTGGACTAAAAGCTATGGGCGTTTGTCCCGCTGGCGGTGGGTCTATCGAAGTTATTAAGAAGTACATACAAGACTAAAAGCGCCAGTAAGTTGTTCTATTTGAGGAGTGAAATTTACTGCCGATAGAGGAATATAAAGGCTACCATTGCACCAGGAAAAATCGCCAATTTATGGTTTCTATTCAGATCAATCCTGTTTGTTTCAGAGGTGGTATTCAATGTCTCTACAAGAGTGAAAATTTAAGAGGTAAAATTTACGCTTATTTATTTTTGTTGTCCTATTTGTCCTCCCTCCAAATTATACAATACCGATGCTACCAGACTTGATGTGACCCCAAAAAGAACTTCCGCAGTAACTCTACCTGTAGGGTCACCCTACTAGTTATAGCTTATAGGGTTTGGTGCCTAGTTTTGTGTAAGTCCTGCCGTCAGTTAATTGACCAACAGTATCGAACAAGACATGGCTATATATTAGTCAATAGACTTGATCCTATAGATGACTACAACACCTGCTACCGAAGCGATCGCTATTCTCATTGATGTGGCACAGCGGGGAGAAATTGACCCATGGGATGTTCAGGTAATTGATGTCATTGACCGCTATCTAAGTACACTGGCATTAGACAGTGATCCAGAACTTGGATACCGTGACACGGACTTGTCTCAGTCTGGGCAAGCTTTTCTATGGGCATCCATGCTAGTTCTACTGAAAGCCGATACCTTGGAACGTTTAGAAGAACCCGAGGAGTTGGAGGAATCCGAAGAACTGGATGGGTCCGAGGAAATTGATGGCAGGGGAGATAGAGGTTTGCCTCGCCATCTAGAACGTCATATACGCCGTCGCTCTGCTGCCCGACCCCCTAAAAGACGCCCAGTAACCCTGCCAGAGCTAATTCAACAGTTGCAAGAGATGGCAGTCCAACTGGGTGAAAAGCCCTTACCTTCCCCTAAAAAAGGGACTCGCTCTAGTGCCCGTAGTCAGGCAGCTCGTATTGCCCATCTAGCTCACGATGAAAACCTGACCGAGATTGCCACACGGCTGGAGGAATTTCTATGCCGCTACTGGTATGACCTAGCGGCAGACAAAGATTGGCTGAATTTAAATCAGTTGTTAGAGTGGTGGACGTTATCCCCATCATCAGTTGCATCAACTTCCGTTGGTTCTTCTTACCAGGAGGACAAACTGGGAACAGCCAAGATGTCGGCAAAAGCTGACACAGAAACAGCAATCACTCCTATTGAATCACCAATAGGGGACAGAGTTAGTGTTTTCTGGGGACTGCTATTGTTATCTGCTCAGTCTAAGGTTGAGTTATGCCAAGAGGAATTCTACCAAGATCTAAAAATCCGTAAATTGGAGTCATGAACCCCACGCTTAAAAGCAGGGGCTTGTAACATCAACTAGCCTTGTCAGGAAACCAGGAATTCTCAGCTGGAGTCACTCAAAGCATCACTCAAAGCATAGGTTACAGAAAATTCCAGCTTGTTTGCCCCTGTGTAATAGTAGCGGGGATGAAAACGAGTTAGGGACTTTAGTCCCTTGTGCTAATCGTGGGTGAGAGCTCAAGGACTAGTTAGAATCGTACTCAATTGCCCACATCAACCTCTATGGATTTAGTTTAAGGAGAAAAGATACATGAAAGCCATGATTCTGGCAGCTGGCAAGGGAACTCGCGTTCGCCCTATCACTTACACTATTCCCAAGCCATTGATTCCCATCCTGCAAAAACCAGTAATGGAGTTTTTACTAGAACTATTACGACAACATGGCTTCGACCAAGTTGTGGTCAACGTCTCTCACTTGGCTAACGAAATTGAAAGCTATTTTCGAGATGGGCAACGCTTTGGCGTTGAAATTGCTTATTCCTTTGAAGGTCGCATTGTCGATGGTCAACTGGTTGGGGAAGCCCTCGGCTCAGCTGGTGGCATGCGCAAGATCCAGGACTTTTATCCCTTCTTTGATGATACATTTGTGGTGCTCTGTGGTGATGCCCTAATTGACCTGGACTTGACAGCAGCAGTTAAATTCCATAAAGAAAAGGGAGCAATTGCTACCCTAGTGGCAAAACCTGTACCACGAGAACAGGTTTCTAGCTACGGTGTCGTAGTTACAGATGAAACTGGTCGAATCAAAGCTTTCCAAGAAAAACCCTCAGTTGAGGAAGCCCGCAGTACCAATATCAACACAGGAATTTACATTTTTGAGCCAGAAATATTTAAATATATCCCCTCTGGTCAGGAATATGATATTGGGGGCGAACTGTTTCCCAAACTTGTGGAAATGGGGGCTCCTTTCTATGCGGTGCCAATGGATTTCCAGTGGGTTGATATTGGTAAAGTGCCAGATTACTGGCGAGCTGTTCGAGGTGTCCTGCTCGGAGAAATCAAGAATGTACCGATTCCTGGCAAAGAAGTCGCTCCCGGAATCTATACTGGTTTAAATGTGGCCGTAAATTGGGACAAAGTGGATATCAAAGGTCCGGTTTACATTGGTGCTATGACCCACATCGAAGATGGGGCAAAGATTATCGGACCAACTATGATTGGTCCCAATTGCTGGATTTGTAGCGGAGCAACCGTTGAGAATAGCGTAATTTTTGAATATTCTCGCCTTGGAGCCGGAGTACGTCTAGTGGATAAGTTAGTGTTTGGACGCTATTGTGTTGATAAGACTGGTGCGGCTATTGATGTTCAGGCGGCAGCTCTAGATTGGCTGATTACTGATACCCGCCAGAGTTTGCCTGTGACTGAACCAGCAGAACGACAAGCGATCGAGGAAATCCTGAGCAGCAAGAGTTAAAAGGTTCACGTAAATCCCCGTCCTGATAGAAGGCGGGGATTTACCCAGCTAAACAGCGTTAAAGAAATTTTCCAATTCAAGATCACACAAGAGGATCACGCGTATTTGGTAGTTGCTACTTTGAAATATTGACTATAATGGAAAAAGGAAATAACTGCAAGGGGCCTTAATGGTTTCGACGTGTTGGTGAAAGCTGACCCGTGATTCAGGTCGAGAGTGAGTCTTCTCTCGCAAATACCGGACTCAAAAAAATTGTAACTGCGAACAACATCGTTCCTTTTGCTCGTAAGGCTGCACCTGCTGTTGCCTAAACACCTATAAACAGGTTCGAGCGTCTGTAGTTTGACTCCGTTAAGGACTATAGACTTAACCCCAACGGATGCTCTAGTAAGCTGTCTTTGGTCGGTTTGCTAGCTAAGACTTCACCAAAGCATCCTGTCATCCGGGATAAGGGATGATCCCCGCTCCGAGGGTTAAAGGGGCTAAGCCTGTGAATGAGCGATAAGTAAATAACCAGGGCGGACACGGGTTCAATTCCCGTAGGCTCCATTAAAAAATAAATATGACCATAAATATCACCAATTCAGATTGATTTCCCTGAATAAATCCAGAAAATCATCGTTAATTTTATCAGTGTTAATTTTTATTGTCTTAGGAACCATGGAAGTTGTTATTCCGTGATTATAGTTAACTGTAATCACCAATCAATACTTCCACTTCTCTATTGATTAATCTGTTGATAGCAGTTCTCAAAAAGGTTCGGTAAGTCTTGGAAAAATAGGATTAATTTTACTGATAAAAATAATAGGAGTGACTATCCTGTCACTAATTAATCAATCTGTTATCGATGCGTGTTTATTAGCTTAAGCTAACCCCACCTCAATCAAACATTCTCAATCAAACATTGTAGATAGGGTTAGCTTAAGCATTCTGTTCAACCTGGATTTAGTACTATCGGGTTAAGAGCTTATAACGTGATCTTAATAAGCACCATGCCTATTAAAGATTACCATGATAGTTTTCAGAATCAGCTTCAGGTCGTAGCCGATAGACCACTTACGTTGGTAATCCAAGTCCATAAGAACCACATCTTCAAAGTCAGTCACCTTTGAACGACCATTGGCTTGCCATTCACCGGTGATTCCAGGTTTAACTCTTAAACGCTTATAGTGATGGCGCTTGTAGCCCATTACTTCATCAAAGGTAGGAGGACGAGTTCCGACTAGGCTCATATCTCCGATCAAGACATTCCAGAATTGGGGAAATTCATCAAGACTGGTACGACGTAGAAAGCCTCCGATCCGACTGATACGGGGATCATTTTCATTTTTGAATATATGACCTTTAGCTTGGTTTTCTACTAAGTGCTTGAGTTTGTCTGCACCCACGATCATTGAGCGGAATTTCCTGATTTGGAAGGGTTTGCCATTCAGACCACAACGGATCTGACTATAAAATAATGGACCGGGATCGACTATCGACATAGCGAACGCAATGGGAATTGCGATGCTCACGGTAATTAATAATCCAACCAAAGCTCCAATAATATCAATTAATCGCTTGATATTATTGTTAGCTGAATGATGAACCTCTTGCTGAAATAAACAACTGGGTATTCTGTTATCCCAAATTGGTGAATCAACCGAGGTATAAGCAGAAGACTTGGAGATAATCACGGCTTTTTATTAGTTATCTAAAGTTGATTAAACGACGAAATAATTGCTTGAAATACCAAGGCTGATAGAACAGTTATGCTCAAGGGAGCTAACTTGCTTAGGTAGTTTTTGCCCAAACTTTACGGAATAGTCTCCTGCCATTTTTTAAAATATTTGGTAGGCACCCACTAACCCTAAAGTCTTTGTTGTCAACTAAATAGTCTATTAACCAGACCGCTGAAAACTTTAAAAGTTCCCGCTAAAGTAGATATTTTTTTATAAAAGTAACTGATATATAGGTAGATGACCTAGTCATTTTTATTGACCGCCTTATTAATAATTTTTAATCGAAGCCTCTGCTCATAGTATTTTGGTTTGTCAAAAAAGGAGTAGTATATTTTGTATCATTTCACTGAACTTTCACATTGTATCGGCGAATTCGTGAAGGGATTGTGAATTGGGGTTGAATTAATTGACTTCCAGTCTGAATTTTGGTAATAATAGTTAACTATTACTAATCAAAAAATGACTCGAAATGATTAGAAGTTAAAATAATGCAATTGATGTTAAAATGATGTTAAAATGCTAGGTATACATCCCTCAAGACTACTTCTGATCCCAAATCCAAGTTAAAAACCTCCTTTATAATTAAGTCACGGGGCGAAGCCTTGGGTCAAAGGCAGGTAAACGCAAGCTTATCTAGCCGCAACTTCCCTCTCGACTGGGCTAAAAGGGGGCTATAAAAGCGGATTTAAGATCACAGATAAGTAAACACGGCTATAGCTTAGCCATGTTGCCAGCTTGGCAGTAATTTTCAAGAATTTACCGAAAACAGAACAGAAGCGCTTCATCCGAGTCTCTTAAGAGCGTCCCACGGATTGCGAAGGGCTGACGCCCCGCTGCGCGAACACATCTGTTCTGTAATGAAAGAAACTTGCATCGTCAAAAGCCACTATTTTGCTCAAAGCTTTTGAATATTCCGATCCATCCCGTGCCCCCGCCCCACTCCATACCCCAAAAACCCCACACCCTCTCAAACGTTAAAGCTACTTGTCACCCCTTGAGGTAATTCACACCCATCTGTTCACACAAATCTGTCAAGGCATTAATAGTAGCAATGACTTCTGAATGGTCAACGGAGTCATTGGTCCGAGATGTCTTCTGGGACTCTGGCGTAGCATCGGCTAAGTGCGATTGGCCGTAGGCCACGCTACGCGATCGCAATGGTGTCTTTTCTTCAGACAATCCTATGCCCCAGGATTGAGGCAACTCTCCTGTTGACCAATCCATTGCTGGTTCCTGAGTCAAATCTGATTGGCCTTTGGCCACGCTACGCGAACGGTCAGACACCACCTCAGTCATAGTCAGAGAGTTTTTGTGCAATAAGGTTTCCGGATGTAATTGAAAGCTATCCTTATCCTCAAGTTGAACCTGTACATCCGGTGGTTGTTGTGAGGAAGACCATAGGCTTGAAGATTCTCGTCCTAACTGCTGAGCTAGACGATTCACAAAGGCAGCAAAAAACATTTCTCCCTGCATGCCTAAGCTGTGCATTTTTTCAAGTTCCTGAGATAAAGACTCCTGGTAACCTTGAAGATCTCTGTGTAGGGTCTCAAAAATCAACCGCTGGTTAACATCTATATTCTGTATGAGTTGATCAGATTGTTTTTGAAGCTGCTGTAGTTGCTCAATCACCTTTTGTCTTTGGACTACAGCAACAATCTCGTCCTGATTTGAAGGCAATCGGTTGATTGAGTCATCACTAGTGGGATTCTGTTTTAAGTGAGCTTCCCAATTCGCTAAAATTTGAGATAGCTTTTGCGTCAAGCTTTCGACAAGGCGGTTGATTAGCCCTTGTGAGAACTCTGAAGCAATCTGCACATTTGCAGTTTGTTGTTTGGTATAGTAATCCAGCTGCTGCTTGGTACTCTCCAAACGCTGAATTTCTCGTACCAGAGACTCCCGCTGTTGCTGTAGAGCCTCCAACTCTACCTGCCATGGTTTCGTCAAATCGGTACGTAGATGGTTCATTTCTTGATTAACCGCTTGCAGGATTTGCTGCACTTCCTCCTGAACAGATGTGGGTACTCCCGTCTGAGATGGGGTTACTGTAGTACTTGTATTGTCCGATTCTACCCCTAGTTTTTGCTGTTGGGAAACTAGGTAGCTACGAACTTTCCGCAAAACCTGGTGTGCAGCCGCTAGGTCACCAGACTTGAACCATGGTAGAGGAAAGTCAGGCTTATGGAGGATGTGGTCAATATCAGCAATCAGAGATTGAATGTCGGTTTGAGCAGTCACTTTGAAACCCTTGACGAGAACAAATTGAGTCATACAGGAGTGAGAGTCAACCCCCTGTGTCTAATGTTAAATTGCCAGAGTCACCAAACTATTACAAATTGTTCATCATGGAGCATAATAACTGTACTTACCCGATGTGATTATTGCCAAGCCCTCTACCAGAATGAGCCTACCTCAGCTCACTGCAAGTAGTTTAGCTCCAGTAGAATCTTTGTTTGTCAAGGCAATTTCACTCACATCAGTCATTTTCGTTGGTCTACCAAAGGTGGTGAGGTTAAGCAGATCTGTTTCATTGGCTTCTTTTAGTTGACACAGGCAAACTCCCTGACTCACTTGATTTGACAGCGGATCATCTATCTATTCAAGGTGTTTACGAAGCGCTCATGATCCCATGGAAGACCGATACAATTCATCTGAAGTTAACTCTAATGTTCATGATTCGATGGCTAGCACTCCTTTTTTTGCTGGCTTACCAGATTCTAGTGTCAAAAAAGCCATTATTAATATGGTTACCCGTAGCCATCCTGCAAATCGAGTGATTTTACTTGAGAATGACTGGGGGGGGTCTGTCTATTTCATCTTAGATGGTTGGGCAAAGATTCGCACCTATAACCTGGATGGGAAGGAGGTGACCCTCAATATTCTTGGGAAAGGAGAAATCTTTGGTGAAATGGCAGCCTTAGAAGAAGTACCTCGTTCAACAGATGTGATTACCTTAACCCCTACAACCATTGGTAGTATACCCGCTCAGGATTTTACCCAGTTAATTCATACGGAACCTTTGGCTGGTGTCCACTTAGCTCAGTTGATGGCAAAGCGTCTGCGTCAGGTTAACCGACGCCTACGCTTGCGGGAGTCAGATAGTACCTCACGAGTGGCAGACACCTTGTTGTTTCTAGCTGAAGGACAAGGCAAATTGAAACAAAGAGGAACTGAGATTCCTAACTTACCTCATCGAGAGATAAGTAGCCTCAGTGGATTGGCGCGGGAGACGGTCACACGAGTCCTGACAAAGCTGGAGAAGAAAGGCTTGATCATGCGGGATCACGATACCCTTTTTATCTGTGATCTGCCTGCTCTCGAAAAGATGATTATCTAGTCTTGATATATAAGGTATCTGCAAATGAGGAGAAATTTGAGATGGGCTAAGATGCAAGGGTACTTTAACAGTATCTCTTCTGTTATCATCTGTCCCTTTCCTCAAGAGGTTACTAAATTTGCATGAGTGATTCTTTTGATGATGGTCAAGCGGCTTCACAAGATCTCTTTGCCCAATCTAAAAACAAACCCACAAAATCAACAACGGAATTCCCTAAGAGCAATGCTGATGTAACTGAGATCGGGCATCAATTAACTGGGGAGCAAAATCACCCACTAGAAAAGAGGGAACCTAGGGCAGTCTACAAACAATCCACTTCTGCTAACTCCCCTAGCCTGAATAATGGTCTAAACCCTAGACCTCAGACACCTATAACCATGGTAGAAACAGCGTTTCTGGCCAGTACCGCCAGCTTGATTTGGCTGATTAATTATTACTTTCCTCTAGGACCAATACTCAAAATGTTTTTCCCAGTGCCGATTGCTTTAGTCTACCTAAGGAGGGGCAGTAGGGCATCCTGGATGGCAGCACTGGTTTCGGGGTTGTTACTATCAGTGCTGATGGGAGTAACTCGCAGTATTATCTTTTTGGTCCCTTATGGTCTGATGGGGGTGCAACTGGGAGCTTTGTGGAAACGTCGAGCTAGCTGGCTGCTTTCTATTAGCATGGGTACGCTAATTGGTACAATAGGCTTCTTTTTTCGGTTTTGGTTGTTCTCAATTCTATTGGGGGAAGACCTCTGGGTTTACGTGATGACCCAGGTGACAGGATTATTGGATTGGTGGTTTCTCAAGCTGGGGTTGCTATTTCAGCCCAGTCTATTTCTAGTTCAAACCCTGGCTGTAGTAATGATTATTATCAATAATGCCATTTATTTATTCGTGGTGCATATTGTAGCCTTACTCATGCTCGACCGATTAGGAAACCCGATTCCTAGACCACCAAACTGGGTAAAAGTTTTGCTGGATTACGATTGAGCTATTAGTCATTGGTCACTTGTGATGGCGAAGAGACTGTTTGTTATACTTTCAAAGGTCAGCTTACACGCTACTTGAGGGCTACGCTTTCCGCAAACAGTTATCAGCTCTGAGCCCTTGGAGCTTAGAGCTTAAGCTTGATTGATTACCTTTAGCTCAGTTTATGCCCGTGGTAAGTATGGCAATCGTTCTTTTATTTTATGGAAATTTATGGAATTATATGGCTAACTATTGTGTGTGAAAATGTGTGTAAAAAAATAGTAATATTAACTAGTTAACTAGTTAATACTTGATTTGCTACTTTTACAAAACGATTCTGTTACCTTATCCAAAGTTTACTGTTCCCTTTCACCACAATTAATCTATAGTGTAGTGTTTGTTTCTATTTATTTTTATATTTCAGATCAGAACTAAGGACTAAGAATTAAGGACTAATGATCCGAGTTTATACCGAGCAGGTAAAGGGAAAACGGTGGTTACAGCAGTATCAGGGATGCTCACCGGTATTTGCTTGTATTTTAGGATTCACTGCTACTGGCCTGATTCCAGGTATTTCTGCTGCTGGCGCTACCCCAGATGATCGTCAGTATACTGCGATCGCTGATGCTGAGTTTTTGGTCAATGGAGTTACTCCCCAACCTCAATATCCCCTTCCTCCTCTAACTGTGGGAGTATCCCCTGTCTTGATTTCCCGTGCTTTAGTGGAGGCATTTAACCTACCCATCTATCTGTTCAATGCTGGTTTACCTCACCCTCCGACAGTACCAGCCATTGACTTAGGTGGTATTCCTGCTAAGTGCCTAACTTCTGGCAATGCCTTGCCCCTCGAAACAGTGAAACGGCTATTTGAGCAAGGTTTACAGTGGGGAGAAAAGCTAGCAAGTGTGGTTGGTGATAGCTATCTGATTATTAGTGAGTGTGTGGTTGGGGGAACTACCACCGCACTTAGCCTGCTCACTGGCTTGGGGATTGATGCAGCTGGCAAGGTTAACAGTAGCCATCCCCAGTGCAATCATGCTCAAAAGTGGGAGGTGGTGGAGCTGGGGTTACAACGAGCTGGGTTAGCGGGTAGGGGAGCCGGGGAGCTTCCCAAAAGCGAACCTAGGAAGAAAAATTCACCGTCTCACCCCTACCACCCCGCACCTTTATACTCCGTCACCTCCTCATCCTCTCACCCCCTCACCCCCTCACCACTTGATCACTTAAAGCTAGTGGCAGCGGTGGGAGATCCGATGCAAATTGCCGCAGCAGGTATGGCAATGGCAGCTAGTCGTCGCTGTGGCGTTTTACTCGCTGGTGGTACCCAAATGCTAGCGGTTTATACCTTAGCACAGGCATTGGCAGAGTCGGTTTTACCCTACCCCAGTATTACTGAGGGTAATTCCCTAGCATGGCAACCAGCACAAGTAGTTGTGGGAACAACTCGCTGGGTGGCAGAAGACTCGACTGGTGACACGGTTGGATTAGCACAAGATATTGGGAGTGTACCCCTTTTGGCAACACAATTAAGTTTTACCCAGTCTCGTTATCCTCAGCTACAGGCATATGAGCAAGGATATGTCAAGGAAGGTGTGGGTGCTGGAGGATGTGCGATCGCAGCCCACCTTTATAAGGGCTGGAACTCGGCTGAATTACTTCAAGCCATTGAAAACTTGGTCGAGCAATATCGTCTTTCTCTGAGGTGATTGTTGTTGGAGCCAGTGAAAAAACACTTTACAGTCTGACCAAGTTAGGCACGAAAATCACAGAGGTGCTGATTTGTTTTCCCTATTAACCTTCAACCCTTAGACTAATCTGGATAAAACTGCCAATTAGGAATGAATTCGCTGTGCTAGGAGTTGTTCTTCTAAGGCAGCAATCCGATTGTAGGCTGCTGTGAGTTGGGCAGTTAAGCGTTGAACTTGAATATCAGCAGAGATATTATTATTGCTATTTTTAGAGAAACTACCTAGCCCAGAGTTACTATCAATCAGCACATCTTTATGTTGGGTCAGTAGGTTAATGGCACTTTGACTTTCGTGGGTCCGGGGTATCGGTTGGCCAGTTGGTTGAGATTCCTCAGTTTCCTGCCTTGAACTATTTTTGAGTTCAGAAAGGCCTTCTGAAACCTTCAAACTGAGTTTTTCGATGGATTCGCACAGAGTATCTACTCTATGACTTAGAGCCATGATTTGATTTTGATATTCATCCATAGGATTTAAAACTGCCATAACTTAGTTCTATTTTTATCCTAGTCACTTAAGGAAGAAAATCCGATGAATTGCTGATTTATTTAACTATTGTCAAAAATCTGTCAAAAATCAGCTCTAAACTCCTTAGAGTCTGTTTCCCAGAGTAATTTTTTTCAAAAATGCCAGATAGCCGCTGTATATCTTGATATTTACCCTGATTAATTCAGCATTAATTAATACTTGTCTTTTCTCCCAAGTTTCGCACCACAATTAGCACAATCGGTTTTTTCGGAATTAATTCCTTGGCATTAGTGATTTTTAATACATAACGTACGGATGATTTTCCCCATGTCATTACCTTCTCAAACTCCTAGAGAGATGGTCAACTAATAGCAGTTGACAAGATAACCAATAAGTGAATTAACTTCTTGATCGAGATATTTCTATCCCCCCATCACTTTATCTTACAGATTTAGATTTCTTATAGTTAGGTCTAAAACAAGACTGTGTGTTGAGGGCGAGGAGGGGGAGGAAAAGGGAGACATAGCTGGTGTTTTCGTTCTTTTGATCGTGCTTACTCTTAATAAAATTCAATTAATAATAGTCAAACTATTATTGAGGTCAAATGATGTCAAAGTGATGTCAAAGTAGATTCAGATGCCTTAGCCCTTGACTTAGATTAGTTTTGTTAACCAGACTATAAGTAGTTTTTAATTTATTAGACTTACCACATCTAGCAGATGGCTGTTGGTCTAAGAGGTCACAAAAGTCAGTTCATTGCTCATAGCTATAGTAATTGCTATTGAGCCAATGTAAATTAAGGTCAAAGAGTTGGTAACCAAAGGAAATTCAGAAATACTTATGAAGCGACGCTCCTTGATACTAGGTGCTAGTACCATAGCCCTTAGTCAGTTAGCATCTGGTTGTAATATCGGACAACAAGCCTCTTTAAAGGTAAGGCTGTTGCAAAATTCAATACCAGTTCAGCTGTTGGGTGAATTTCGTAAGACCTTAACACTACGGGCTAAGCTAAATTTTGACCCGGAGAAACAACTATCTGCTTTATTCAAACTCCTGACAACCTTGAAAGAGCAAGGCAAACCCAATAATAATCAAGATCGCTCCCTCCTAGATTTGATCCGGATTAGGTCTAGGACACCGATAAGTCCTGATTTAGTTACCTTAGGAGATTATTGGCTCAAGTCAGCCATTGAGCAGGAATTGATCCAACCTTTGAACATAGAAACGTTGCCAGGATGGAAACAACTGCCGCCAGAGTACCAGAAACTTGTTAAACGTGACCAAACTGGTCAGCTAGACAACTCAGGAAAAGTTTGGGGTGCTCCTTATCGCTGGGGTGCTACTGTCATTGCCTATCGCCGTGACAAGTTCAAAGCCTTAGGCTGGACTCCCACTGATTGGAGTGACTTGTGGCGTGAGTCTTTACGCGATCGCATTTCTGTGTTGAACCACCCCCGAGAAGTGATTGGTTTAACCTTGAAAAACCTAGGCTTATCCTATAATCAACAGGATTTAAATCAAGTCAAAGACTTGAAACCAGCACTTCGACAACTGGCTAAACAGGTTAAATTTTACAGTTCGGATCACTACCTAAAACCTCTAGTTTTGGGGGATACCTGGGTAGCAGTCGGTTGGTCTACAGATATCCTGGCACTAAGAACACGCGATCGCCAAATTGAGGCAGTGGTGCCTCAGTCAGGAACAGCCCTGTGGTCAGATGTATGGGTAAAACCGGTATCAGTTAGCTCTGCTTCTGACTCCTCAGAAAGTAACTCTGAGTCGGATTTAAGCAAAAAGTGGATTGAATTTTGCTGGGATAGCAAATCAGCCAAGGAAATTTCTCTACTGACTAATGCTGCTTCCCCGATTCTGCTTAAGATCCCAAGAAATAAGCTACCACAAGATATCCAAACCTTACCTCTACTGCTGCCAGAAGCAGAAATTCTCAACAAGTGCGAATTCCTCCATCCCTTACCAGAGTCTACACAAAAGCAGTATGAATCCTTGTGGAAAGAAATGCGAAGTACGTGAAAATTGCCTGTTCTAGTTTTGTGATAACTGGCAAAAGGCCGAGACTTTCCCAGCTAAAGGGACTTGGCCAGGTATACATACCTCCACCTGGCACATGGAATTACCATCACAGGTATAGGCTCCTAAAGGCTTTCCTCGCTGGTTAAATACTCTGGTATTATAGTTATAATCTCTGGCAACGTTGCCCATTTTGTTAATAAAAGCATACCTACCCAGATAGTTAAGCAGACTCCAGAGTTGGCGATTCACTACCAAATCTACCCGGCGTTTACTCGGATAAGCTAACCAATTATCCAGTAGCTTACCGCCAAACTGTTCATCAGCCCACCAGAAACTTGGAGTAGTGAGCTTAGTTTGAGAGATAGTATCAGCAGTAATCACAGACCCATCATTAGGAAGATTATCTGGCTGCAGGAAATTTAAATTCACAGCTTCTGTGTCCGGCTGCACTCCTACAGTCTTTTGAGCTAAAACTGGTTCAGGCTTCCAGCCAACCAGAAAACAACTCTCTAGAAACACAAGGCAGAATACACAAGGCACAACAGACAAGGGATGTATTTTACTAACGGTGTTTCTTTTATCCATAGGAATGCACTAAAGCATCAGTCAAATCAATAGTGATACCCATTAACCTTCAACCTTCAACCCTTCAACCAACTAACCTTCAACCTTCAACCAACTAACCTTCAACCTTCAACCAACTAACCTTCAACCTTCAACCAACCAACCAACCTTCAACCAACCAACCTTCAACCTTCAACCAACCAACCTTCAACCAACTACCTTATCCCCACAGACGACGCCTAGGAGAACCATTAAGACGCTGGTGGGTATCAGAGAGTAAGGAAGGAATATCCAGTTGTTCGGGGCAACGGGGAAGACACTCACCACACTGGGTACAACGGTTTCCCTTGACCCCCCTAAACCAATGACCAGCATTTTCAAACATTTGATAGCGATATTGACCAAACTCGGTCATGTCGTAAGCCAAAGCAAGATTGCGCAGCCGCAAGACTTCTGGAATGTTAATGGTTTCTGGGCAAGGTAGACAAGCGTAGCATTGACTACAGCGGTCAGTTCCTAGAGCATTGTTCAAGTGGGTTTCCAAACGAGAGAATGCTGCCACTTCCATTGGGCTCAAAGACTCGTCTCGGTTAGCGACACTTAAAGGCAGGGTCACCTCATCTGGGTTAGCCGGTCCAATACTAAGGGTAGTAATGCGGGGATCGCTTAATAAAAATCGATAGTTCAGTTCTAGTGGCGAGAAGGGATGGCACAGTTTCTCTAACGTTGGTGGTGGGGTGTAGAGTTTGCCTCCTTTATCAGCAGGAGATATGATGAAGATACCCATATCCTTCTGATCAGCCAATTCAATCGCCGTAGCATTGCGTTGAAAGAAGTAATAGTAATGCAGGTTGATGAATTCAAAAAAATCTGTTTGAATTGCCCCTAGAATCACTTCTATTGAACCGTGGGTTGAGAAACCAACGTGGCTTATACGTCCCTGGGCTACGGCTTTTTGGACAGCTGCCATACAGCCACTTTCGGACTTTACCCAGGACAGATGCTCTTCAGTGTTAATCCCATGAATTGCTAAACAATCGACATAATCGAGCTGTAGACGTTCTAAGGAATCATTAATCCACTTACTCATCAAATCAGCATCAGGGGTTGGTGGAATCTTGGTGGTGATGTATAGCTGGTCTCGTGGTACTGACAATCCAGCTTTCAGGATGTTACCAAGGTATTCTTCACTCTTGCCGTAACCCCTGGCAGTTTCCAAGTGGTTAATTCCTTGAGCGATTACCTGTTGCACTGTCTTCTGAGCATTTGACTCAGACCCTAAGCAACGCATGGTGCCACAAGAAAACACTGAAAGCTGGAGATTAGTTTTTCCAAACCGCCGATAACGCATGTTCCCCAACTGCTGGAATAATCAAATCTTTGGTTAAAACGTTGCCCAAAAAAACAGTTGCGCAAAAAATTCAGTTGATGGCCATCGATTGTCTTGGGGTATAGCTTGGGGTATAGCTTGGGGTATAGCTTGGGATATATCCATTTATCCCAACGCTCACTTGCGGTATGGCATCAGGGTTAGAGCATCTGGAAAAGTCTCACCAATGGCTAAATGGTAAGGCTTTCAGAAACATCTCCATAATTTTTTGACAGAGCAATTAATATATTGTTGCTGTTAAATCCCGTTTAATCCCAATATTTTGGCTTTAGCTACCACGACTATATCCTCCACGGTGAAGAAAATCTTCTGGGCGGATATTAGATACAAATTCCCGAAAAGCTCGACGCTCCTCTTCATCCTTATCTTGGTCTACAGGTATCGAAGCATCAGCAATAACTTCTTCCATCACCCAAATCGGACTGCCAGTGCGCAGGGCTATAGAAATGGCATCACTTGGTCGAGCATCAATTTCTTTCTTTGTCTCACCCTGACTAACACAGAGGCTGGCATAGAATGTGTTATCTTGGAGAGAGTGTATTATAACACGATCCAGTGTTATGCTCCACTCCTCTAGAAAATTGACCATTAGGTCATGGGTCAGGGGACGCGGTGGCGTTTGTCTTTCCAAAGCACTGATAATTGCCTTTGCTTGATCTTGCCCAATATAGATTGGCAGAGCACGCCGATCTAAGACATCTTTGAGTAACACGATGGGGCTACGTGTTACAGTATCTACTGCAATGCCAGCAACTCTCATTTCAATCATCAGCTTAGCCTCTAGAATACGGTCAGCATCAGGGGCATCAAAGCGAAGCGGTAAACTAGTACTTTACAGACGGGCACCGAAACTTGCGCTTGCCAGATCTGTTCTTTTCACGTTACCGGTCAACGGTAAGATTAGCCCTTGAGAATCCAATTCGGTGAGATCAACAAGATTGTATTCTCCAAGTATGCCTTAGTCTCAGGAAATTTGTTTGGCCACTTCACTAAAAAAACACAAACCTATGCCAGCTCTTTTCCTACTAACAGTCTAGTTACACCAGTTCATCCCCTTACAGAAGAACAGTATAAACAACAGTGTTTACAGGATTAATTCAAGCTCTCGGCACAATTGGACCAATCGGAAGCGATCGCTTTATTGTCTCCGCTACCTCTGATGCTATGGATGTTATCTTACAAGATTTAGAACCGGGTGATAGTGTAGCAGTGGACGGAATTTGCCTAACGGTAGAGAAAGTTTTGCCCACAGGCTTCTCCACCACTGCTTCTGATGAAACTCAGGGGCGCACTACCCTTGGACAAAGGCTACAGACAACTTCTTGCGTTAATTTGGAAACGTCTTTGCGTGTGGGTAGCAAGCTAGGGGGTCATTTTGTAACAGGTCACATTGACGGTATTGGCTGCTTAACGGAATCTTTACAAACACCAAACTCCTGGGAAATGTGCTTTACAGCACCAGCTTCCTTGACGGATGTGTGGCAGCATAAGATAGCTCGTTATCTTGTTCCCAAGGGTAGCATTGCCGTCAATGGGGTCAGCCTAACGATTGCTGAGTGTGACCCCAACGGCAGTTGGTTCAAAGTAGCGGTGATTCCCCATAGTTACAGCTATACGAATCTTAGCCACTTACGGACTGGCAATTGGGTGAATATCGAAAGTGACATTTTAGGGAAATATGTCGATAAGTTGCTGGGTAACCGAGTGCCAACCCCTGAAGGAATGGATGAAATTTCGCCGGAATTCCTGCTAGAGCATGGGTATTTGACATCCTCCCCCGGCTGAAGCCTGTAGGGCTGTTTCATTTTTGTGAAAGATCAGGGAACGCAAAGGTGAACAAATAAACAACCCAACCTTCACACTTCACACTTGAGACTTCACATTCTATTGAATTCCGACCTGGACCGAAACAGAGGCTCAACAAGCACAACAGGCAAGGTTGCTATTAGAGCAAGAACGGCAACGGTCACAGCGGCTAGCAGAGCGGTTAAGGGTGATGGGAATTGACCCGGAGCTTCTGGAATAATCAGGTTCAACAGAAATGCGTTCGCGAAGCGTGACCTTTGGTCAATCGCATTCTGATTAATGTTCTAATTAATGATCTAACTAATGATCTACAAAACTCGATTCCTCAAGTACTCTTCACCCTCTTCCCTTCCCTACTAAACCTTTCCTACTAAAAATCTATAGGCTGCTAGAGTTTCCCTTGCCGTTCTCTCCCAAGAGAATAGCATCGCTCTTTCCTTACCCTTTCTAATCAATTCCTCCCGCAATGGAGAATTACTGATCACCTTGACCATAGCATCTGCTAATTCAATTGGCTGATTAGGGTCAATTAAAATTGCCGCATCTCCCGCTACTTCAGGCAGGGATGAAGTATTAGAGGTAATCACAGGAGCACCCAAAGTCATCGCTTCCAAGACGGGCAGACCAAACCCTTCATAGTAGGAAGGATAGACAAAAACATCTGCATTTGAGTAAAACCAGGCTACTAGTTGATCGGATAAGTAGCCCAAATGATGAATATGGTGTTTCCACGGGGAACTAGCAATAGCAGAAAAAATAGATTCATAGCACCATCCTTTTTGTCCAATCAGTACTAACTGATGCTCAATTTGATGCCGTTGTTTTAAATAATTAAATGCTGCAATCATAGTATTAATATTTTTCCTAGGCTCAAGAGTACTCACAAATAAAATATAGGGTTGGGCGAAGTCGTAATTAACTGATGTCACCAAAGACTGAACCGTGTTATTCGGTAAATCTAGTGTATTGGGTAAATCTAAAGTAGAGTAACGGCTAGCTTGAGGAATAACTTGGATGTTGTCAGGATTTACTCCTAGGTAATTGACGATATCCTGTTTAGTAGACTGGGAAACAGTAATCACTAAATCAGTCCACCGTAAACATTGTTTTACCCGAGCAGTATAGCTTTTAACAATTGAGTTAACATACTGAGGATATTTAATAAAAGTTAGGTCATGAATCGTCATAACCCGCAAGCTTTTTCGACAGGGATAAACCACATGATCAGTACCATGGACGATATCATGATTGCCTAAGTATTGCTCACAATAAGGTAAAATGGGATTAGGTACAGTGGCTAGTAAACTAGAGATAGTAACCGGTAACGGTATAGTTTTAATCTCTAGATTTTTAATCTCTAAATGCCTAGTTAGCACTTCAAGAAATGACCAATCACGAGATAACCATTTTCTTACACTTGGTTGATAGGCGACACTTAACTGAAAGTCTTCCTGACTTTGTAGCTTATGGAGTGCCTGAATTAAATTTAAGGCATACATTCCAATGCCACTTAACTTATGGCGAATTGGTGTAGCATCAACAGCAATTTTTATCATTAGTCAAATAAGAATTGGGAATTGGTCATTAACTAATGACTATAGATAAACTCTGTTCCGGTCAAAATGCCATCACAAATAACATCTAATCCTTTACTTTGACCAGGAATAAATTCATTGAGATCACATACCTGAAGTTTAAATTCCGATGGATTACTAGCTTCGGTTGTCATCTCTAGGGGAATCATGCGGCGGAAGAAAAAGTGATAGGCATACTTTCTTGCTCGTTTTATGATTGCCTCAGGTAAGCCATCCCCTAGGGGTAACTGATCTAAATACTGAACATACTCCTCTACAGAACTGGCATCCATAGTTATGCCTTTATTACGAATCCACGCTTCTCCTGCAACGATTACAGGTATGCCCATGCTAGTTAATTCTACGCCCATTTTAGTGCCGTAGATCAGAGCCGCATTACATTGGAGGATAGCAGCATAGGTGCTAACGGTACTTTCTGGAGGAATCACAAACACATTTGGAGGCAGAGTGGGGAAAACCTGACGAATTTCCTCAAACAAGGGTTGACGCGATCGCAAAGTCCCTCGAATCTCGGCTGGGTGAATCCGAATTAACAACTGTAACTCTGGTCTTTTAGCAAAATACCGAATAGTTGTCAATACCCATTCCAGCATATTAGGAAAAGCATTAACTGGGTAATGGAGTTGAGCATCCCACATCACATTAGTCAGTAACCCAATACAAGGACGAGAAAAGTCTACTCCTACCGCATCAGTAATCTTGGTCAGGTCAAACTGAGGACTTTCATGGAACCAAATCCAATCCTGAGTTCCTTGCCAGCGACTTTTCAAATAGTCCATCAACTGCTGTTCCATCTGGGAAGTCCACGGTATAGTTTCCCAATTACTTACTGGCTCCCACATCAGCTGGTGATGATAGGTTTGATGGTGACTAAAGATAAAGCATTGTTTGCGATAAGCAGGATTCCAGTTCACCACTCGCACCCCTTGCTGACGGGCTACTTCACCAGTCAACCCCTGAGGAACATAAATGCCGTGGTTAAATACAGCACACTCAACCTTAACCGTTTGCAGCAGCCGACGGGTTGCCCAAGTGGTCAGGATTGCGGCTTGGAAGTAACGCTTGAGAATCGGCTCAGCATTGGGTTCCCCTTCCAGGGAAGCACGAGCATAAAATCGCAGAGCTCCCGCTAAAGCGTGTTCTCCTACAGCTACCCCATTTAGGGTGTACTTTTCAATTTCAGCAATAGTGAGACTGCTAGCTATCTCCTTGGCCTGTTGGTAATCTGTATCTGTGAGAAATTCACTGTAGCGATGGATAGTCAATCCTAGAGGCTTATAGATCCGATCGGCTAGGGGAAAGCAGTCGTTACATAAGTCACGTTTAGGACCATGATTTACAAACAAGTCCTGTTTGGGATAAAAACTAACATCACACCAAAAACAAGCCGGTAAAATACCATCACAGAGCAAAATGTGAACTTGAGCACCCCTGAGGGTTAAGCCCACTGCTAGTAGACTTTCTAAAGTGATGGAATGGATTTCCCCACCCACACTAGTAGCTACCAGAATCTTAGAGCCAGTTTGGGCAGCCTTTAGGGCATTTTGCCATTGGTTTAGAGACCCTTTCAAGACCAAATCCCACCTGGGCTGATCTCGAATAATGCGCTGTCTGCGCTTATAGAGCTTAACCCTGCGATGAAGGGATTTGTTCCGCTTGAGAAACTCTTTGATCATTTGATAGTTTACAGTTGACGGTTGACGGTTGAGTGTGAGCAGGTGACACTCAGCTAAGCCGGATTACTAGGATATTACGTTCACCATAGAGGTTTGGAGATAATTATTTTTGTATGTACTTTATGTAATCGTAACTGTAACCCCAAGCCAAAACTATGCGAGAACTCTATCCCCCCATCGAAGCTTACAACCAGCAAACCCTAACAGTTTCTAACCTCCACACCATTTATTTTGAAGAGTCCGGTAACCCACAAGGTCAGCCAGTAGTGGTGTTACACGGAGGACCAGGAGGTGGTAGCCAACCGGTTTATCGCCAATACTTTGACCCACGGAAATGGCGAATTGTCATGTTTGACCAACGGGGTTGTGGTAAAAGTATCCCCCATGCTGAACTTGAGCAGAACACTACCTGGGATTTAGCTTCTGACAAAATTCATCCCACGTCTCAAAGCGTAGCGTGAGCGTGGTCAGAAGTTACCGCAAGAATAGTGGAGCCTTTATAGTTGGCAGTCTGTGAGTTAAGGGTTAAATCTTTTTGTAGTAAGGCTCCACTATTAATCAGGTTTCATCTCCGGGATGAATTTTGTGCAGGGTTTTTGTTGCTCATCTCAGGAGTGTCTTGGTTTTCAATGTACTTTTTAAGAGTAGAAATAGTAACGCCACCACAACTAGCAATAAAGTAAGAACTATTCCACTTGTGCAGGTTTTTTGTAGTAAATTATGGCTAGTTGTTCACCAAATTCTACTCTTATTTTTCGGCTTGAGACACTCTTCAATAGACATCTCCAAAAATTAACCTCAAACCCTTGCACTGCCTGGGTCAAAACCGAGTGTCTGGAGATGTCTAATGAGTTAACCAGTTTACTCAGGTGAATGTCAGGGTGATACTGGAACAGCAGGTTAACATGGTCTTTTTCCCCATCAAGGCTAACAAGCTGACATTCTTGTTGTTGAAGTAAGTTTTCAAAAATTTCATGTAAACGGCTAATCATCTCACCAGTAAAGACTTTGCGACGATACTTGGTCGTCAAGACGAGATGAGCTTTAAGGTCACAGACAGACCGACCCTTGGATAAAAAGTCATTCTTCATAACAATCCTGCTGTTGTCTGCTATAATCAGTGTAGCTTAAAAGTTAACACCAATGAAATACACGTATCAATATCGACTATATCCAGAGACTCAACAAACACTCACACTGAACCAGTGGCTGCGAGTTGGTCGATATTGGTATAACCGGATGTTGGGTGAGCGTTTTGATTGGTGGCAGAAAAATAGATGTCCGGTCAATGCCTGTCCATTAATCTGTTACCTTCCGGAGCTTAAAGATCAGCCCAATTTCTACAGCCAGAAAAAGCAACTTCCAGTTATCAAGAAAGACTTGGTTAAGATTGGATGGTCTGGAGAGTTGATAGACTTTACTGAGGTTTATTCAACTGTTTTGCAAGATGTCTGTACAAGAGTAAAAAACGCTTTTAACAGGTTTATAGCAGATGACAAAAATGGTAAACGCAGTGGCAAGCCTCGATTTAAGAATGTTGCCAGATATCGGACGTTAAACTTTCCAAATGCTGATAATTCTTGGTTAAAGTTCTGTACTGTTAACGGAAAATGGTTGTTTGTTCAAGTTCCTAAAATTGGTTTGATTAAGCTGAGAATACACAGACCGTTACCTGATAGTGCAAACTTAAAACAGCTATCAATTACAAGGAAAGCTGACGGATGGTACTGCAACCTGAGCCTAGAGGATAAGTCAGTGCCGGAGTTCAACCCTGATGACATTATTCCTACTTGGGAAAACTCAATTGGAATGGATGCTGTTCTAGATAGAGGCTTTTATCTAGCAATATCCGATGGCAAGAAACTCCTCTCCCTTAAACCACTTCGTCGGAATCAAGACAAGTTAACCACAGTTTCTCAACGCAAAAATAAGCGTAAAAAAGGAAGTAAAGCCAGACGTAAACTAGCAAAACGGGAAGCCCGTATTCATCAACAGATAGCTAGGAGTCGTGAAGATTTCCAGTACAAAACTGCTCATCAACTGGTGAATACAGGTAAGAAAGTCTTCTTTCACGAGAAGCTGAACCTCAAGGGTTTAACTCGTCGCAATACTCCTAAACGAGGGCGAGATGGTACGTTCTTATCCAATGGTCAATCATCAAAATCAGGACTTAACAAGTCTTGGTTAGATGCAGGCTTTGGTCAGTTCTTTGAAGTGCTGGGTCAGGTAGCCGCAAAAGCTAACGCCAGTGTAGTCGAAGTCAAGCCAAATTACACATCTCAACTCCTCTCTTATCGAGATGAATTTGTGTTCACCGACCGAGATATGCGAGAGTATTTCGATCAGGAATTAAAGCTGATTGTCGATAGAGATGTCAACGCATCAATCAACATAAAGCGAGTCGGGCTGGATGTGTTCCCGACTATAAAACGCCGTAGAGGGAAGCCTGTAGTTGTTGAATCTACTACTAATAGTACCTCAAAGGAAGCTCTGACCGCTCTTTATGAGCATCAGAAGCCCACACTGAAAGCGTAGCGGAGCGTGTGTGGTACATCACTTAGTGATATCGAAAAACTGCGAGTAAAACTGGGTATTGACCAGTGGGTAGTTTTTGGCGGTAGTTGGGGTAGCACTCTTTCTTTAGCCTATAGTCAAACCCATCCTGAACGCTGTCTAGGACTGATATTGCGGGGAATTTTTATGCTTAGGCAAAAAGAAATTCTTTGGTTCTATCAGGAGGGAGCAAGCTATATTTTCCCTGATGCTTGGGAAGACTATATCAAGCCGATTCCACAAGCAGAACGCCATGATCTAATTTCTGCTTACTATCAACGGTTGACCAGTCCGGATCCTTAAACCCGCAATTCAGCAGCTCGGGCTTGGTCAATTTGGGAAGCAAGTACCAGTAAACTCTTCCAAGACCCAACCCTGATCCAAAAGTTTGGTGAGGGTGAATTTGCTGATGCATTTGCCAGAATTGAGTGTCATTACTTTGTCAATAAAGGCTTTTTTGAACCAGAAGACCAGTTACTCAGGAATGTAGACCGGATTAAATCTATCCCTGGGGTGATTGTCCAGGGACGCTATGATGTGGTGTGTCCGATGGTATCAGCTTGGGAATTACATCAGGCTTGGCCAGAAGCTGAGTTGATTGTGGTACCTGATGCCGGTCATTCCATGGCAGAACCAGGTATTCGCAGTGCTTTGATCGAAGCAACGGATAAGTTTTTGACCTGACTGGGTGACAGCAGCCTTGTTAGCCTGACACGGTTAACGGTTGACTGTTAACTGTTATACTGAGAAGTTGGTTGATTTTTACTTAAGTATCTTATATAGCGATGGATATAGACTATCCAGACATTGATATTGCTCCCATAATCGACCATGCCCTGCTTATTCCCACGGCTACACCAGAGCAGGTGGAAAAATGGTGTCAAGAGGCAGACCAATATAAGTTTGCTACAGTGTGTGTCCCGCCAGTTTACGTCAAACAAGCGGCTGAACTCCTCCACAGTAGAGTACCAAAGGTTTGTACCGTGATTGGTTTTCCGATTGGTGCCACAACACCCACTGCTAAGCTTTATGAAGCCCAAGAGGCAGTGGAAAATGGAGCGACAGAGCTGGATGTAATGATTCACCTCGGTGGTTTGAAAGCCGGTAAAACCGAGGAACTTTACCAAGAAATTGCCCAAATCTGTGAAGAAACGGGTAAAACCGTCAAAGTCATCTTGGAAACTACTGTGCTGAGTGATACGGAAAAACGTCTTGCTGCGGAAATCTGTATGGATGCTGGGGCGCAATTTATCAAAACCAGCACTGGCTGGAATGGTGGTGCCACAATTGATGATGTCCGATTTTTGAAAAAAGTCACCAAGGGGCAAGTTGGAATCAAGGCATCAGGAGGTATCCGAACCATCGAGCAAGCTTTGGATTTAGTCGTTGCTGGAGCAACTAGGCTAGGCACGTCTCGTGGTCCTGACTTGCTGCGACAACGGGATAACTTGGAAATTAAAAATTAAAAATTAAAAATTAAAAATTAAAAATTAAAAATTAAAAATTAAAAATTAAAAATTAAAAATTAAAAATTAAAAATTAAAAATTAAAAATTAAAAATTAGCAAGTAATAATGACGAATGAGTCAAACCTACAAAGCCACTGGAATTAATCTGAAAAGTATACCGCTGGGGGAAGCGGACAGGTTGGTGACAATTTTAACTAGGGAGTTGGGTCTGATTCGGGTAGTGGCACCAGGGGCAAGGAAGCAGAAATCGAAATTAGGTGGTAGGAGTGGCTTGTTTGTGGTCAATCAACTACTGCTGGCAAAAGGGCGATCGCTAGATAAAATTATCCAAGCAGAAACTACAGAATCCTACCCAGGATTGAGTCAGGAGCTCAGTAAACTGGCAGCTAGTCAGTATCTGGCAGAATTAGTTCTCTGTCATGCTTTGAGTGAGCAGCCTCAGGAAGAACTTTACGAACTACTTAATGAACATCTACGGCGTCTGGAGCAGTTACCTAAAATTACGGCTAATCCCTCAGGGTTGTCTTTAGTGTTAGCCCATTTGTCCCATGGTGTCTTTCACCTGCTTGCCCTGGCCGGAATAGCACCTCAAGTGCAACTTTGTTGTATCACACAACACACTTTAAGGCCAGATTTGAATGACCCGAATTGGCGGGTTGGTTTTAGTGTAGAAGCAGGTGGCACTATTAGTTTAGTCAGTCATGAGTCCAATATGAAGGATTTACCCAATCCAACTATTCCGAATCGAACTATTCCGAATCGAACTATTCCGAATAAAGTAGAGAGGTTGACTCAAACCACTGGCAACACTGATAGTAATGTCCTACTATCCCCTCCTCCACGAGTAAATCATAGCCTGAATGCTCTGGAATTAACCCTGCTTCAAGAACTGGCAGCTGCTGAATTACCTCAGCTGACTACACTATTAAAAGACCAATTGGCAGGGTGGAAGGCGGCTGAGTCTGTAGATTCACTCTGGGTGAAGCTGGAGCGAATTTTACGAGACTATGCTCAGTATCACTTTGGTCGCTCAATTCGTTCAGCGGCTTTAGTGGATGCGTTGTCGTCTGTTAACTAATACTCATAATCCGGGTCTGTTAATAGGTAATAGGTAATAGGTAATAGGTAATAAATAATGGGTAATAAATAATAGTTAATGGGTAATGACAATCTAATTTTGGTGTTGAAAAGCAGCAAGATTAAGGGATTCAATTATCAATTACTAATTACCATTTACTAATTACAAATTCCCGATTTAATCATCCATTCATAGTAACGGTATGACTATCTAAAAAAGTTGTTACTGGTAATAAAAAAGCCTAACCCATAAAAGCCAGAATGCAATCATCGGAGCCTGGAAAAAAACAAAAACACTCCCCAGACCCCAAGTCTGATTTCACCAAGTCTGATTTGGTGGCAAAACCCTCATCGAGAAGTGATGAGCTAAGGGATCAGGAACTGGATTCATCACCGGATAAAGGATTTCTACCAGTTCTAAAAAATTCCAACTTCTTAGCCCTATGGAGTGGTCAAGTCTTCTCTCAGCTAGCAGACAAAGTTTATCTGGTGTTAATGATTGCGTTGATAACCAGTCGCTTTCAAGACGCTGATCAAACTATCAGTGGCTGGGTATCAGCGATCATGATTGCCTTTACCATCCCAGCCGTTCTATTTGGTTCCTTGGCTGGCGTCTATGTGGATCGGTGGTCAAAAAAAGATGTGCTGGTGCTAACCAATCTGTTGCGAGGGGCACTAGTGTTGTTAGTGCCTGGGTTGTTGTCTTTAACTCAAGGCTCGACATCAGTCTCGAATCTGCCACTAGGCTTTTACGTCTTATTAGTGATTACGTTTCTAGTCTCTACCCTGACCCAATTTTTTGCCCCAGCAGAACAAGCGGTAATTCCCTTGATTGTGAAATCGCAGCACCTACTATCGGCCAACTCCCTATATACTACAACCATGATGGCTTCCTTAATCATTGGTTTTGCTGTGGGTGAACCGTTGTTAGCCTTAGCGGATAGGTTGGGAGCTCAGCTACATGTCGGCGTGTACTTGGGGAAAGAAGTTTTGGTAGGAGGGTCTTATGCGATCGCAGGATTAGTGTTGTTGTTACTGAGAACGGGTGAAAATCGGGGAAAGTCTAAGGCTGAGCAACCTCATGTGTGGGCAGACATTGCCGATGGTCTGCGTTACGTACAACACCATCGAAGTGTCCGCAATGCTATGATTCAACAAGTTATTCTGTTTTCTGTTTTTGCTGCTTTAGCGGTTCTGGCGGTAAGACTCGCGGAAAACCTACCTGGGATCACCGCTTCCCAGTTTGGCTTCTTGTTAGCAGCAGGTGGAATTGGGATGGCGATTAGTGCAGCAATCCTAGGAAACTGGTTTGATGACACCTCCCATGTAGATTTAAGTCTGTCTGGTTCTGTAGGTATGGGAGTAGCCTTAGTAGGGTTGTCCCTATTCACTAACAATCTCTGGCTGGCTTTACTGATGACAATGGTATTGGGGGGGTTTGGGGCTTTGGTGGGTATCCCGATGCAGACTACCATCCAGGCAGAAACACCAGAACAGATGCGGGGCAAAGTTTTCGGACTACAAAACAACGCTATTAATATCGCCTTGAGTTTACCATTAGCCTTAGCGGGGATCGCAGAAACTTGGTTGGGTTTACAACCTGTATTTCTTGGTTTAGCAGCACTTGTGTTCTTAGGTGGGTTCTTAAACTGGTATATTTCCGGTAATAGATTAAATAATTTAAATAAACGTCATCAATAGAGACTTAACTACCAACCGGAATGCATATCGCCTGGCTCGGAAAAAAATCCCCTTTTTGTGGTAACGTCACCTACAATCGAGAAGTGACCAATGCTCTGCTCGACCGGGGCTACCAGGTCAGTTTCCTCCACTTTGCCCAAGAAGAAGAGGACCGGACTTGGTGGGGTTGTCAGGAGGTACCACTGCCTTGCTTGTACAAGTCTCAGATGTATACCATTCCAACCCTAACCGCCAGTAAGGTTTTGAAGCGATCGCTACAGGAGCTCAAACCTGATCTGGTTCATGCTTCCTTAACTTTATCTCCTTTAGACTTCCTGTTACCGGAAATCTGTACCGAACTCAATTTACCCCTAGTGGCGACCTTCCATCCGCCCTTTGATGGTAAACGACGCAATTTGCAATCGGGAACCCAATTGCTGACCTATCAAGTTTATGCGCCGTTTCTCGCCCACTACGACCGAGTGATTATCTTTTCTCAACTCCAACGGGATGTCCTAAGCCGGGTTGGGGTTCCTGATCACAAGCTAGCAGTGATTCCCAATGGAGTTGATGTCCAGAAATATTCTCCAGGATATTCCCAGTTTACCTCTGAGTTTGCATCCGAGTTCAAAGCGGAACGGCTATTTGTTTATCAAGGTCGCATTGCTACGGAAAAAAATGTGGAAGCGCTGCTGCGAGCCTGGAAACAATGTAACCTGGGTGAATCCAGTAAGCTAGTGATTGCTGGTGATGGACCGTTATTAGCCTCATTGAAACCATTTTATGGTGAAGAACACAATGTCATTTGGCTAGGATTTGTGGCTTCCGAGCAAGAACGGATTGAGATTTTGCGGGCAGCGGATGTGTTTATTTTACCTTCTCTATTGGAAGGGCTGTCCTTATCATTACTGGAAGCCATGGCTTGTGGTGTCGCTTGTGTAGCCACAGATGCTGGAGCTGATGGGGAAGTGTTAGAGGATGGTGCTGGGGTAATTCTCAATACCCATGGGGTGACATCCCAACTTAAAACCCTATTGCCCCTATTGCGTGACCACAGAGATTGGACTACTTTGCTTGGTCACAAAGCTAGGGCAAGGGTTCTAGAGCGCTATACCTTAAGTGGGAATATTACTCAGCTCGAAAGGCTTTATGAAGAGGTTGTACAAATCAGGCTTGTGCAATTGAGTGGTCGTGCTTAGTTTTTTTTTGTTTGGCAAGTTACCGATAACTTGACATTGATCCATGAATACCCTTCCGATCAACATTCCTCCCAGCCTCAGAGTTACTGACGAGCAGTTTGAACAACTTGCTGCTGCTAATCGAGACTTACGCTTAGAACGTAGTGCTACAGGAAAAGTAATTGTCATGCCACCCACTGGGGGGAATACTGGAAAACGCAACATTGATATTGAAGGGCAACTTTGGTTATGGAATCGCCAAACTAAACTGGGGGTTACCTTTAACTCCTCTACTGCTTTTCGACTTCCCAATGGGGCAATTCGTTCCCCTGATGCAGCTTGGGTTACTCAAAAACGATGGAATGCATTAACCCCTGAACAACAAGAAACGTTCCCACCCCTTTGTCCTGATTTTGTGCTGGAGTTGCGTTCAAAGAGTGACAATATGGAACCCTTACGCCAAAAAATGCAGGAGTATATTGATAATCAACTGCGTTTGGGTTGGTTAATTGACCCTAATCATAAGACGGTTGAAATTTATCGACTTAATCAACCTGTAGAGGTCTTGAAATCTCCCAGAACATTATCGGGAGAAGATGTTTTACCTGGCTTTGTCTTAGACTTGGAATTAGTCTGGAATTAGCAGGATTTTAAGCATATGCGCTACGCGCACGCTACTTGAGGTGCCATTAGCCTTTGACCACGCTAAGCCATTCGTCACAAGCTAAGGCAGAATGTATTTTGTCAAGGTATTGTTAATTAATCTTTACCTGGGAGGGTGATATGCAAGCTAAAATCCTTACTGGGTAATATGTTCAGCCCATCTGTTACTTCAGGTGCGCTTTCCGCATTAAGAATTAAATTCGCTCAAAGTGCGCTTTCCAATGGGCGAGTAAATCGCCCTTGGGTCGCACTTTCGGGTCGCACCTGAAAGATACATGCTGTTTTGGGCTAACCTTGGACGTAGTTATAAGGGTTTGAGCTTCCAGAAAATGATAGGAGGGTCAATTTGGGAGTTTATCTTTTTTGAGATAATTGGCATCAAAGCTTTATCTAGTAAGCTTTTTAGAGGTCATGTCACCCCCTCAGCTAGAAACCTAATTTTTTCGTTGGTCAAGTTCAATTGGTATGGGAATCGCTGGGGACATCTTATCAAAGGCAACCTAGCTGAAATCCTTGCCACACAAAGCTTACAGGCTAATTGTTTCCCCCCCAGGGTTTCTAGACTTGGCCATCGCAAATAGGGGCGTTAATCAACCTGTCAATCTACCCAATCTTTTTTGGCATAGCATGGCTGAAAAGCTTACCCCAAGCCATTTTTAGCCTGGTTGTCACCCCTTCAGGTTATGCCATCATAGCGATGCAGCGCGGTCTTGGGGGTTCCCCCCACTCGCGCTTTGCATCAAGACAATGATCAGCAGCTGAAAAGGTACCCTCAAGGGTACTGTCAAGCCGGGTTAGATCATTCTATAAATGTATTGATTGAAATTCATTACAGTAAAAGGTAAAACCCATGGCTTAAAAATACTAGAATCCCTGTGTCTTCCAAGTTCCGATCAACTTGGGAGTAGATCAAAGTGGCAGAACAGATGAATTATGTACTATCAGAGCAAGCTAAAACCCATGAGGGGGCTATAGCTAATGTACAAATGCTCAAATGCTCTGCATAAGTGACATGCTGCCATCGCTATTTTACGGATAATTAAGCCCACCTACTTAAATACTGGGGTGGCGACTTTATTCGTGGTATGATCCATTTTCATTGGTGGCAGGCAGCCAAGGCTTAACGTTAACTATTTAACCGGATTTGATATTACTTCATCCTTCCTTAATACTTGATAAATCATCCTTCATAGGACTTGATTTTTTTCCGTAAATGAATTAATATAATATCCAGATAAAAAAATCTCAATGGTCAATGGGTAACAATTTAAATTCTGTCCCCATCCTTAAAATAGCTGTCTTGGCGTTATTCAGGGTGCCATTACTTGCAAAGTTTTAGGTAGCCAAGTTAAACACGGTGCTTAACAATTTCTACAGTCTTGGGTTATGTCAAAACTCAATTATAGGTATGAGTAATTCTAAATAAAAGCCTATAGAGTTAATCACCCTTCAAAGAATCTCCAGGATTCTAGAGTGTGGAGTATGGAAATTATCCTTCAAAAGTCAAGCAATTCTTCACAAGGCAATATGCATCTAAATTCTAGAAGCCTTCTTCAGAAAAAATTTCAAAATTCATAAGCCAAAATACTTATCATATCAATTTCAGTCCAGTAGGCATTTCAACATAAGATGCGTTTACCCTGTTTCTGTTTTCAGAATGGCTTCACCTCAATTCAGTGTCAGGATTCTGACAAAACTTAATCAGAAGCTCCAAGCTTATGGTTCCCATAATTCCATGACCAAGGCTGAAGTCATAGTTCAGCTTTAGATCATTTCCTTCTGGGATCATTACCTTGGCTGTTAGTTTGAAGTTCTACTTTCTCAGAGCATGGTTAAGTTTGAATAGAAAGTTGCAGAGCTGCAAACTTTTCTAAAGGTAAAGTCAAACCTCCAGTGATTAATTTGTGATAAATTTATAAGAGAAGACGAGTAAGTAGTGAATATAAATGGACGTCAACGCAAGAAATTAATCCAAGCCATTATTAGTGCTTATCCAACCAAAGCCGCGTTGGAGATGATGATTGATTTTACTCTAGAGGAAAATCTGAATGTTATTGCAGGTGGAGAAAACTATGAGCAAGTTGTTTTTAAGCTAATTAAATGGGCAAAGGCAAATGGTAAGCTAAAAATACTGATATTATCAGCGTCTGAGGAGAATCCTGGCAATAAAGAACTACAAGCAATTAAAAATGAAATAAACACGAAGCAAACGCCAATTACTCCAAATTATAAACCTGACCCTTTGACTCGAAAAATATTGATTTTGTCAGCCAATCCTAGAGACACAAGTAAACTTCGTTTAGACGAAGAAATGCGCGAGATAAAGGAAGGACTAAAACGGGGAAGAGCGCGTGACAAGTATTCAATAGAGACAGCGGGAGCAGTACGGTATAGAGACATACACAGATACATACTGGACTACGAACCAAACATTGTTCATTTCTCAGGACATGGGGCAGAGGAAGAGGGTCTAGTGTTTGAAGATGAAAATGGTCTTGTAAAGTTAGTCGATGCAGAAGCTTTAGCAGGATTATTCGAGCTGTTTGCTGACGAAGTAGAATGTATTGTTCTCAATGCTTGTTACTCAAAGGTACAGGGGGAGGCGATCGCAAAACATATCAACCATGTGGTTGGAATGAGTAAAGCAATTAATGATCAAGCAGCCATTGAATTTGCTGTAGGTTTCTACGATGCATTAGGAGCTGGTAAGTCCTATGCTTTCGCCCACAGATTAGGGTGTCAGGTAATTAAGATGTCAGGAGCATCAGAGGCTTTAATTCCCTGTATTTTAGGAAAAAGTCACCCCAGAAAGCCAAGTGAATCTGAACCACTAATTATTGAAAATGAAAGTGAAAATGAAGCTGAAAATAAACCTTTGGATGATAGCCAGCTTACTCCATTTGAATTTCAACTTGTGCAGTTAAATGCTCAAGGCCAAGAAAGTGGTAGGCGCTCTATTGAAGCTAAACGGTTTTGTGAAGAAATAACGGAGCACACAAACTTAGAAATGGTTGCCATTCCAGGTGGTGTGTTTCCGATGGGTTCCTCAGAGCTGGAAGAGGGGAGTAAGAAAAATGAATGGCCACAGCATTCAGTAGAATTGTCTTCTTTTTATATGAGTAAATTCCCGATTACACAAGCTCAATGGTATAGAGTTTCAGCTCTTCCTCAAGTTGAAATTCCTCTGAATAAAGTTCGCTCGAAGTTTAAGGGGGAAGAGCTGCCTATGGAGGGAGTTTCTTGGTATGAAGCTCTTGAGTTTTGTGCAAGATTATCAAGACAGGTTGGACGTCAATATCGGCTACCAAGTGAAGCTGAATGGGAGTATGCATGTCGAGCAGGAACTTCTACTCGATATCACTTCGGTGATAGGATAAGTACTTCATTCGCAAATTATAATGGCGCGAAGGTTGATGGCTTTGATTCAAAAGAGATTGATCGTAAACGGACAACTCCTATAAATTCTTTTGGAGTATCTAATGCTTTCGGTTTGTCTGATATGCATGGAAATGTTTTTGAATGGTGCGCAGATCCCTGGCATGAGAATTATGAGGGAGCTCCTGAAGATGGAAGTAATTGGGATGTGGGTGGCCAGAGCTATCGTCGAGTAATTCGTGGGGGCGCGTATAATGAAGGACCCAACGATTGTCGCGCAGCAAGTCGTTATTTCTTAGATCCGAAGAGACGAACTGGCTTCGTTGTTGGTTTTAGAGTTGTTTTTTAATCAAGGAGATTATATCTTATGTTAGGTCTTGAAATTATCGAACCAGGTGAAGTAGGAATTCTTGTAAGGCTTGGAAAAGCACAAGAAAAGGTGTTACAGGAGGGGTTACATTTTGTAGCTCCATGGCTTGATAGGGTTCAAAAATTTGACATTAGAGTACAAAAGTATGAAGTTGAGGTTCCAGCAGAAACTAGGGATTTACAGCCGGTAGATGCCAAATTTGTTATTACTTATCGTGTTAAAGAAAACAAAGTGGTTACGGTTCTACGAGAACATGGAGATTTAAAACATGTTGAGGAAGAACTTGTTTCCCCACAGACAAAAGGAGCCTTCCGGCAAGCTGCTACTAGCATGAATGCTCAAGAAATGGTTACTCAGAGGGCTGAATTAAAGCAGGACTTTGAACGTGAACTTAATGATTCCCTGGACAAGTTCGGAATCAAACTTCTTGATATTTCGATACTCAGACTAGAATTTGGTAAGGATTATCAAGATGCAGTCATTAGAGCACAAATGGCTGAGCAACAAGCGAGAGAAGCAGAGAATATGGTTAAAGTTGCTAAAGCAGAAGCTCTTGCAGAGCAAGAACGTGCCAAAGGTCAAGCTCTTGCAGAAAAAGAACGCGCCGAAGGAAAAGTTACTGCTATCAAAAAGGTGGGTGATGCATTACTATCTCCAGGAGGTAAACTTTTTCTACAAATTGAGATACTAGAAGCTTGGAAAGAAGGAGGATCTAAAGTGCCAAATGTTCTTGTTATAGGTGATGATATTCCTAGACTTCCTTTCTTGGTAAACACAGAGCAAAGCAATAATAATCCTTTAGAGGACTACTAATGAAAAGATTTAACTGAAATGTCCACTAAGTCTGATTCGGTGGGTGATTTATAAAAAATTTTTATATTACAAATTTTAATTACCGCCGAATCATGATTATACTACCTATTTCTTAAAAGTTTAGTAAAAGTTTTACATAGCCAGTTCGGTATAACAAAAAAAGTAAGCATTCAGCTATCAGTTATCAAGCCAACCATTAGTCTTTGACCACGCTAAGCTAAAACTGATTTTAAATGCCTTTTAGCTGATTAGCTGGAAAATTTCCTTAGCAGCGCGATCGCATACGCCCACTTCACCCAATAACTGGCGCATTTCTTGATAATCTTTCAGGGTTTGCTGACGCCGTTCTTGATTAAAAAGGAGTTCCAAGGATTCCCGAACAATATTCTCTGGTGTCGCTTGCTCTTGTAACAACTCCGGCACAATGGAACGCATTACTACTAAGTTAGGGGGAGACATGAAGGGAATCGAAAACTTCAAAAAAGTGCGAGCAAGCCAGTAGGTAAAGGGATTAACTCGGTAGAAAACCACCTGGGGCACATCTAGTAGTGCTAGTTCCAAATTCACTGTACCCGACTTGGTAATCGCTAAATCAGCAGCAGCCAAGATTTCCTTAGTTTGACCAGCTACCACCTTAGCTTGTAAACCATAGCGCTTTACTGCTTCTTCAATGGGATGGCGATAGGCTTCTAAGGATAGGGGAATCCAAAATAGTGGTGAATCAGCTTGACTTTCCTTTAACCATTTACCCTTTGACTGGCTAACCTGGCGTGTTTGCTCAGTATCTAACAATTGTGACTGTAGCTGCTTGGCTGCTTCAAAGACTACAGGCATGAGATACTTAATTTCTTGTTGTCTAGAGGCAGGTAAAAGTGCGATCGCACTTTGTTCTGGAGCTATGCCTAAGGTAGCACGAGCCTCCTCTCGGCTTGGGCTAGATTCCATCCGATCTACTAGGGGATGACCGACCCAAGTAACTGAAGCTCCCTTTTCCACAAAGTAACGGGCTTCTTCTGGGAAAATTGCCAACATTCGATCACTGATCTCCACAATCATCCTGGTGTTGCGCTTAGAGATAGACCAAACCCACTCTTGGGGAGCAATATAATAAACTACCGGTACTTGTGGTAGTTCACGCTTGAGAAAACTACCAATACTCAAATTTGGTCCCATGTAGTCAATCAGCACCACTAGGTCAGGGGTCTGCTGCCGGAGATACTGTTTGGCACGACCTTGGACTTTCAGGGTAGGCAGCACAAAGGGTAAAGATTCCAGAATTCCTACAGAACCAATACTAGTGGTATTATCCAACAGCTTCGCACCAGCTTGAGCCATTTGATCACCGCCTAGAGCAACAATCTCTAACTCTAAGCCAGCTGCTGTTCCCTGACGTTTCAATGCTTCAATCAGTAGAGCCCCTTGTAAATCACCAGATACCTCGCCAGTACTGATAAAGATGCTTTTCAGAGTCATGGTTGATCGGTCGATAGAGATTAGGGAAATAAGAAGTAGACAGTAACCAGATCTAAATTACCTGACCACTGCAACATAGTATCAGTGCCCGGCTAGGGTAAACTGTCACACATTTAAATTGTGAATAAATTGTGAATAAATTATGAATAGGAGCGCTTTGGGGAGATGGGGAGCGGTGCGACCCGTGGCGAATTTAATTACGGGTCAAGCGCACCGAGGGATATGGGGATATGGTAGACCGGCTTTTGCACAAATGCATCGATTGAGCGTTGGTAACGCTACGGAAACAGACATTCAAATCTATAAAAGCTTAATCACTAATTATGTAATTTTTTTATACTTAAGTATTTTCTTTTAAAAAAAAATTTTATAATTCTCTGGAATTTTAAGCAGTTAATATAAACTTCATGAAAACTAGTCATTTAATTCATCCACTTTTCATATTTGTGAAAGCAAAATAAAAACAAATGAAGGAAAAAATAGGTAATTTTACTGAATTAGCGCTAGCTAAAATCACAAGCTTCCTACTATAGGGTGCAATTAAAAAGTATTTTTTAGGAGAAATAAAGATGTCTACTAATTCCACTAACACAACAGTTTTGACTTTCGATGAACTGCCCTTTCAACCCGTTGATGACCTGAGTTTCATGGGGGTCACATTTGATTTCAAAGTAGATGGGGTAGATTCAACGGATGCCAATTATGCTGACGTCGGTCCAGGCTCAATTGTCTTTGTACAGGATCCTACTTTGGAAGGTGATGCCGCAGGAATCCTAAGCCTTGACTTTGATGCACCCATTTCCCAGCTTGAGTTTGGGGTGGCACTGAGTACCTTTGGTACTCTCACACCTGGTTTTACAGTGGAACTGTTTGATGGCTCCACATTGGTAGATGAGATCGAAGTTGATACTAGTTCAATGCCAATCTTTACCGAGGGTCTGTTCTCCTTTTCTGATAGTAATACACCAATAGACCGGGTTGTAATCGATTTCGATGATGCCGCTGCTACCCGCTTCGCTATTGATAACCTTAGCTTCGAGGAAGCTGGTGTTACCTTAATCGGTACTTCCAACAATGACATTCTCGAAGGTGGCGGAGGTGACGATATTATCAAAGGCCTTAATAGTAAAGATCTTCTGATAGGACTTGCTGGAGAAGACTATCTCGACGGTGGTGACGGTGACGATCTACTGTTTGGAGGGGACGGTCATGACACTCTCAAAGGTGGCAATGCTCAGGATACCCTCATTGGCGGGGCTCATGACGATATCCTGGAAGGTGGCAAGGGTGACGATTTGCTTTATGGTCAAGAAGGCGATGATCTGCTTAATGGTGGCCAGGGTCAAGATCAACTATTAGGTAGTTTCGGTAATGACACCCTGATCGGTGGCTCAGGAGATAATATTTTAACTGGTGGCAGTGGCCAAGATACCTTTGTCTTGTCAACAGTAGGCAAAGTTACCATCACTGACTTTACCGATGGTGAAGATCTGTTGCAGTTAGATGGTCTGACCTTTGGTCAGATTTCAATTTTTGAACAAAATGACGATACCATAATTACCACCATCAATAATCAACCATTAGCTGTCTTGAGTGGTGTAGATTTTGGTGATATTACAGAGGCAGATTTTGTGCTTTAATCTTCTGTTTTATTAATTGATAATCTTTAAAATAGGCTAGGAAAGGGTAAAGGTTAAAGGTAAAAATCATTTGAAATAAACCTTGATAACCTTTACCTTTTTCAGCGACGAGGAGGAATCAAACCCCGACGACCTTCCATTACAGACAACTGCAAAAACTGATGCAGGTGCTTAACATGTGGATTATCTGGTGGTAATTCCAGATTTTGGAGGGCTTGAGTGAATGGTTCTCCTGAAAGATAGAGCTTCCGGAATACATTTTTTAGCTGTCTAATTTCACCGCTTGTCAGTCCAGCCCGTTTAAGACCGATTAAGTTAAGCGATCGCACTCGGGATGGATTCCCCTCAACTAGCATATAGGGTGGAACATCCCGGTCAATGCGACTCATCCCACCCACCATAGCTAGACGTCCAATGTGGACAAATTGATGAATCCCCAAGACCCCACTAATTCTGACCTGGGACTCAATATAAACATGACCTGCTATAGCAGTGCCATTAGCGATAATTACAGAATCTTCAATCACGCAATTGTGAGCAAGATGACTATAAGCCATTAGCATATTGTCATTGCCAATTACGGTTGCTTCTCCCACCCCGGTGGCTCGGTTAATGGTGACGTACTCTCGAATTAGATTATTATCACCAATTCTCACCCAGCTAGGAGCACCATCATACTTAAGGTCTTGGGGTTCCGAACCCAGTACTGCTCCTGGAAATATTTTATTCCTGGCTCCGATCTCCATCGGTCCAGAAAGAACCACATGGGCACCAATGGTTGTTTCTGGGCCAACTTTCACATTATCTTCGATCACTGCGTAGGCACCAATCTGAACTGTCGGGTGTAGTTCAGCACCAGGATGGATAACAGCAGTAGGATGAATAAGTGTTGCCAATTTTCCAAAAACCAAAGTGAGCAATGACTAACAATACTGGCAAGTTAAAGGTTGCTGGTTGCAGGTTAAAGGTTGCAGGTTGCTGGTTGCAGGTTGCTGGTTAAAAGTTGAAAGGTTAGGCTTGACTGTTAGGGGTTTTAGTCCTAATTTATAAAATTAACTTTTAACCTCGAAAGTCAAGTATTTCAACGAAATAAGCTACCCTAAATCGAAGGCCAAAGGCGAACAACTAAATAAACAAATAAATAACTTATGGGCTACGCGCACGGGTGCGCGTTCAACCAAATAACCTACCCTAAACCGAAGGCCAAAGGCGAACAACCAAATAACGTTCCTTCGCTCTTACTAATAATGTTTTAATCCACTATAGAGAACATAAGTTCGCCTTCTGCTGCTTTCTTACCATCAACAGTAGCAACTGAGTGTATCTTACCAAAACGACGGCGCTTGATGGATAACAGTTCCGTAGTCATCACCAGTTGATCTCCTGGCACTACGGGACGCCGAAAACGAACTTTGTCAATCCCTGCAAATACGAATAATCCATCAGGACTATCGGGCATTTGGGTTAATACAATCCCCCCAACCTGAGCCATAGCTTCCACTATCATCACCCCAGGCATCAAGGGTCGTCCAGGAAAATGTCCTTGAAAAAAAGGTTCATTGAAGGTAACATTTTTGATACCTACAGCTCGTTTACCTGGAACATAGTCAATAATCCGATCAACTAATGCGAAAGGATACCGATGGGGGAGTAGTTTATGAATCTCTTCAACAGTTAGAACTGTTTTAGTTGATGAGTCATCATTTACATCCTGGGTACTTCCGGTAGAGTTATTTGGCGTGTTAAGGTCAGTCAGTGTGGACATAAGCGTACTTTAATAGAATTACAGATTGCAGGTTAATTTATTAATTTTTAAAGGTTCAACCTTCTGTGTGTTTAACTTGCAACCCATGGGTTCAGCCAGCTTTTTGGCAAGTTGGACATGGAGATGGTGGCTAGCTTTATAGGCCAGGATATGAGCAACAGGAAAACGTCCTAATAAACTCAAATCCCCTACTAAGTCTAAAAGTTTATGACGTACTGGCTCATTTGAAAATCGTAAGGGAGGATTAACCCATCCGTGTTGACCACAAACCAGAGCATTCTCCAAGCTACCACCTTTAATTAAACCGCGATCGCGCAACTGGTCAATTTGATCAGCCAAGCCAAAGGTACGAGCTGGTGCGATCGCATCAGCAAAATTGTCCTTTTCTGGAGTCCAACTATACCATTGTTTACCAATCGCTGGTAACGCAAAGTCAATGCCATAGGTAAATCGAGTTGTGGGTGCTGGTAGAGCCGTTACAAAGGCATCTCCGTGATAAACCGAGACTGGCTCGTTTAATACAAAAGGGATAGGTGTTGTTACTGAGGGAGTTAGGGGGTGAGGGGGTGTTAGGGTACCTCGAACTTGTCCGGGGGTAAAACTCTCATATGCTTTTCCCTCGATTCCTCGAACCCCTGCTGCTACTACTCCCACCTCCTGGATAGCTTCCAGCCACACCTTCGCCGAACCATCTAAAAGAGGCACTTCTGGACCATCAATCTCAATCTGAGCATTATCCACACCACTACCAGCCAGTGCAGCTAAAAGGTGTTCCACCGTACGAACGGTAGCGTTTCCATACTGGGTTGATGTAGCGAGTTCCGTAGACAATGTGGTAGCTGAAACTGCATCTATGTTTGCTGGAATAACCGGTTTACCTGGTAGGTCAACCCGCACAAAATATCGCCCAACTCCCGCAGCTGCTGGTAGTACCCTTACGTTGGTTGAAATACCGCTGTGCAGTCCGACACCAGAGCGTTCAAACATACCAGCCAAGGTGTAATATACTGAAGACATGTTTTTTGGGAAAGTTTCTATCAATAAAGGCAGTAAAATTGAAAATTGAAAATTGAAATTAACCAATCACAAATCCCAATTAACAATTCACAATTAACCACTAACACTTCACAACTAACAACTAACAATTCACAATTAACAATTAAAACTTCTCTCCAATACCAAAGTGAAGACGACTGTCCCCTTCGGTATTTAAACCAAAGTCTACCCGAATCGGACCAAGTGGTGACTGCACTCTAACCCCAAGACCGTAACCGAGACCAGTACCGGGTAAATCTCTCTGCTCACCAGGTTCACCAGGAACAGCACCAGCAGAACCAAGGTCAGTGCCAGCGTCAACAAATAGAGCGCCCCCTATGACTGAGAAAATGGGGAAGCGATATTCTGCAGTAGCCTGAAGGTAGCTACGTCCTGATGCTAGGTCTCCCTCAGCAAACCCCCGCACGGAGTTACTACCACCAATAATAAAAGCTTCATAGGGAGGTAAATCCCCCAAGATAGTGCCCCCTTGAATGTTAAAGGCAAGAGCCTGAGGTCCTTCGGTAAAGTTGGTGAATTCTACAGGGATATAGAAACTATAGCTACCTCTTAACCGATTCATTAAGATGCTGCCACTACCAATAGGAATAGATTGTTCCATGCCCAACCGCAGTAGGGAACCTTTAGTAGGTTGGGTGGTACTATTGCGTAAATCCCGCACTGCCCCTAACTGGACAGTAGTTAGGTCATCTTCACCACTGTCACTAAAGCTTAAAAGTTCTCCATCTGTAGATTCAGGTCTGACATCCCCATCACTATCTTCAATGGCAACATGTTGATATTTCAAGCCTAGGGATGCTGTCCATTCTGACCGTTTAAATACATCTTGCGATAAAGGACGGCGAAAAGTCACTCCACCACCAGTGCGCACAATCCGGGGGCGGTCTCCATCATCATCATCATTAGGAACTTTAATATTATTCTCACCGCTGCCCCCATTAAAGACCAAGGAAATCGAGCGCCGTCGGAATGCATTTACGGTGTAAGAGGTGCGGAAGGGGTCTCCTGCAATCCAAGGGTCTGTAAAGCTCAAATCGAACAATAGCTCTCGGGTTCCCAGCTGAAATTCTCCCCCTAAGGTCTGATTATTACCCCCTAGATTTTGCTGTTGATAGCTCACGGTACCAAAAAAACCACTGGCAGAACTCAGACCTGCACCAGCCGCAATTGAGCCACTACTCTTCTCAATCACGTCTACTACTATCACCACCTGGCGTGGGTCAGTACCGGGTTCAAAGGAAAACCGTACATCATCGAAAATCCCTAAACCAAAAACTCGCTGTAAGTCCCTTTGGGCTTTCTTCCGGTTAAATACAGTACCGGATTTTAACTCCACCTCCCGGGTAATAATAAAGGGGCGAGTATTACCCCCAACCGGTTCCTCCTGGTCAGTCATTGGTGGAATTGGGTTGCCATTTTCATCCACAATCGGGTTACCATCTTCATCGAGAAAACGCACCTTAACGGCTTCAATCACCCCTTCTGCCACGACCAAGGTGACTGTACCATCCGGTGAGACTTGCTCAGCATCAATGACTTGAGCTAGGTCATAACCTTCTTTCTTATACCAATCGTTTAATTGTTTGATTCCCTCTTGGAGGTCTCGCAGATTCAGGATTGAGCCATATTGCTCACCGAAGATTTCATTAATTTTTTCCTGGTTTACGATCCGTTGCCCTTCCCCCGGGGGTTCTGTTTTGACTGCCACCTGACGCAATACTGGGTTAGCTCTGACAATAAAGCTAATCCTAACTCCCAAGGGAGTATCTTCTGGCTGCACATCCACACTGGAAAAGAAACCTGTGGCAAAGATAGCATTCACATCTTCCTGAAGCTGAGAGCGGGTGGTTGCTCGTCCTGGTCGGGTTTTAATCACCCGATAAATTTCCTCTTCCAGTTGGGGAGGTGCGCCAGTAATCAAGACTTCTGCTACCAGTACTCGTACCTCTGAGGAGTCAGAAGGAGGCTCAGTTGAAGGGGGCTCTAGTTGAGTGGGTTCCGGAAGTTGGGACAGTTGATCTATTCCATTCGGAGGTGTTAGTTGAGCACTCCCTTCGATGCTATGGATTGATAAAGGAGGTTGAGTTGAAGGGGGCTCTAGTTGAGTGGCTTCCGGAAGTTGGGACAGTTGATCAATCCGATTCGGAGGTGTTAATTGAGCCATCCCTTCGATGCTATGGATTGATAAAGGAGGTTGAGTTGAAGGGGGCTCGAGTTGATTGGGTTCCGGAAGTTGGGACGGTTGATCTATCCCATTCGGAGGTGTTAGTTGAGCACTCCCTTCCATGCTATCCGGTGATAGGGGTGGCTTTGGAGTAAAGGAGGGTAACTCTGCTGCTGAAGAATCTACCGGAACGACTAGTTTAGTTGGTTTAGTTGGTACTGCCACCTGGGTTGGTGAAGAATTCGACCCTGAGAGAGTGGTAGGCACAGACTGCACAAGCGATGCAGCGCGGTCTTGGGGGTTTCCCCCATGAGCGACTGCATCAAGAACAGTCTTGGTCGGTACTGCCACCTGGTTCCCAGAAGAGTCAAGCACCGAGGCAGTCGTTGGTTTTGCCTGCACAGCAATTGTTTCAGGAACCGCTTGTAATGCTGTTTTTACGTCACTGGAATTCTGTTGAGGTGCATCTGGTAGGGACTGAATGGTTTGCCCACGGGTTGGTTTGGATACACCAATACTGGCAGTAGCAGCGATCATTGCTGCTAACAAGGGAGATAAACGCATTGTGTTGTTTGTTTTTGACACTTCCACACACCATTCCTATTGGGTCATTGGTCATTGGTAAACTCTCAGTAAGCCATTGATTACTGGTTGACGGAGGGCTAACAACTCCAGTGCCATAGGAGCAACTATTATATTAGTTATTAGTTGTCAGCCACAGTACCATGACTGAACACTTGACCTAAGCAAACAATGCCCATGCCTGTTGTCTATTTTCGTTCGTCTGTGGTTATTTTTACCAATGTGCTGATTTTTTTTGGGTTACGGGTTAACGATGGCATCAATCCCGTCACTTGTTTTTACCCGGTCAGGTCTAGTCAGAGGCTGATTAGAGTTTGCTCTCAAGAACTTTTTGTAGCACTTGCTGATAGGCTTGTTCTACATTGCCCAAGTCCTTCCGAAATCGGTCTTTGTCCATGACTCGACGCTCCGGATCAGTTTCGGCTTGGTTCCAAAGGCGACAGGTATCAGGACTGATTTCATCGGCTAATAGTAGTTCTTCAGACGGGGTTAGACCAAACTCCAACTTGAAGTCTACTAGAGTAATGCCACACTGATAGAAGAAGTCAGTCAGAATTTGGTTAATTCGCAACGCTTGCTCAATCAGTTGGTTCAACTGCTCAGGCGTTGCTAGTTCCAGCAGTAGTAAGCGATCGCGTGTTAACAAGGGATCTCCTAAGTCGTCATTCTTTAAATAAAATTCCACTAGGGGCTTCGGGAGTACCCGACCCTCTGGTATTCCAGTTTGTTGACATAGACTACCAGCAGCAATGTTCCTGACTACCACCTCCAAGGGCACAATTTTTACCTGTTTGACCAACATTTGGTTGGGAGTAGGACGGTCAATGAAGTGTGTAGCTATGCCATTCTCTTCTAAGACTTTGAACAAATGAGATGCGATCGCACAATTTATCTCACCCTTCCCAGAAATCTGACCTCGCTTTTGGGCATTAAAGGCAGTGGCATCATCTTTAAAGTGAGTCAGTAGAATCTCTGGGTCATCGGTAGTATATAGGATTTTCGCTTTACCTTCGTAGAGTTTTTGATCAGGGGACATAATCAGTAAGATGATGGTTGACTGACAATATATTGACAGATATACCAGCCCTAAATGATTCGTAAAATATAGTGGCCACAGCCGACGCGATCGCGTTCGCTTTGGCCGTAGGCCAAAGCGAACGCCGAATCGCGCTTAAAGCAAGCCCAGCAATGATTTCAGATTTTGCATGTTTGACAACTGATTTAGGATTGCTATAGATCTTGACCAAAAATTTTGGGTTTAAAGCCCCGTCCTTCAAGGTACGGCTTTGATTTATAATTAAACCTAGCGGTTTTACGCATATATAAAAAGCGTAGTAGGTCGCTTCGGATAGCTTGAGCTCCGGAAGCAAAGTAGCAAAAATACGCGCATTTTTTATAAATGTTGAAGCCGTAGCACGACAATTGAATAAATTTCTCCCGGTGCACTTTCGCGCACCTTTCCAAACGCCGCCGGGCAGACGGTGTATGCTTGTGGAGGGTAAAGTCGTTGGACTCCCCGAGAAGCAATAATCCTCGCTGCGTGATTCAGGAGGAGTGTCAAAGATAGATTTAGCTATATCCGCGATTCATAAGGGGCTGTGTGCGCCACCTACGGGCGCACTTTATAAGCCCCCTCCCACACTAAACCAATCAACAAAAGATGTGGGGTTTATAGCGGATCTAGCTAAAGTTTTTCAGCAAAGCAGAAAGCGATGCAGCAAGGGAACAGGGTACCTAACGCCGACCTGTGGGGGTTCCCACGGGTAAAACAGCGGTGCATTCACCTAGTGTCTCCAAAGGAGAATCGTGGTGTTTCGCAAACAGACACAAAACCACTCGCCCTTTGCATCAAGACAATGCCCTTGTGTTTTGGGCAGTACCGTAAAACCTGATGTCTATTACAGCAATCACAATCAGACAAAATCCGAAATTTGGTGGAGCGTGAGTTATCCTTTAATCAGTTAAGTTAAGGTTAGGTTAAAAACGTCTGGTGCAGGCAATAGCTATGGTAGATCCATCTGATTTTTTACACCCTCACAGTCCCTATCACGGTCAGTTCAAGCCAGAAAACGTGGTTTTTAACGCTAATTTACAGGAATTTGCTCAAAAAGTCAGCTACATCTGTAATCTGGAAACTGCTGGTAAGCTGCCTCCAAAAGAGGCTTACCAGCAGATTAAAAAACTCTGGAAAGAGTTGAAACAAAGCAAAAAGAGCCTGGGTATATAAAGGATGAAATACGTCATTCTTTACTTCGTGGTCATCGTGTAAACTCCATCCCAGGAATCATCAGGAGGATGATCACAATAGTTTTTAGCTCGGTGAATATGGGTCTTGACAGGCCGGTCATTTGGTTGTATATCTAGTGCATCAGTAAAATACTTGAGTGCCTGGTGAAAGTCTCGTTTGATGTAAGCATTACGCCCTGCTTGATACAAATCCAAGAACCGTTTTCTTTTATCGCTAAGGGATACGTCGGTTTTGCCAATTAATTCATAAATCCTAACCGCTTGGTTTTTACCTTTGACCCGGATTTGATCTAACTCCCGCACCACAATGCGATCGCGGCACAAATTATAGGTAGACTCACTCAAGATAATGTCGCAGCCATACTCTTTGGTAACGCTTTCGAGACGAGCACTTAGATTCACCCCATCTCCAATAACCGTATAGTCCATCCGTTTTTGGGAGCCGATATTGCCGGAAACCACTTCTCCAGAACTAATTCCCATTCCAATCCGGATTTCAGGTTGGTTGTTACGACTGCGATTGGAATTAAATTTTGCTAAGCGTGAGCGCATATCTAGAGCTGATTTGACAGCCTTCCAAGCATGATTTGGCAGGGGTAAAGGTGCTCCAAACACCGCCATCAAGGCATCTCCAATAAACTTGTCCAAGGTGCCATCATGATTGAATACAGCCTCTACCATGGTTTCAAAATACTTGTTGAGCAACGATACCACCTCTGTTGCTCCGAGATGTTCTGTTAGGTTTGTGTAGCCCCGGATATCGGAAAATAGAATTGTTACTTCTTGCTTCTTGCCCTGCATTAAGGTATCTTCCCCTAGGGCTAAGACTTGATCAGCAACCCGTGGAGTCATGTAGCGATACATGGCTGTCTTCATACGCTTCTCACGAGTCATATCTTCTAGAACCACTAACCCACCTCGCACACTTCCCTCTGGGTTGAGCAAAGGATTGACGCTTAGGTTGAGACTGCGTTCAATTTCCTGAACTTGGTATTTTGACAAATAATAAGTAGATGAAGATTCCGTGTGGGGTGTTTCATTCCAGGGTACATAAACATTCGGGTCATCCCACTTTGGCATTGCCAGCACCATCGATGGTGATCCTAAATCCCCTTGAGGAGCTTTATACAGACCAATCTTCAGAGTTTGTTCTGGCATATAATGCCGAGTCCCTGTAGCCAAGCTATCTTGCCAACGCCACTGGAGATTTTCAATCGGTACTACATCCCAGATGTATCGACCAGTGAGCTTAGACTGCCAGAATTTCCAATCGGGACTGCCTTTTCTACGATTAGGACCACCTAGGAACTTGATGGCTGCATCATTGATCATCACAATTCGTCCCTGCATGTCAGTGGAAATCACTGCGTCGGTTAGACTTTGCAGGATATCTTGCTGATATTGCTTTTCAATCAGGACCCTTTCAAACAGCTGGGCATTTTCCAGAGCTATGCCTGCCTGAATATTAAACGCCCGCATAAACTCTTGATCAGAGCTGGTAAAGTAGCCTTGGTGCTTGTTGATTAACTGGGTCACACCGATTAATTTATTTTTGGAGTTAAATACCGGCATACAAAGAATACTTTCGGTGCGATAACCGGTTTGTTTGTCAGTGGTCGGGTCAAAACGGTCGTCTTTATAGGCATCTGGAATATTGAGCGGCTCACCAGTGGATGCTACATAACCAGCAATACCTCGGTTGGCTGGTATTCGGATTTCTATGGTGTTTTGTCCATCCGCTGTAGCTACCTTACTCCAAAGTTCGTTGCGTTCTTGGCATAGCAAAAATAGCGTAGAGCGGTCCGCTTGCATTAGATCCCGAGCCTGCTCCATCACTAAACTTAGGGTTTGTTCGAGCTTCAGGCTCTTCCCCAGAGACTCAGTTGCCTTGAGCAGAGCAATCACTCCCCTTTGGTTACGAGCTGCCTGTTGAAATGATTGGCAGGCTTCGAGGATGATGCCAAGGTCGTCGGCAAAGTTCTCAAATTGCTTTTCGTTGGTACTATCGAAGGGCACACCGCCAGTTTTATTCAAAAAATTTATTACAGCAATCACCTGGTTATTGCGATTAAAAATTGGCATACACAGGAGGCTTTGGGTACGATAGCCAGGGATTTCGTCAAATTCTGGGTTAAATAGGGGATGATGGTAAGCAACTGACGTATTGAAAGACTTGCCAGTGGCAGCAACATGACCCACAACACCCTGATTGTGGGGAATCCGGCGTTCTATGGTTTTGTCCGTGTGAGGTTGGGGGATGTTTGCCCATAGTTGACCTGTGTCGGTGTCAACCATGAAAATAGTGGCTTGGTCTGCCTGTAGGACTTGACCAACTTTTAGGGTTAAAGCCTCTATAACCTGCTCTAGCCGAGTTTCCAGAGCATCATTATTGATCAGTGCGATCGCTCCCAGAAACTGTTGAAAATCAGCAGCAAAGAAATCTAACCAGCAGCTAAATTGAGGAATGGATAGGGTTTTGATGCGGTCAATTAGATGGCTGGTTTGTGAGGGTTGAGTTAACTGAGATAATGTAGCAGTAACACTACTGGTATTCGGTCTTGTCATACTTCGTCTGCTCCTGCCTTTGGAGGCGCGTGAGGGCAAGTCAACTGGGCAGATAAGAATTGCTGCGTTGATAAGTCTTCTATCGTCTTTGACTTCAAGAACATGAATTGACACCCTGGCTATAAGTAGATCTGAGGATATACCTATCCTGATTACAAGTTTGGCATATCTCTACAGTCAAAATCAGTACCCTAGGGGGTACTTTCTAGACTATAGGTTTCCCTAAAACTGTTAAGGATTGTACAATTACAATAGTTAAGTTTTCGATAAGATTTTGTAATAAAGTCAGTAAGCTCAACCCCATTACGCCCCCTGAGACCCTGAAACCCTTCCTTGACATGCTCCCTATGACTAGGCATAAACCCTTGAATTAGGCAGGCTTAATTAAGCCTTAGGTGATTAAAACTTCACACCTAACACCTAAAACCGCTACTGGTGTCAGACCTGTGGGATGCTTACCTCAATGTCGGGAGGAGGATGTGGTTGTCTATGAAGATCTCAAGATACAAAACATGGTCAAGAATCATCATTTGGCTAAGTCGATTTCTGATCCAGGTTGGTATCAATTCACCCAATGGTTAGAATACTTTGGAAAAATCTGGGATAAAACTGTGATATCGGTCAACCTCCACTTCACATCTGCCGATTGTTCTAACTGTGGTTATCGGGTGAAAACATCCCTCAGCACCCGGACTCATAAATGTCCTCGTTGTCATCTAGAAATCTGTCGTGATCCCAACGCAGCTCTCAACATTTTGAAGCGGGGATTAGAGGTTTTAGGTGTTGAGTACAACAGTACCCTAGGGCATAGGAAACTGCCGTTAATACGGAAACGCGCAGGCGTGAGTTCGACCGCTGTTGATGAAGGGAAACCTAATTCAAGAAGTTGTCTGATTGAACCTTGAATCACATATTGTGAGAATCCCCCGTTATCATCTCCGATTTAACGGGGGAGTATGTCAAGCAGCGGAAGACATGGATTCGGAAAACACGATAGTCTGGTAGTAATGTTGCAATTGGCGTGTAGCAGCTGACCAACTCCAGCGTTCAGCTTCTGCTCTAGCATTGCGGCGCAGAGTTTCCCGTTCCTGCTGTTGTGCTAAGAGACGCTGGGTTGCTGCGATCGCTCCTTGCTCATCTGCTGGATCGTATAAATACCCATTCATCCCATCCGTGACAATATCGGGAATCCCTCCAGAGTTGGCTGCTACCACAGGACAACCTGCTGCCATCGCTTCTAGTAAGACTAGTCCTAAGGTTTCTGTCCGAGAGGGAAAGATAAATGCATCAGCAGAGGCAAAGGCCGATCCGAGGGTTGTACCGGTCAGGTAACCCACGAAATGAGTTGGGGTTCCAGCAAAGTGTGCTTCTAGTTCCTTACGGTGCGGTCCATCTCCTACTAATGCTAGGCAAGCGTTGGGAATTGCTTCTAGCACTAGCTTGATCCGCTCAATTTCTTTTTCAGCAGAAAGACGGCCTACATAAAGGAGTATGGGGCTGTCTGGATTTCCTTGGGAAAGATGCGATCGCATTTGGGATGAAGCTAACTCTGGTTGGAACGTTTCCGTATCCACACCTCGCTGCCACAAGTCTACTCGCTCAACACCATGGTCTCTTAATTCCTGTACCATAGCATTAGAGGTACACAAATTCAGCTCAGCTTGATTGTGACTAACCTTAATTAACTCCCACATAACTCCTTCGAGCATACCCAATCCGTAGTGCTGGAGGTACTGAGGTAAATGGGTGTGGTAGGAGGCGACCAAGGGAATATTCATCACCTTGGCATAATACAGCCCTCCCAACCCTAATACTGCTGGGTTGACAACATGGATCAAATCTGGCTGAAACTTTTCTAATACCCCACCAATGGAGGGTCGTGGCAGGGCTAGCTTTAATTCGGGATACAGGGGTAGGGGAAAGCCAGAAACACCGTAAATTTTGGCTCCTTTGTATGTTTTTAGTCCCCCTTCTGGGCATATAACTAGCACCTGGTCACCGTTACGCTGCAAATGTTCCACCGTGTGGCGCAACCGGGTCACGATGCCATCAACTTTGGGTAGAAATGTTTCAGTAAAAAAAGCAATTCGCATAATTAGTGATTAGTCATTAGTCATTAGTCATTAATTATTTGTCTTTGATAGTCCCTTAATCCAATTTGCTTGACCCTACTCGCTAAATGTATCAGGTTTGGGGCACTTGTTGAACATGAATTAGTTTCTAGGTATTAGACCATTGGCCATGGCGTTTAGGGATTCCAGGACGCCCTTGACTCTAACCTGATCAGTTTGGTTATAATTGTGGTTTGTATGAAACCTTTTTTGACCTCAAACCCCCAAGGTAAGAGTTAATTCTTCTATAGTTCAGTAAATTCTGGAGTTGGGATCAGCACTTCTGAAGCGAAGCTAGTCCTGGGTGCAAAGTGAAATGCTCCAGCAATCGAACCCCAAATGAGTTCATCGGTTTGGGGGTCACGTCCCCTGTCAAGACTAATCAATTTTTCTTCCATTACTTCAAAGCTGCTATCGAGATAGGTTTCTTTACTATTGCGCACCACCAAGCAAGCTTTACCTGGTTCTACTTCCGCTTTGAAGCTATGACCAGTCCAGGCAACATTGAACGTGCAACCAGGAAGCTTCTCTAGCTGTTGGGCACTCAGGGATTTTAGACGTTCTAAATCACGGGAAGCTCCGTATAATAGTTTTTCATCCTGAACCTTGTAATTTTCGATTTTGATTTGCCCGTCTAGCTCAACAATCTTTAGCACCCGCACTCGGTAGGGGGTGTTGAGCATATAGTCATAGGCTTGCTCAAGGAACAAGCTACATCCATCTAGCACTGACCAAGGTAGAGGACGCATGCAGACGCGGATGTGAGCATACAATGGTGGATTCTCAAACGCCTGCTCTTGGTTACTAAAATCAGCTGCCATCCAGCGAGCTAAAGTAGCGATATCCGTAGAATGAGTCATTACCAGAAGTGTTGAACTTAGAATAGCGCGAACTTCGGATGAAGTAGTTTTTGATGCAGTTAGTATCTTTACAATACATCGTCTTGATGCAGTCGCTTATGTTTGGATTCTGCATCAAGACCAATGTAAGTATTCAGCTATCAGCTATCAGCTTTCAGCTTATCGGCTACAGATGGTGCTACTTGAAGTGCTTTTGAATAAAATAAGCTGACGGCACCTCAAGTAGCACCATCTGTAGCGCATATGCTTACAAAATCTCGAACTATTAAATTCTCCCGTTCAAGGTTTATCTTAAGCACCTCAAGTAGCGTGAGCTTTTAGCTGACGGCTGACAGCTGACGGCTGAATGCTTACAGACCAATTGCTAAAAGCTTTAGTTGACAAGCGCCCATCATTACCATGATCCGAAGTTCCCTATTCCGTATTTGCTGTCCCCAGCGCTATAGCTGATAGCTTACTGGCAAGAGCTTGGGAATACCTCTGGTTTCTTTGGGTTATTTCAAACCTTTAATCCCAAACAATAGAAACTGTGTCACCTGAGCCTCACTAAAATTGTTATCACTCACCAAAATTAAACTCTGAGTTCCATCACTCAAGCGCGGACCAAGGGTCATTCCCTCTAAATTATCTAAGTAAATCCCCAATTCACTCAAATCCAGCAACAACTTTTTTTGCAGTGGCTTAATCTTGGAAACATCACCCTTGAGACTAGCAATTTTGGTGGTATCGGTTGCTCCACCGGTCACCACTTGATAAAGTTTGGCACTGAATCCAAATAAACCATAGGTACGCTCCAAACTCAGAAAATGTCCTGCGGTATCCACTGCTAATAACTCAGTTAAACCGTGAGAAAGGGTGTTAGGGGGGTCTGGGTCGAGTAAGTAAAGATGTTCACTAACCAGCATTGGAGGAGTAACGTCTCCAATCAAATAGTGCAACCAACGAATTCCCGCTGCTTGTTCGGTATCTGCTTCTGGCTGGTCTTGGTGTAGGGAGTACTCACTGGCACTAAATAAGCGAAATGACTCTTGCCCACTTGCTGCAGCTAGGCTGATCGGTTCTAAGGTCAATGCCTCAAAGCCTAAGTTATCCTGGATACCATTACTGACTGTTCCTAGGTCAGTGTCATTCGGTAGATAACGCTGGGGAATTTTTAAGTTTTGCAACTGTTGTCCTGTTGCTATATCAAACTGCCGAATGAATGGAGCAATGCCTTGATTAGTAGCCCCTTCACTAGAGATAAATACAGAATCTTTTCCAGACCAAGCAATCCCTTCTGGATCCAGGGTACCCCTTACAAAGGTCTCACCATTTTTATCTTTGAGGAAAGTGACATCTTCCACTTCTACGTTTTCAATCCCTATGTTTCCTGTATCGGTGGGATTGAAGGTTAGTTTTAGGGTGTAGAATCGAGCCGGAGCTAATCGAGAACGATCATCAGAAACAGCTAAAAAGCGATCGCGTTCCCGATCATAGGCCAATCCTGACAACCCTCCCACTACGGTATTTTTGAATTCCGTTTGGGGGAGTTGATACTCCCCTAAGAAGTTCACGGAAAGGTTGAGGAAGGTGCGTTCCTCTGCTGTGATGGCTGGTAAAAAGCTACAGGTAGTGGTCAGGCTACCCAGGAATATTATTACCACAACCCATAGCATATTTGATAGTTTTTTAGGTTTTCTTAACATTAGGTCAGTCTACCAGTACCTTAACTTACTTGTATTATTACTTGGTTCGACCAGAAGTGTTGATTGTTATAAATTAGGTCTAAAAAAAAGTACCAAGCTGTCTACTAACTATTGGTGCTATTTAAAAATTAAATTATGCTCGCGTCATGTTTTTAAAACAGTTTACAAAACGAGTCTTGGATAGCTTAACATCTATCCCTAAAAATTACTACCCTGTCTCTTGATGCAGTCGATCATGGTGCATCTCATATTTGTCAAAAAGAAGGTAATTGTGGGAAGTGTGGGAAGTGTGGGAAGTGTGGGAAGTATGATAATTTTATGATAATTTTGCCTAATTTAATGCATTGAGATGCACCCTTATGCGTTCTGCCCTCTGCCTTCGATACACTTTTATTATGGGTATTTAACCGGACTTGATATAAAATCCTAATGACCGAACAATTGGCAAGAAGTTGACTAGTTTACGAGATGTCTATTACAAACAGACACAAACTATTCACCAGATTGGAACCAAATCCAAAACAAACCTTGGCAAAACATCCTATCCTCTCCTGATAATGTTTGTGGACTAGTTAAAATTTCCACATCTCGATCGGGAGGATAAATTTATACTTGCTGCTGTTGGCGATTAATTAACCATCCCAGTCTTGCGCCATTATCCCTATATTCCCTCATTTTGGCCTGTGTCTTTTCCAGGGAATAACTGGGAGACATTAATTCAACCACAAAATCGGGGCACAAAGGAGCAAATCTTTCTTTTTCCGCTTGAGTCAAAGCATTCCACCGTTCAATTTTCACCCAAGACGCATCTGGAGAGCGCTCTGCACCCGAGGAAAGTTTGAAACCACCGGAAGAGTCAAAGGATTTTCCTAGCTGATTTTGGCGACTCCAAGCTCTTAACTGATACGTTAGATCAGCATTGCGTACGCTAGTTTTGCTACCCGTAGGTGGCATAATAATTAATTATCCTTTAGCTGTACGCTCGAATCTCAAGTCACGGTTAGTTTGACAAAGCTGAAAAAATTGCTTGTCAGTTAAGTCAATAATTAATTCGAGCCTAGCCGGTAAACTGACGGTATTAGGGTTCATCTTATCAGTTTAGATAGTAGCAATAGTTTTCTCAATTATAGTATAGCGCTTTTTAAGCTAGTAAGGTACATTTTTTTTGGTTTTAGGAAGCATGGAGCTAAGGCCGTGGGCCACGCTTTCGGGCTTTGCCCGACCCTGCGCAAACGCCAACGGAGCTTCGGAGCAGTAAAGTTATAAGAGGGAAAATGTAAAAAAAAATTGTACTTTATTATGCTAAAAAAAACGATATTTCATATCATCCATACAGACACGGTTTTAAAGGGATATTAGCTTAGTCCAATCATCGTGTAAAATCCCAAGGATAAGCATAAGACAGTTGGGGGTAATGCTCTGTTAAACTAAATTTTTATTCTCTGTAACAGGGTAATAAAAATCAACATTAAACGTTCAAGATACCAATTTTTTTTTTAGGCATTTTGAATTTAAGCTGTTGCGCATTTAAATTGGATATTATTCAGTTAGCAAAAAACCTTCAAACCCTCTCCAATGCTCCCATTCCCCCCTTACTAAGGGCAGGGCTGTTTCATTCTTTGGGATAAATTGTCAGGTCAATAAGCGTGAAAGGGATGAAACCTTGAAGAGGGTAGCCTTATTACAAAAACTTAAACCTGTTGCCCATAACCTGCCGACCATAAATGCTACCCTCAACTACTGTAACTTCAAGGGAAGTGGGGTGCTGGGGAGAGGATATTTTTAAGGTGAAAAATACCTAAGGTGCGCTTGACCCATTAAGAATTAAATTCGCGCTATAGGTGCGCGCCAAGGGCGATTTACTCGCCCTTGGGTCGCACCTTCGGGTCGCACTTTTTATTAATAAAAATTCCCCACGGTGCGCGTTCACACCGCTATCTCCCTATCTCCCTATCTCCCTATATCCCCACCAATCACATTTTAGTCCGACAATGAAACAGCCCTGGCTTACTAAGGGGGGTTAGGGGGAATTGATGCTCCCCTGCTGTCAGAACCATGGAATTTAAATGAAGACCAGCTTAAGGCTCTGCCTTGATATCTGGAAATGGTGACAAATCCTGAAAAAAATGGTTATAATATCCCTGTGAAGACAAAACATTGATTAACCCTAACAGGTTGATTAACCTTGAGGAATTTACTTAGAATTGCAGAGGTGGTCTATTCTCTATAAGTAGATTTACGGTTACGGCGGTCAACTCAGCAATTCTATAATCCCATCAGTTATTTAAGGGCAGTAAGGCAATGTATAAGAATTGCGTAATTGACATTAACTCCAAGCCTAATAAGGTTGATAGCGTTTGGCGTCTAGCCGAAACATTATCTGTAGAGGAAAAGGCTGAATTGATTGAGCGCTTGCTTGACCAAGAATCGGGGTTGATTGTGCTTTCAGCAACTACCCACTTCGCTGATTATATCCTGGCCCAGATGAGTCTTTTGTCATCAGAGGGCTTGGTGTACGTATTCAGGAAAGTTGCGGCTCAGCTGTCTAGCAAAGGGAATGGTTTGTAGATTGTTATCATTAATCACCCAGAATTTCCAGTTTGTTATTTGTTGTTGGTGGTTAGTAGGGGCGAACAGTTGTTGGCCCCTACAGTAGTTAGTAGAGATCAAGACACTCTGACTAACGACTAACCACTAACTTCTTTGAGTAAGTGACCAGCATTCAACCAGATTTGATGTAACCTCTACATAGACATACTCCAGCCGCACTGGCTGACGAGCAATGGAATCGAGGGGAATCCCATCAAAACAAGCAATAATATCCTTCAGGTCTAAAGACTCTGGTAGCCAAAAGGCTAAATCATTTCCATAGCGGCGATGAGTAAACCCTAATTCTTGGGCACGAGCGATCGCTTGTTCTTCTTGAGGGGTATCTACTACTACAATTTCTTGAGCGGGAATCTTTTGCCGTAACTCAACCAAACTCCCCTCTGCTACAATCTGTCCCTGTTTAAGAATGCCAATTCTCTGGCAAAGACGTTCTGCTTCATCAAGGGAATGAGTCGTCAGCAAAATAGTAATTCCCTGGCGCTGAAGACGTCGAATCAAGTCCCAAATTTCATATCGGGCTTCAATATCTAAGCCTGTGGTAGGCTCATCTAAGATAAGTAATTTCGGTTGATGAACTAGAGCAACAGCAATATTCATCCGTCGCTGCATCCCACCACTGAGGGTTTCCACTGGACTTGTTGCCCGCTCTAATAAATTTACCGCAGCAAGGGCAGCGTAAACTTGTTTAGAGCACTGCTGAGCATCTAAACCATACAGACGAGCAAAGAAATACAAGTTTTCTTGACAACTAAGGGTTTGATACAGTAAATTCTCTTGGGGGGCAACCCCAATCAGCTTTTTCGTTGCCTCGGACACTGGTTGGTTATTGATTGCGATCGCACCACTATCCGCTCGTAGTAAGTTACAGATGATATTGATAGTAGTTGTCTTACCTGCACCATTGGGTCCGAGTAAACCATATATTTCTCCCGCTGGAATAGTTAGGGTTAAATCCCGCAGAACGTTTCGATTACCGTAAGACTTACTTAATTTATGGATATTTAGCACTAGTTAAACCTTCAGCAATACTAAGGCAATTTAATCAGACTTTTTTTACGCGGGGACGTACAAGTCGAAAGCCCCGTGTTTTTAAACCGGGGATGAAGACTCACAGCGACTAAAGTCGCCTAGAAAAATAAGCGTAGGTTTCCGGAATCATTGGAAAAGATGATATAGTCTAATATTAGGTACAGGCTGAAAAACCGTTGGCTCAGACGGGAGAGAGACCCGCAACTGATTGACCACAAAGTAGTAATGCCGTAAGGGCAGGGAGAATCCTCTTTAAAAACCCAATCGTCAACTAGCAATTGGCGTGTGAACCCAGGAAAAATCACTTTTTAACAACAAGGTACGGTGGGGCACACCGGAACCTGGGGCAATGGTTAAAGTACCCGTTCGCGTAGCGTCGGCTTTGCCGATACGCCAAAGGAGAACTGCCCTCTGGGTCTGTCGTGAATCGACTAGGAATTTGGCACAGCGGATTCTTGGTTTGAGTACTGTCCTGTTTTTGGCGGCGTCAAAGATGGAACACGACGGTTATAGGATGCTCGTTGATCTAGGAATCCCCGTCTCGCGATTAGCGGGGAGTGTCAAGATAATCGGATGATTTTATAGGAGTACTAGGGTAAGCATTCAGCTATCAGCGGTCAGCTATCAGCTAATGCTTCACAGGCTTCTAGCCTGTGAAGCATTAGCTGATAGACTTTTCCCCAGACTTTCAATTCTCATTAATCTCGAACTATTAAATTCTCTCGTTTTAGGTTTATTTTAAGCTCGTGAGCTAAAAGCTCACGGCTGACGGCTGACGGCTGAACGCGCACGCGTGCGCGTAGCGCATATGCTTACCTACTAGGTAATAGATAACTGACCCGACTATACTTAAGTTTATTTGTTTGTGCAAACCTCCTCATTTTTCAATAGTTTAAACTAAGTTACCCTGCACCAAACTCCCGTGGGTAATCACAATCTCCTCTCTACCTGAACCATCCCCTGGTATGACAACCATCCGACTATCACCATCACTGAGGCAAAGCCAAACAAAAACCAGAAATGGGACTCGATTTCCACCAAACCCTTGCCATCAGCCCATACTCCCAGCAAGGCTTCGTTCATATGATAAATTGGGTTAAACTTAGCGATTTCCAGTAACTGTTCCGGAAACAAAGCAGTTGGTAAAAACGCACCCCCCAAAATTAATAGAGGTACACCGAAGGTTCCCACTAAGGCATTAACGTCCTCAGTCCGCCGCGCTAATTGAGTTCCCAGAAAAAATCCCACTCCCACATAAGCAATAATACTCAGGACAATAATCAATACCCCTAACAACACCGAACCTTGAAACCTTGCCCCCAAAAATGCTGCTATGGTATAAACCACTAAGGCTTGACCTGTACCAATGCAGCTGTGAGCCAAAAAAATTCCTAAGAAATAGGATATGCCGCCTAATGGAGAGAGAAATAAACGCTTGAGCATTTGCTGTTCTCGTTCTGAGACTACCGTTGCGACGCTACCCCCTAAGCAGCTAAAAAACAAAGCAGCACCGACAATAGTAGTTGGGGCAGCACGTTCAAATGCTTCAGCGGTTGATAGCTGAGCCTGTTCTGCCATAATTAAACCGTTGAGAAATAGCACAGTAATTGGAAAAATACTCCAAAATAATAGGCTACGCTGCCTTCGCCATAGTTCAATCAAGATTCGCTGTGCTACAGCCCAGGTTTCCCGCCAATATTTTATAATTATCCTGTGTATCATTTTTCATGTGGTAATTGTTACTTTAAACTTTAAACTTTAAACTTTAAACTTTCAACTTTCAACTTTCAACTTGAACCCTAGATTTTATCTTTAAATTACCGATCGCCTATCGATTACAAACAGCGTATCAAGGTCTCTGAGATAATAAAGGGCAAAGCAAGCTGCTAACATTGGCCAGGCTGCAAAAAATAGCAAGTTCGGATCATTAAAGGGGCTTATATATTGCTTATAGGATGAGAGAGTTGATCCCCCATGAAATACTAATACGCTACCATAAGTAAATCGTTTTTTCCACCCTATTAAAAAACTGATGATGATGACTAGCTGGATAGCGCCAATAATAATAAAAATGCTGTTACCGAGTCCACTAATAAAGTAAAAGTTTTCATAGACCGCAGCGGGAGCATCCCAATTTGGCACGTTAGCTCTTGTTAGGGGGCTGAAACCCTTGAAATATAGTTGCTTTGGGTAATATTGTTTCCAAAATGAGATGCTCCCACCGCAGCTGCATGTTCAGGACGCACGAATTTATCGATTGTCCACATCAGCATTACTATAAAAACACTGAGGCGCAGTAGAAACAAAACTAGGGGAATTCGATTAGATGCTCTCATGGTAGTTTCAGAAGTAATAGATCGGAGGTAATAGATTCCATAAAAGAATGATAGATCAGATTATATCTGGTAGCGTTGTTATGTTATACCTAGGCTTGACAATAGCTATGGTAAGCATTCAGTTATCAGCCGTCAGTCGTCCCTACTATGAATCCATGACTTCCGTGACAGAGTATAGTTCCTAAAAGAGGTTGAAGGTTGAAGGTTAAACAGGTTGAAGGTTAAACAGGTTGAAGGTTAAACAGGTTGAACGCGATCGCGTGGCCAAAAGCCAAGGTTAAACAGGTTGAAGGTTAAACAGGTTGAACGCGATCGCGTGGCCAAAAGCCAAGGTTAAACAGGTTGAAGGTTAAACAGGTTGAAGGTTAAACAGGTTGAAGGTTAAACAGGTTGAAGGTTAAACAGGTTGAAGGTTAAACAGGTTGAAGGTTAAACAGGTTGAAGGTTGAAGGTTAAACAGGTTGAACGCGATCGCGTGGCCGAAAGGCCAAGGTTTAATAACCACCTAACCGATAACCTGTAACCGATAACCGATAACCTGTAACCGATAACCGATAACCTGTAACCGATAACCGATAACCTGTAACCGATAACCGATAACCTGTAACCGATAACCGGTAAAATATAACCAGATTGCGATCGCATTTCCTAAAATTCTGCTAATATCATTCATTGAAGGTAAATTAACCAGCACCCTTAATCATAAGGATTGGTCAACAGCTCAAATCCTTGATCGTATCACCATTACCGATTCAAATCTCTCGGAAACCGCAAAGCACCTAAAGTAGCCTGGCCTTTTGGCCATCCCTGCTACTTGATCCGATTAGCTAACAGCTACCGCTAGCATCTACTAAAACCATCCTGATACCAGGGAATTTCTACCGTAAGTACTACCGTATGTCATTTAACTGTGACATGCTCCCTCTTAAGAGGAAAATCAACAGGAAAAAACTACCCTCTTAATGGCCTAGTCATACCCAAATTCCCTAATGACCTGCCAGTATGATCTGCTGTCTTAATCCTGATTGCCAGAATCCCATTAATCCGGATGATAACCAGTTTTGCCAAAGCTGTGGTAACAAACTAGTACTCCTGAAAAACCGCTATCGTCCGATTCGACCCATCGGAGATGGGGGATTTGCCAAAACTTATTTGGCAGAAGATAGGGACAAATTGGATGAACAGTGTGTGATTAAGCAGCTAGCCCCCCAAATTGAGGGAACAAAGGCACTCAAGAAGGCACGAGCATTATTTGACCAAGAGGCAAAACAATTGCAAAGGCTGGGACAACATCCCCAAATCCCTACTTTGCTAGCTTACTTTGAAGAAGATCAGCGCTTATATTTGCTCCAAGAGTATATCGAGGGGAAAACCTTAGAGCAAGAGTTGGCAGAAGCAGGACCGTTCAATGAAGACAAGATTAAGGATGTTTTATTTGAACTGCTAACTATTCTCAAGTTTGTCCATCAACAGAAGGTGATTCACCGAGATATTAAACCAGGTAATATCATTCGCCGTCCTGCTGCGGCTCAAGGATCTGAAAAAAAGAGTCAGCTAGTACTAATCGATTTTGGGATAGCCAAGCAATTGAGGGCTACGGTAATGGCTAATATCACTGGCACCACTATCGGTTCCTTTGGCTATGTGCCTATGGAACAAATGGAGGGAGGTAAAGCCTATGCTGCTAGTGATTTATACAGTTTGGGCACGACGTGCTTTCATTTGCTGACCAATGTTCATCCTTGGGATTTGTGGAAGAAACAAGGCTATCGCTGGGTAAATAGTTGGCGAAAGCATTTAAAGCAACCGGTGAGTGAAAAATTGTGGTGGATAATGGATCGGCTGCTCCCAGAAAGCTATCAGCACCGTTATCAGTCTGTAGACCAAGTTTTGGAGGTGTTGGAGCTTCAGTCTGCGCCCTCTGCTAATCCCTCTCAATCAACGTCTAATTATCACGAGTCTTTTCGGAATTTTTTAACGTCATTCAGACAAAATGACCAGTTAAAAAAACAAGTGATGATGGGAGGATTTTATTTATTATCTCTAGGATTAATTACTCAAGGATATGGATATTTTCGGTATCAAACCTTTCCCTCTAATCTAAGTTTTTTGATTGCTGGATTACCCAGCAGTACCTACCTCAAAACTACTCTGAGTGGACACTCTAACTCAGTGCGTTCTATTGCAGTTAGTCCTGATAGTCAATATTTGGTCAGTGGTAGTAATGATCATACTATAAAAATTTGGGATTTGCCGAAAGGTGAGTTAGTCAGAACCCTTAATGGCCATGATGGTAATGTTTATTCCGTCGCTATTACTCCTGATGGAGAAACTATTGTTAGTGGTGGAGATGACAACACTGTAAAGATTTGGAATTTGAAAACGGGTCAGCTAAAAAAGAATCTCACTGGTCATCAGGGTTTTATTAGTTCTGTTGCGATTAGTTCTGATGGACAAACGTTAGTAAGTGGAAGTTATGACCAAACTATCAAAGTTTGGAATTTACCGACGGGTAAGCTTAAACAAACCTTAACGGGGGAAACGAATTGGGTTAGTTCGGTGGTGATTAGCCCTGATGGCAAAACGTTAGTTAGTGGTAATGGGGGCAATACGATCAGAATTTGGGATTTGGATACAGGTAATCTAAAAAAGACCCTCACCGGTCATAGAGATTCCGTTGTTTCTATAATCATTAGTCCTGATGGTAAAACATTATTTAGTAGTAGTCTAGACCGTAATATTAAGATTTGGGATTTAACAATTGGTGAATTCAAAAATACCTTGACTGGACATATATACTATGTTCATTCTCTGGCGATTAGCCCAGATGGTAAAACCTTGGTTAGTGGTAGTGCTAATAATACCATTAAGGTTTGGAATTTAGAAACGGGTGAGTTGAAAAATACCCTCACTGGTCATACAAACTGGGTGAGTTCTCTGGCGATTAGTCCCGATGGAAAAACCTTAGTCAGTGGGAGTAGAGATGATAGTATTAAACTTTGGAAGTTGCCTTAATTTATGAGAGTAAGCTGGTGTTAATTTAAAATTTTAGGTTATGAGAGCAAGGGAACAGGGAGCAGGGAGCAGGGAGCAGGGGTAAAGAGTTTTATTTTTTTGATAACTAAATAATATCTAATTGAAATGCACAACAGCTTAAAGGATAAAGTGTAAAGTCTAAGCTGTAAACTGTAAAGTGTAAACCGTTAATAAAATTTAAATGCATACCTGGCACTGGCACACTTGGAACAATTTGCCCTATTTAACGAGTAGCCTATTGAAGCAATGGAATCACGGCTTCTTTTCCTCAGCATTTTCTCCCCGTTCTCCTGAAGAAATGGTCGATGTACTCCAGCCTGATGCCCAGGTGTATCGAGTTAAACAGGTCCACGGCAATACAGTACTGACTCCTGGGGAAATTGAAAGTACCCAAAACGGTGAGCCAGACTCCGATAAACCACCGGCTGATGGTATTATAAGTGAGGAAGCTAACCAAGGTGTTTGGGTTTGTACGGCAGATTGTACGCCCTTACTGATTGGGGATATCGAAACGGGACAGGTAGCAGCAATTCATGCGGGCTGGCGGGGTACTGCTCAAAAGATTGTTCCTAATGCGATCGCACGATTGCTAAACAATGGTAGCCGTAAAGAAAATTTACGCATTGCTCTCGGTCCAGCAATTACAGGGGAATGCTATCAGGTATCAGAAACGGTGGCGGCTGAAGTGGGAGCTAGTATTGTATCTACTGATCAAGGGAATACCACTGAATCAATTATGGGGGTTTTGCAGCAGCTAGACGACTCCCCAATATTAGAGGACCCGAAACCCGGACGAGTACGCTTGGATGTGCGGCGAGTGAATGTCTTACAGTTGGAACAATTGGGCATTGATTCAGAACAAATTGCGATCGCACCCCACTGCACTTACTCTGAACCGGAGCGTTTTTTTTCCTATCGCCGTAATCAACTTAAGAAAGTTCAGTGGTCTGGTATTATTAGCTATTGAAGCGTAAGCTATCAGCGTGTCGCGTATCAGCTATCAGCTAATGCACTACAGGTTGTGCTACTTGATGTGCTTATGGGCTATTAGGAAGCTACACCGAACAGCTTTTTAATAAGCCATGCAGAGGTGCGACCCGTGGCGAATTTAATTACGGGTCAAGCGCACCATTACCGACCTGCGGGGGTTTCCCCCACTCGCGCTTTGCATCAAGAAAACAAGTAAGCATTCGAATAATGCTGAGTTATGGAAAGCACCTCAAGCAGCGTGATCCAAAGGCTGACTGCTGACGGCTGACGGCTGAATGCAACGGAACCGGTACGACAATAGCAAAGAAACGTCCTTGAATCCATGCCACGCACCCCTAGATTAACGTTTGACCGGGGAACTCTGATTTTGCATCCACCACCGAGGGGTAAAGCTTGGGTGGAGTATGCGACTTGGGATGATCGGGTAGAAAAGTTTCGGATTAGAGGAATTCACTATCGTCCTCTGGTAGAAAGCTTACTCAGAGACAAGGTTGATTTTATTGATGATGCTAGGGAATTTGTGCCTCTGCCACTAGTATCTAGTTTTGAGATGGAACCTTATCCCCATCAACTGGAAGCTCTATTGGCATGGAAGCAAGCCGGTCGTAAAGGGGTAGTGGTGCTACCAACCGGAGCAGGTAAGACTTATCTGGCACAGTTGGCAATGCAAGACACTCCTCGTAGTACCATAGTTGTGGTACCAACCCTAGATTTAATGCACCAGTGGTATGCTCAACTGGAGGCAGCCTTTCCAGATGTGGAGGTGGGAGTGTTGGGGGGTGGTTCTCGCGATCGCACGCCTATCCTGATCGCCACCTATGATAGTGCCACTATTCATGCGGAAACCTTAGGGAATCGGTACGCTTTGGTGATTTTTGATGAGTGTCATCACTTACCTACGGATTTTTATAAGGTGATTGCGGAATATGCGATCGCACCCTATCGGTTAGGACTGACAGCAACCCCAGACCGCTCCGATGGCCGTCATTGGGATCTTAATGGTTTGATTGGACCGGAGGTTTATCGGAAAAGCCCTGATCAATTGGCGGGTTTGGCCCTAGCTGACCATAAGGTAATTCAGATTAAGGTCAAGCTGTCCCAAAAAGAACGCGATCGCTATAATTATTGCATGACGTTGCGCAATGATTTTTTGCGAGCCTCTAACATTCATCTCGGCAGTATTAAAGGTTGGCAGCACTTTGTGATGGCAAGTGCGCGATCGCAAAGCGGACGCCGTGCCATGTTAGCTCACCGGGAGGCCAAGGAAATTGCCTTAGGTACCGATGGAAAATTAAGGATTTTGCTAGATTTACTGGCTCAGCATTACCCAGAGAAGATGTTAATTTTTACCAATGGTAATGCTACACTTTATCGCATTTCTCAAGAGTTATTGATTCCCGCGATTACTCATCAAACCCCAGTCAAAGAGCGTCATGATATTTTGAAGCGATTTCGGGAAGGAGAGTATCGCTGTTTAGCGGCATCCCATGTGTTGAATGAGGGAGTCGATGTACCCGATGCGCGAGTGGCGATTATCTTGTCAGGAACTGGTTCATCTCGGGAGTATATCCAGCGCTTGGGTCGGGTATTGCGTAAAGGTAAAGATGGGGAGAAGGTAGCGTTATTGTATGAAGTGGTAGCTGAGGATACCTCTGAAGAACGAACCTCTTGGCGTCGCCATGGTGGTGGTAGCAAGAATGAACCGCGAAGGCGCAAACAGCCGGAAGGTGCCAAGACCGGTAAGCAGTTAGAGTTATTGCCAGAGCAGGGTTATCAGGTCAAGCCTAGGAGTAGCCCCAGGGCGGCTGAGTCCAAGGGGAAGTGGTCAGAAGAAGAAGATGATTTTTGAGTAGGATGATTAGGTGATCACTGAGTATTGCCCCCATTCCCAAATCTAGGGATTAGGGGGCAATACTAACTCAATTTACTAAGTCTTATTCAATCTAAAATATTGCATCAGAGCTAATATTAAAACTGGTGTCATCTTGTAAGACGGCAATTAAGTCCCCCTTGTAATATAGCGTTGTATCCAGTGCTGAGGTACCACTAACATCAATAAGCTTAAACACAATGTAATCACTGATCACACCGCCGAGCTGAACTTTATCACCTTCTGTCTGATTAAAGTCAGTGATTGTCGCAAATCCTGAGCTAGTATCACCAAAGTAACCAATCTCGGTGCCAACACCATTTTTACCTAAGACGAAAGTATCCGCACCCGTACCACCAGTTAGGGTGTCCAGTTCACCTTGACTACTACCTTCATAACCTTGGATAAAGTCATTACCAGATCCACCGGTCAGGGTATCGTTGCCAGAGCCACCATCAAGGGTGTCATTACCACCATTCCCATATAAGTAGTCATTCCCAGATTTACCCCAGAGGACGTTGTTGGAATTGTTACCACTGATGCTGTTGTTGAGGCTGTTACCGTAGCCGTAGTCAGCACTACCAGTCAGGGTCAAGTGTTCCAGGTTATCTCCTAGGGTGTAGCTGATGGAGGAGTTTACATTATCAATACCCTGATTGATATATTCAGTCACCACATCCCCGGTGCTGTCAACTACATAGCGGTCATTACCCGTCCCACCATACATCCAGTCACTGCCTGTACCACCATCCAGGTAGTCGTTGCCAGAGTTACCATAAAGGGTGTCGTTGCCAGAGCCACCATAAAGGGAGTCGTTGCCAGAGCCACCACGGAGGTAGTCATTACCTAGATCACCGCTAAGGGTGTCATTACCAGCATTCCCATACAAGTAGTCACTGCCAGAATTCCCCCAGAGGTAGTTGTTGTAACTGTTACCACTGATGCTGTTGTTGAGGCTGTTACCGTAGCCGTAGTAAGCACTACCAGTCAGAGTCAAGTTTTCCAGGTTAGCTCCTAGGGTGTAGCTGATGGAGGAGTATACTGTATCAATACCCTGATTAAAGTATTCGGTGACCACATCCCCGGTGCTGTTAACTACATAGCGGTCATTACCCGTCCCACCATACATCCAGTCACTGCCTGTACCACCATCCAGATAGTCGTTGCCAGAGCCACCATAAAGGTAGTCGTTGCCAGAGCCACCATAGAGGTAGTCGTTGCCTACATCACCGCTAAGAGTGTCATTACCATCATTTCCATATAAGTAGTCATTGCCAGATTTACCCCAGAGGAAGTTGTTGGAACTGTTACCACTGATGCTGTTGTTGAGGCTGTTACCGTAGCCGGAGTAAGCACTACCAGTCAGAGTCAAGTTTTCCAGGTTGGCTCCTAAGGTGTAGTTGATGGAGGAGTAGACTCTATCAATACCCTGATTGAAGTATTCGGTGACCACATCCCCCGTGCTGTCAACTACATAGCGGTCATTGCCCGTGCCACCATACATTCGGTCACTGCCTGTACCACCATCCAGGTAGTCGTTGCCAAAGTAACCATAAAGAGTATCGTTACCAGAACCACCATAAAGAGAATCGTTGCCAGAGCCACCACTGAGGTAATCATTACCGCCTTGACCAGAAAGATTGTCGTTACCATCATCACCATAAATGGTGTCGTTTTTCGGGCCACCAATCAGGGTATCGTTGCCACCATTGCCGGACATTGTCCAAGACTTCCATCTCTGGAATATAAACCGACGTTCTTTGTGTGCTTGTTTGTAGTTGTTTAAGTCGTTACCGGTGTAAGTTCCCATATCATTTGCTCCTTACCGATTGCAATTGTTTGAAAATTTGTGGATTGTTCTATTCGGAAAGATTCACTCTATTTGTCTGAGTTGTATCTAGAAAAGTTATTCAAGAAATACTCATTATCAATAGTGGAACCTAAGACACCCAGTTTATGGGTAAATCAAGGGTAATTTTGATCAACAATCCTGATGTTGACCATTACATATTTCCAAAAAATCACAAAAATAATCTATTAATAGCGTAAATAACTTGATTATTAAACGCTACTACATCGTGATTTTATTGATAATCCCTTGATGAATTAACAGGTCAGTTCATTTAACAATCAAGTCGATCAAGTCAATTGGTTAGAACCTATAGACCCCTTGATTAATGGAGCACCATGAACTGATATATCCGAGACAGATAGTTTGAATCTGGATCTAAGTAATTAGGAGTTAAATCAACTCTTACTATTGATGGCTTAATTAGCTCCAATCTGATTATAGATCTTACTAAGATAAAAATTATAACGTTTACAAAAAGTTCACTATTTTTTTAAACTACATAAAGCTTTGAGAAAGATGAGATAAAATTATGCATAACAGTTATCAATTCGGTCCAAAGGTGCCCAGACAGTTAAGCAGTTGGAGTTCCAGAGGTGATCAGGTTAAGCATAAAAGTACCCCCAGGACGGCTGAGTCCAAGGGGCAGTGGGGAGATGAGGATGATGAGTTTTAGTATTTCTCAAAAGGTGATAGGGTGATCTGGTGATGGGGTGCTAGCTATGAATGAAAATTGGTATCAACACCCCTCTGACTAGGTATCCCATCAGCAGCTTTCCCCTAAACTCAGAGAGCCAGTAAAGCAAACAATCCTACTTGTCACCCCGTCAGATCAAGTCCTTTGGCGACTAGACTGAGATAAAGTCAGTAGCCGTCAGTAAACCACTAGAATCGACATAAGCAATGATCTCTGCACCTAAGTTGATTCGAGTGCCATTGGTAATAGAAACACCAGATCTTGTACCTGTGAATGAGCTTAAGCTGTAATTGGACAATGACCCGGAAATCTGGATCTTGTCAGAGTCAGTTTCCCCAGCGAAGCTAAATCTGTCGAAATTGTCAATCACAGCGTAATCTAGACCAGCACCGTTGTAATAGATCGAGCCACTGGTGCCTAGGATAATCAGATCCCTGGCACCAAAATCACCAGGATCAAGGATATCAATTTCACCAACACCGTCCAGAATACTGTTAGTACCGTTCAGGGTATCTGAGCCCAAACCTCCAACTAGGGTATCGTTACCACCTGCGCCAGTGAGGGTGTCATTGCCAGAACCACCGTTGAGGCTATCATTGCCAAAATTTACAGTCGAATCATCACCCGTGAGCCGATCATTCCCACTGCCACCAAGTAGAGTGTCGTTTCCGGCTTCTCCCTGAAGTGTATCGTTACCCGCACCGCCATCTAGACGATCACCAATTGTATCAACACTTCCGAGAGTATCTGAGTCCAGGGAATCATTGCCACTACCGCCAATCAAGGTATCCGCTCCCCCTTGACCTTGAAGAGTGTCATTACCACCATTACCATCGAGGCGGTTTGCGCCGCTGGTACCGATAATTGTCTCACCCCCCTGAGAGCCCTCGACGTTCTCAAAACTGCGAATTGTTTCGGTATTACCTCCAGAAACTGAGGTGGTCTCAGTTGCCAGGTTGATGGTGACCCTACCGGAAGTAAATGTGACATTGGAATAATCGATAGTGTCGATTCCTGAACCGCCATTGTGGATGTCGAAATTCACCAAATCGGCGTCGATTATCCGATCATTACCACTACCACCATTGGTGGTGTCGGCTCCAGCTCCACCATTGAGTATGTCGTTACCAAAACTACCATTCAGAATGTCGGTTCCAGCTCCACCATTCAGAATGTCATTCCCAAAACCACCGTTGAGGTTATCATTTCCGGCATCTCCATTCAGAGTATCGTTCCCAAAACCACCATTGAGTGTGTCATTACCACCATTACCATCGAGGCGGTTTGCGCCGCTGGTACCGATGATTGTCTCACCCCCCTGAGAGCCTTCAACGTTCTCAAAATTGCGAATTGTCTCGGTATTACCTCCAGAAACCGAGGTGGTCTCAGTCCCTAGGTTGATGGTGACCCGACCGGAACTAAATGTGACATTGGAATAATCGATAGTGTCGATTCCTGTACCCCCATTGTGGATGTCGAAATTCACAAAATCGTCGTCGATTATCCGATCATTACCAGAACCACCATTGGTTCTGTCGGCTCCAGCTTTACCATTGATGGTGTCATTGCCGCCAAATCCATTCAGAGTATCATTCCCAGCTCCACCATTAAGTGTGTCGTTGCCAGGACCGCCAAATATGAATGCCATTGTTTTCTCCTTAGAGTAAAATTTTTAATTTAGTTAGAGTAAGTAATTCTGCTTTATGACTTACAGAACCTATAATCAGTTTTGCTATCAAGAGCATCAAGGCTTTTTGATTGCCCTCACTATGTTAATCACTCCGAAAATCCAATTTTTCTACAATTTTATATAAAGTTTTGTAACTATTCCAAAATATAAAGTTTTGTAACGAATTTCATAAAACTTGGAAACTACCCTGATAACTAATTACACAAGCATTCCTGAATGGTCATGAGCAAGCAAATTCAACATCTGGTGATTAAATCAAAACAAGATACGATTGAAAATCAACAGCGGTATCAGGTTTTGGCAGAACTAGTTGAGCATATTTTGCGTACCCGTAAAGTGTGTCGCCCACGGCCAGGTCACCCTCTATCTGGCATCTATCTAGAGATATATCAGACCGTACAGGAGCAGCTCAACCATCAACTTGAGGAGGATATTGATAGCCCATATCTACAAATGACTTCTGAAAAGGAGTGGGCCTCTTGGCGGGATAGTCTTTTTAAGAAGGTACTCGACGAGAGTCGTCTTCAGCAGCTAGCCCTAGAAGCACAACGGCATCAACCCCATAGCCCAGAGCGATTTTATGCCTTAACGGAATTGCTCAATGCCATTAAGCTTTCCGGTAAGCTTTGCTATCGAGGCAAATTTTCCCCTGAGGTCTATGATGATGCTGTGAATCGGACATTGTATTATGTCTATCAAAACCTCAATCACTACAATCAAGCAAAAGGGAAATTTATAGCCTGGGTCAATTATCGCCTTGATAAGATGTTACAAAAGGCTCAACAAGACCTCAATGACCCATTTATCCAAGCTCAATCTGGCAAAATTGTCAGAATCAAATATCAGTTGAACGCTCTGATTAAAAGCACCAAACTAGATTCTGTGATTTTTTGGATCACACTAAGCATTAAAGGCTTAATTATAGACAAGACCCAGATCAGTAACGTTACTAAAATTATGATGGTCTTATTGTTGTTGTCCCAGTTAATCGCAAAAGACCGGACAAAGGGAGATTCATTAGTGTTTGAGATGGCTAAAGCCTCTCTGCCTTTCTCCTCAAACTTTTCTGAGCTGACTGGGGAATCGATGACCATAGAGACTGTGGCACAACCGGAAACAGAACTGACGTTGTATGACCAGCTCAGATACTATTTTAAAGCAGACCCGGAAAAGCTCTTACAGAAACATATCAAAAACCATCCTTCCGCCACATTGCAAGTGATAGGGTTAGCCTACCTCGACGGAAAAAAATGGCAAGAGATATCGGATTCTTTAGGAATTAAAATTTCATCCCTGAATAACTTCTTTCAACGTAATATTAGGAAATTATCCCCTGAAATCAAGAGATATATAGAGGAAGAGCTGGGCTGAAAATTGTATAAACAAATACAGGCTTGTCCAAATCGGTGCTTAATCTGCTCAATACATAAACTTAGATCACCTGTAGGGGTTAAAGGGAATTATTCCTCTACCTATAGGATGATACCTATTATAGTTGATAATTTATTGGTAAAGCTAAACTAGAGGGATTGCTCAGTCACACTAGTCTGTCAAATTATGGTCACACTACCAGAAGCAGCCCATCAGCTAGCAGAAAAGCGTTGCCAACAGCAATCTAATCTGGAAAAAGCCGAACAGGTTTATCTCAATACCTTGGCGGTGTATGCAGTCAATGAGTACTTACAGGGTCTAGGATTTGAAACTGACTTAGAGTCTAGTGATAGCCAGAAAGAGATCATGCAGACATTCCTAGATGTGGCTGATTTAGTGGTTAAAAATTACGGCAAGCTCGAATGTAAACCAGTCTCACCAGATGCCGAGTTTGTTTACGTCCCAGAAGAGGTTTGGCAAGATAGAATTGCTTATATAGCAGTGCAACTGAATGACTCCTTGACAGAAGCGAAACTGCTGGGATTTGTGGAAAATGTCGCAACTAATGAGTTACCGTTAAGGAAGTTGCAGCCGATGGCATATTTTCCAGGATACCTTCAGGATTTACCGAGAAAATCAACTGATAGTCGAGAGGTTGTCTGTTGAAGGTTGTCTGTCAGAATGGAGAATGCAGAATGGAGAATGCAGAATGGAGCATGGAGCATGGAGCATGGAGCATGGAGCATGGAGCATGGAGAATGCAGAATGGAGAATGCAGAATGGAGAATGCAGAATGGAGAATGCAGAATTACAAATTCTAAATTCTAAATTCTAAATTCTAAATTCTAAATTCTAAATTCTAAATTCTAAATTCTAAATTCTAAATTCTAAATTCTAAATTCTTAATTCGGCACTGCTCACCCTACAATGAATCACTTGGGATCTGGGGATAATAATTAACTCAAACGATTGATGTCTGGTGGGCACTACCCACCCTACGATTCTAGAAAAAAATAAAGTTTTGTAAATTAACCCATAAAAATTTCAGCTCAGCCAGATAAGTAAGCAGGTCAGTCTTTCTAATTGATAGCCATGAAAGAGCAAATTAGGCAGCTGGTATGCCAAGTGCAAAGGTACCCACGAGATACTCAAGAGCGGCAGCAAGCTTTAGGAAAACTGGTTAAGCAAATTTTGCGATCGCGTAAAATTTGCCGCCCATCCAAAGGTCAACCCCTATCTGGTATTTATTTAAATACTCTGGCAGTGTATGCAGTTAACTTTTACTTGCGGTGTTTGATACTCCCATCGCTAAATCGAACGCGCCCCGCGTCGGGCAAAGCCCGAAGATTATAGCGTTCCCGTAGCGGCTCCTAGGTCGCTGGGATTATTAAGAGTATAAAACCCTTAAAGGCTGAACCAAACAGCCTCTACACCCTCCGTTCGCGTAGCGGCGACCTAGGAGCATCAAATCATCGGGCTTACTTTTTCAAGATTTTTGATGATTTAAGTTTCTAGCAGAGGCTTTTCAGCTTGCACCTAAATCGACACTCAAAGGAGCGTAATAATATATCTATGATAACAGAAACTATCAACGACTCGCAACAATTCTAGTCTCCAATTCCCAAGGGGCTGTGTGGGTCAGCTGCGGGAGCACTTTATACGCCCCGTCTCCCGGAGACAAAACCTTGAACAGGGTCGCCTTATGCCAAAAGTTTTAACCCTTTTACCTATAGCCAGTAACCCATTTTGGCGACCCTGTTCTGGCGGTAATTTCGTTCCCGCGCTTGTCTTACTGGCAGTGTCAGACGCTGCGCGAACGACTATAACGGGAGGGGAATTGGAGTTGAAAGATGGGATTTGAGACAAACTTAGAGGAAAGCGACAGTTGGAACCCAGTGATGCAAACCTTGATGGATGTTGCGGATCTGACTGTGAAAAATCATGGTAAGTTGGAGTGTAGACTTATTTTACCTGAGGCTAAGTGTGTCAAAGTTCCAGCAGCAGTCTGGCAGGAACGAATTGGTTATGTGGCGGTGGAGCTTGATCAAGCATTGGAGGAGGCAACTCTGGTAGGATTTGCTGATAAAGTGGTAACAGAACAATTCCCCGTGAACCAATTGCGAACCCTGAAAGAGTTACCGCGACACATTAAAGAGTATCGGCAATGTGGCCAATCCCAGGCAGGGGCAAAGCAGTGGAGCCATAGTCATGCTCTCAAACCCAAGGTCTTCTGTCCCGATGCTTCACCGTCCAACACTATGGAAACAGACTCTAGCCAACAACAGCAACCACAAAGCCAGACAGCAGTAGTGCGATTAAGGCAGTGGTTAGACAATAGTTTTGAGGCAGATTGGAAGACTGTGGAAACTATATTACAGCCAGCACCGGAGCCAATGCTGGATTTCAGAAGTTTCCCCTTTGACCAACCTAGTAAAGGATTGCATACTACCGTGGGAGTAAAACGAGGTAAGCTACTCGGTTCGGAAATCGCCTGGGGTGCCGAGAAGGTAGCTTTATTTGTGGAGCTACATCCAACGGATTCACCCAAAATGAATATATTCATTGAACTGTATCCTGGTGGTGGTGGAGACCGTCTTCCCAAGAATCTACAGATTATGGTGCTGGATCACGAGGGCATTGCGGTGATTCAAACCCAAGCCAGAGAGACGGAAAATATTAAGTTGCAAGTCAGTGGCGAACCGGGAGAACGTTTTAGCATTAAGTTAGTTTTGAATGATGTCAGTATTACGGAAAATTTTTTAATCTAAAGTTAGCGGCGATTGCGCTACCGGTATGCTTCGTAAACCCAGCCTTGTATTAATCCGATTATTAATTAGATATAATATTACTATAGCAGTTGTCAATTCGGTGAGGTAGATTTTGGCTTATAGGAAGTAGGGGTAATAAAGGGGATTTGGTATGATTATAGGAAAGCCCGAGTAAGTAGGGCTGGTTTTTTAGTGAGAAACTGACTCAGGGAAAGCATCGTCTATAAATCCATCCCTATTGCATAAAATTTATTCTCAAGTAAGGGGGAATGGGTAAGATTGTTAGTAAGTATTCAGCGGTCAGCGGTCAGCCGTTGGCCTTTAGCTGATAGCTGATAGCACCTCAAGTAGCACCATCTGTAGCGCATCAGCTGATAGCTGTTCGCGCAGCGTGCGCGTAGCGCATAAGCTGTTCGCGCAGCGTGCGCGTAGCGCATTAGCTGAATTATTACGATTGTTATCCATTCCTAATACCTAATACTTAATAGCTAATAGCTAATAGCTAATAGCTAATACTTAATACTTAATACCTAATACTTAATACCTAATACTTAATACCTAATAACTAATTACCAAAAATGGGAAAGTTAGTTGTCCTGAGTCTAGATGGTGATTCCCAGCAGCAGGGGTTTCAGGTACGCTTAGAAATTGCTGAAGAAGGGTCACGCGCAACACTGGAAATGACCGGTTACTTGCCTGCAGCTTCACAACTCACTACTTACTTACAATACCATTGGCGCGAAAAATATCGGAGCCTAGGTTCACCCGCGAGAATCCAGCCCGGAAAAATTATCTATGGTGGTTCCATTAACCAACAGCTCAAGGAATGTCGGGATTCAGCCCATGAGTTAGGTAATATACTGAAACGATGGCTGGATTCTGAACAGTTTCGTCCCATTGATAAGCGATTACGGGAAGAGTTAAACCCAGAGGAAACCATTCGGGTGCTGATTCGCACGGAAAATACCCAGTTACAAAAGCTGCCTTGGCATCTGTGGGATTTTTTTGACCGTTACCCCAAGGCTGAAGTTGCTCTGAGTGGAACACAGTTTAAGCGACCCCATCAACTCCCTACACCTACCTCGAAATCTAAAGTGAGAATTTTAGCAATTTTAGGTCATAGTGCTGGTATTGATATTAAGGCAGATCGACAACTGCTGGAGAATTTACCTAATGCAGAAACCGTCTTTTTAGTAGAGCCCAAACATCACGAAATCAATGACCAGTTATGGGAGCAAGCTTGGGATATTATCTTTTTCGCAGGACATAGTGAGACAGAGGGGGAAACAGGTCGAATTTATATTAATCCCACCGATAGCTTAACCATTGATGAACTGTGGTATGCCCTCAAAAAAGCCGTGGCCCAGGGCTTAAAACTGGCAATTTTTAATTCTTGTGATGGGTTGGGATTGGCACGGAAACTCCATGATTTACAAATTCCCCAAATGATTATAATGCGGGAGTTGGTGCCAGATCAGGTCGCTCAAAACTTTTTGAAGTATTTTTTGAAGGGATTTGCTAATGGTAAGTCTTTATATCTGGCAGCGCGGGAAGCACGGGAGCGATTGCAGGGGTTGGAGCGTCAGTTTCCCTGCGCCAGTTGGTTACCAGTAATTTACCAGAATCTAGCACAAGAACCACCAGCTTGGGCAGATTTGTGCCAAGAGCAAGAAAAACGGAAACCCAAGTGGCCTAGTTTCCAGAGAGTGCTGCTATCTAGCATAGTGGTCACTAGCTTGGTAATGGTAGTGCGATCGCTTGGCCTATTCCAGCCCTGGGAACTGCAAGGGTTTGACCAGTTGATGCGGCTGCGACCCAATGAAGGACCAGATCCACGACTGTTATTAGTCACAATCACTGAAAAGGATGTGCAGTCCCAACCTAAGGAAGAAAGAAGAGCCGCCTCCTTATCCGATCGTTCCTTGGCCAAACTGCTGGCAAAGCTGGAACAGTATCAACCGAGTGCCATTGGTTTGGATATTTATCGGGAGAATCCTGTGGCAAGGGAATACCAGGATTTAGCGACTCGGATGCAAACTAGTGATCACTTGTTTGCCATCTGCCATTATGGTGACCCCGGAGTTCCCCCACCTCCAGAAGTACCAGAGGTTCGCCAAGGCTTTAATAATGTTTTACTCGACCCCGATGACATTATCCGTCGCCATCTGTTGGCTGTAGGGTCACCATCTCCTTGTCAGAGCTACTACTCATTTAATTTCCAATTGGCAACAGGTTATCTGGCCGATCAAGCAATCCAGTTGGAGGTGACAGAAAATTACTTAAAGCTTGGCACTACAGTTTTTAAGACCCTAGAAAAGGATTCTGGTGGATATCACAATCTAAAGTCCGGTGGTCACCAAATATTACTGAATTATCGAGCTTCCGATCAAATTGCTGAGACCGTTTCCCTTGGAGAGGTTCTCAGGGATGACTTCAATGCCGACTTAGTCAGGAATCGCATTGTCGTGATCGGTACCATTGCGCCCAGTTTTAATGATAATTTTTGGCGCACACCCTACAGTGGTGGTCAGTGGTCTGTTGAGAGCATGAGTGGGATAGAAATTCAGGCGCAGATGATCAGTCACATCCTCAGTGCAGTGCTGGATAATCGACCATTAATTTGGTGGTGGTCTGAGCCTGGTGAAGCCCTGTGGATTTGGTGCTGGGCTGTGGTGGGGGGTATGGTTGCTGGAAACTTTAACGTGCTGCGTCCCGTCCTATTGGGTACTGGAACTGCTTTGGTTGTTTTATATGGAAGTTGCTGGGTTTTACTGATAGTAACCGGTGGTTGGGTGCCATTAATTCCCGCTACTATAGCATTGGTGGCTACTAGTGTGGTTCTTTACTTTGGTTTACAAAGTGACCAAAGTAATTGACTCGTCATTAGTCATTAGGTAAGCATATGCTTACGTCATTAGTGATTAGTCTTTGGTGAGCTACATTAAATCTCTTGATAGTTACAAATGACCAATGACCAATGAGCCAAAATCCCCTTTGATAACCCCCCTTTAGCCGCGACTTATAGTGCTTGGGGCGATACTAACTTGGGGCGATACTAACAAGTTGCGCCTAGGGCGTGTCTTCTTGCCTCGGAGATCCCCCATTATCCCCCTTAAAAAAGGGGGACTTTGAGTATGGCTCCCCCCTTCCGCGCGGGGGGCTGGGGGGGATCTAAATCTTGCGGAAAACTTTGAAAACACGCCCTAGGCATACTGAATAAATGGGATTTTTAACCCGGATTTGGTATGACTAATTACTAATAACTAATCACAACACTTGACCGGATTTTGATCTGGAAATAGTGGTGATATACAGGGGTGTTAATCTGAATCCAAAAATTGGATATATCAGGTAAACATCTGTCGATGTTGATCTGAAGGTTGAGTGATGATGTTAACTAAATTATTTCGGCTTCAATACCTATTTCCCTTTAATTTAATGGTTGTTGGCTGGATTAGTTGTTTCTTGGTCTCCCGAGTAGAAGCTGATCAATCCATCAATGTTGGCCAAGCACAACAAGGACCAATTGAGTATACCAAGCCCAAACCCCCAGACAAGGGTACTCCTGATGCTGCCCAGGGTACAGGAACCCGTGGTCCTTGCCTATACAAGGCAGAGCTTCCAACACTGACTTCTTTAGTAGGTTTTTATCAGCCAAATTTAGATTATTCATATTTAAAGGTTACTCATGATTATCCAACCTTTTGGATATATCTACCTTATACCTCAGAAGATGGAGATTATAACTCAGAGGATGAAGCGTCCTTAGAATTTTCCTTGCAGGATAAATATGGTAAAAAAGATATTTACCGAACATCTTTCAAGCTACTAGATAAGCCTGGCATTGTGGGTATTCGGCTTCCTGAGAAAGTAAATTCCTTGGAAGTTGGTCAAACCTATCGTTGGAATATAGAGATCAATTGCCCTGCTTGGGAATTATCCAATAAACCAACAACCGTCTATTTCAAAGGACGAGTTAAACGAGTTGCCCACTCTCCAGACCTAGAACAGGATTTAAATGAAGCGAAAACTCTTCAAGAGAGAATCGCAGCTTATGATAAGCATGACATATGGTTTGATCAGTTAACTGAGTTAGCTGAATTAAGGCGGCAACAGCCCCACGATAGGACTCTTAAAGAAGCTTGGACTGAGGTATTGACCCCTCGTTTGGGGAAAACCATATCTGAACAACCCCTTTTGGGTAACCTTGAGGAAATTACACCGGTGCTGGTTAAAAAATAGGGAAAAAGAGGAGAGTGTCGGAATTTTATAATTAAGAATTAAGAATTGAGAATTAAGAATTGAGAATTGAGAATTGAGAATTGAGAATTGAGAATTGAGAATTGAGAATTGAGAATTGAGAATTGAGAATTGAGAATTGAGAATTCTGTCTTCTGTCTTCTGTCTTCTGTCTTCTGTCTTCTGTCTTCTGCCTTCTCCCTTCTGTCTTCTGTCTTCTACATTCTCCCTTCTCCCTTCTGTCTTCTCCCTTCTCCCTTCTCCCTTCTGCCTTCTACATTCTCCCTTCTGCCTTCTACATTCTCCCTTCTGCCTTCTACATTCTACATTCTACATTCTACATTCTACATTCTACATTCTACATTCTACATTCTCCCTTCTACATTCTACATTCTACATTCTACATTCTACATTCTACATTCTACATTCTCCCTTCTCCATTCTACATTCTACATTCTACATTCTCCCTTCTACATTCTACATTCTACATTCTACATTCTCCCTTCTCCCTTCTCCCTTCTACATTCTCCCTTCTCCCTTCTACATTCTCCCTTCTGCCTTCTACATTCTACATTCTACATTCTACATTCTACATTCTACATTCTACAGCCAATTCCCAACTAAAATAAATGGTGCCCAATGATAAGGAAGAGTGTAGTCTTTGTTAGGATCTTCTTCTTCCATCTTTAGAAACTCTATTTGAGCATTTCGCAGGGCTTCCGCTTTAGTCAACTGTGGATTATTTAACTGTTGGTAGAACTGATTCATAAATTCCGCTGTAGAGGCATCATTAACTTGCCACAAGGTGGCTAGGGTACTGCGTGCTCCTGCTCTAATCGCTATCCCAGCTAGTCCTAAAGCCGCTCGTTTGTCCCCAGTAGCAGTCTGACAAGCACTCAGTAACAATAGTTCAATGGGGGTGGTGCCACTGGGGTCACTCATCCGTAGTAAGTTATCTAAATCCTTGACTTTGATGCGTTCATCCCAGTCTAAAATAAATGTTTGCTCTGGGTTGGAACTGAACTGGCCGTGAGTGGCAATATGAACAACATTGAAAGACGCTGCGGTTAGTTGATTTTGCAGGTTTTCTTTGATAAATTCCTGATTTTGCAGTTTCTGACTACGGTTGACCTGTTCCCCAATTTTTGTTAACTCGAATGCGACGTTATCGATTGGTCCTAAACCTTCTTTTTTAAAGCTGGGAGCGTTAGTAGCTCCAGCAATTAGGGCTGTGAGCTGTTGCCTTGGCAATGGTTTGGGGTCCACTAGCTGTAAGCCAGGGGTCACAGCTACAGCATACCGTTCTATTAAATACTTGTCCTTTTCTCGATCATAAAGGGCTGCTACAGGAATATTTCGTAATGACCCATCTAGGATAAATACTAGGGTTTTTATTGGGCTTTGGTCTCTGTCACGGTTAGTCTCTAGTTCTTCTTCAAAGGGTCTGATTAGCAAGTCATAAATTTGGGGTAATTCTTTTTTGATAGTGTGATTAGCACCGGTAGGTTTGGTTATGATTTCTTGGAACTTTTTGACCGCTTCGTCTACTTGATCGTCTGATATGTTTTGATGGAAAGAGTACACCAAGTCATTTTGCTTAGGCAATTTGAGGATTACCGCTAAGCCGTCTTTTAAGATAATCGGGTAAATCACCGCTGCTCTAGGGTCTACATTATCAATGTTGACTTTTTCTGGCTTGGCGCAGGCGTCTCGAAAAAAGTTGTCGATTTCAGCAAGCTGGAGTGCTTCAATAACCTTACGGGCCTTTTTGAGATTATCGTTACTCGGTTCAGGAGAACGCAAGAGTAAATCAACTAACTCTCGATAGACAGGCTCTACTTGTTCTCGGAAGGAAAACTGGATGTCCGGATTGAGAGCAACTAAATCACTGCGTAAATTCGTTAAGGTATTAGAGGCTTGGGTATAATAAGCGATCGCATGATCGATCAGTTTCGTTACTGCTTCGGTATCACCATTGCTGGTGGTAGTGGCTTGTTCTGCTTTAGCCTTAAGTAGACGTCCCATTTGCCACTGCCACTGATAAGCAATATCCGGTGCATTAATCCCTTGGGCAATCAGAAGCGCTGACTTGGTAAAGGTTATGGCATTTGACCAATCCTTGGTTTGTTCAAACCAGTTACCAAGGGTGCCCAGGGCATAGGATTCTGCTCGTTTGTCTTCTAGGGTTTTAGCTTGCTCAATGGCAGTGTTGAGTTGTTGAGCAATGTCTGGGAAATTGGGAATTTGCGTGGTAATTGGTTTGGTAAATTGCGTACGCAATTTTCGATTTCTGATCAAGATCAGACTTTGAGCGAAATTTACGTGGGCGTAAACTGATGCTCTACTGGATGGTAATTTAGTGAGCAATGTCTGGATTTGTGGCAACAACGCTTGAACAGATTTCTCCTGGTCTGTCTCGATGAGTAAACTTAGCTGATTCAATTGTGCTTGAATTTTGGTAATGGGTGAGGTGGTGGTTGCTGCTGCTTGTTGATAGTGAGTTATCGCCTCTTGGATATGCTGCTTGGATGCCTTGTGGTTATTCGTGTCTTTTGCTCTTGTGGCTAAGGCTCGCTCAGTATTACCTAAACTCAGTAACGCTTGACTCTGGGATTCTGGAGATTGTATTCGTTGTGCGACTTTCCAACTTTCGGTTAAGGTCTGTTTAGATTGCTCTAAATCCCCTGCTTGGCGAAACACATTACCAAGATTGTGTAAGCCAATAGCTTTTAGAGGAGAATCCGGTTGTGCCAGCAGGGTTTGTCTTACCTGAGTCAATAGCTTCTTGGCTCGACGGTAAAGTCCCAAAGATTGCATCCCTTGGGCTTGATTAATCTGGCTACCAAGCACACCAACCCGATCATTGGCTTGAGCATACAGTGCTTCAGCATTTTGCCAGGTGTTCAGGGCAGCTTCAGCATTTCCCTGTACCAATTGCAAACGCCCTTGAGTGTTCAACACTTTAGCCAATACTCCCTCACCTCCCCTGGATACGGTTTCTAGCAACGACAAACTGGAGTCAATGGCTGCTTGGGCTTGATCCCATTCCCCAAGTTGCTGAGTCACTAAGGACAGCAAACGCAGGGCTTGGGCTTGGTTGAGGATATCTCCTGTGGCTTGATAAGCTTGTGCCGCCTGCTGCAATACTCGTGCAGCATCAGCATACTGTCCAGCATCGTAGTATTGTTTTCCTGTTTCCAGCAGCAAGTAGTGCTTCGTGCTTCCTGCTTCCTGTTGCGTCCTGCTTACTGTTGCGTTCTGCTCACTGTTACTGAGTGCTGATGGCTGATTGCTGATGGCTGAGTGCTGATGGCTGATTGCTAATGACTGAGTGCTAATGACTGATGGCTGATGGCCAGCCGAGAAGGGTAGTGCGTGTACACCATGGCTTAAGATTAGCCCCAACAAGGTCATTAAAATAAACTGAATCAGGCGCTTCATTTATCTGAGTTATCTTTCGCGTTGGGAACAGCGAACAGGGAACAGGGAACAGGGAACAGGGAAAAGCGATCGCATAGCTTCCCCCTTGTTAAGGGGGACGGGAGGGGGATCTATCTTGTTAAGGGGGACGGGAGGAGGATCTATCCTCTGGCTTCCCCCTTGTTAAGGGGGACGGGAGGAGGATCTATCTTGTTAAGGGGGACGGGAGGAGGATCTATCTTGTTAAGGGGGACGGGAGGAGGATCTATCCTCTGGCTTCCCCCTTGTTAAGGGGGACGGGAGGGGGATCTATCCTCTGGTTTCCCCGGAAAACTCACCGCAGCTGCTTAAAGGTTTGGTGAAGCATTGGACAGTCTACTTTATGTAACCAGGTACCCTTCGGAGTCACTATGACTGGATGAGCGGTGAGAATTACCTCCCCGTTGGCACCGATAACCCAGCCTTGGGCTTCCACAATTTGTTTAGGTTTAGGATTACTGGTCTGTGGTTGATTAATCTGTAGTTGATGCTGCCTTGACCTTAACCGACGCCTTTTGATCCTAGTTTGAGGTTGCTCAGTGATACGCCAATCGTCCCATGTAGCATTGGGGTTCAGGGTTTCGTTGGGAGAAACCGGTAAGCCACCACGACCTGTGGCAGTAAATTCACTCCCCTCACCCGCAGCACAGAGGTTTTTTTCAATCAGTTGAGAGGCATCAATTATATCGGTTGGCAATTCCGACAACCCTCGGCTGGGGTCAATTCCAGGTGCATTGATGTTGACGGTACCATCTAGACCAAACTCAGAGCTAGCGGTAATGTCACTGAGGGGGGTGAGCTTTTCTCGGAACTCTAGCCCAATGATACCTTGGGTGGTGATTGTGATATTGCCGCCATTGCCTTCAAAAGCATTAGCGGTAATGTCGCTATTTTCTTGACGAATGCCTAGGATAAAGGGAGCATTAATCTCAATATTGCCGCCGTTTCCACCAGCTTGAGCAGTGCCTGCGGTAGTAGAGATTTTACTGTTGCGTCGCAAGAACAACAACTCGTCAATGGTTAAGGTAATATTACCTCCTTGGGTGCTAGCCGTTTCTGCGGATAGCTCTGCTTTATTATTAAGGGTGAGTGTGCCTGCCTCAAGTGTAATACTGCCCCCTTTTCCCTGGCCTTGGCTATCTACAGCTATCTTGGCTTTATCCCGAATGGTCAAAGTTCTGGGGTCAACGAAAATATTGCCACCATCACCGCTAGAACCACGAGTAGTGTTGGCAAACAACCCACTTCCAGCTCCAGCTAGAGTTATATCATCACGTACTTCCAGAGTAATATTACCAGCCTGCTTATTACCTTCGGTGGTGGTTCTGACGTTCCCACCGTCGGTAGCCTCAAACCGATTGGCCTCAATTATGTTAATGTTGCCACCCTTACCCCGGTCAGTATTGGTAACGCTGGAAGTAGTGGCTGACACCTGTGAGTCTCCCTGGATGGTCACTTGATCAGCCTGAAGGGTGATGTTACCGGCATCTCCATCACCAGCAGTACTGGCAGTTATTTCAGAGTCATTGGTTAATTTTAGCGTACGCGTTTTAATATCTACATCCCCACCATTGCCAACTGCACCAGTGTTTACTGCTGTCGAAATCGAACTATTCCGATTAAGGGAAACCTCCTCAGCGTCTGGGATTGTGATACTACCGGCATTTCCGGTACCGGCAGTACTTGCTTCAATTTTCGAGGTGTGATCTAGGGATAGAGACTCGGTTTTTAGATCAATATTGCCACCATTCCCAACTGCACCAGTATTTACTGCGGTGGATATGGAACTGTTGAGATCAAGGTTAACCTGTTGAGCATCTTGTATGGTGATACTACCGGCATTCCCAAGCCCAGAGGTGCTGGCAGTTATTTGAGATTCATTGGTTAAAGTAAGCGATCGCGTTTTTAGATCAATATTACCGGCTTTTTCAGCATCTGCTCCAGAGTTTACTGCTGTGGATATGGAACTATTCCGATTAAGGGAAACCGAGTCGGTATCTGGGATTTTGATACTACCGGCATTTCCGGTACCGGCAGTACTCGCTTCAATTGTCGAGGTGTGATCTAGGGAGAGAAACTTGGTTTCAATATCGACATTCCCACCATCGCCATCTGCACCAAAGTTTACTGCTGTCGATATCGAACTATTGCGATCAAGGTCAACCTGTTGAGCATCTTGTATGGTGATACTACCGGCATTCCCAAGCCCAGAGGTGCTGGCAGTTATTTGAGATTCATTGGTTAAAGTAAGCGATCGCGTTTTTAGATCAATATTACCGGCTTTTTCAGCATCTGCTCCAGAGTTTACTGCTGTGGATATGGAACTATTCCGATTAAGGGAAACCGAGTCGGTATCTGGGATTTTGATACTACCGGCATTTCCGGTACCGGCAGTACTCGCTTCAATTGTCGAGGTGTGATCTAGGGAGAGAAACTTGGTTTCAATATCGACATTCCCACCATCGCCATCTGCACCAAAGTTTACTGCTGTCGATATCGAACTATTGCGATCAAGGTCAACCTGTTGAGCATCTTGTATGGTGATACTACCGGCATTCCCAAGCCCAGAGGTGCTGGCAGT